>NZ_KV792462.1:0-72582 GCF_001808215.1 Serratia sp. HMSC15F11
AAGAAATGACCTGCTTATTCGCACCTTCCTTAACACCTCGCGGTAATGATTGTGTCTGCCCGCAAGATCTGCGGGCAGACGGCCTGCAATAAGTGTTACGACATCAATGATCAGATGCGGGCGTTAAGCTTGAGGTCATACCCCGTCTTAATCACCGCACCCATGGAGCCATCGTTGTTTTGCTCTTTGTACTCAACTTCGATACGTGCGAAATTCAGCTTGATAACATCGGTTGGCAGCACGGTATCGATTTCAGTACCGATGGTGGAGTTCAGCGGCATATTACCCACGGTCTTGAATGAGGAAACCAGGCAGTTACTGAAGGTCACGGCAATAAAATCTTGCTGACCCTGGCCTGATTTACGGCAAACAAGTTTTGCCTGAGGAATATGCTCGCCGGTGGCGCACATCAGAAACAGCTTCGGCGAAGCCTTATTGCTTACCATACGGAATTCAAAGTCTTTCATTTCGACTTTGCCGGAACCACCGCCGCTGCCGAATCCCCAGCGCCCGGCATTTTCCTCCGCCCATTGCCAGGCTTGCAGCTGAATCCATCCCGGATAAGTTTGGTCAGGGGATTCACCGTCAACACCTTCAATCTTCAAAAAATAGTCTACTAAAGCTTTAGTGCTCATTTTTGTCTCCTTGACTGATAGGTCCTACTACGTTAATTGAAATATCTACTCAGATAAGTCGTTATATTGCCTACGCAATCATTGAAATAGCGACAATGGGAACCCATTAGCCATTAATAAATAGCCATGACGCAGAGAATAACGCCGCTAAATTTCAATGAAATATCAATTCTCACCCACGCCATTTAATAATTAACGTCGGCAATATCCAAACCAATAACCAGCCGTGACTTATCTGCTCCCATCTTTTTTGGCTGACGGAAGTTTTGATACCAATCGCAAGGACACGGTCATGCCTTCCAACTGGTAATGCGGGCGCAAATAGAAATGTGCGCGGTAATAACCCGGATCGTCTTCAACATCCTCAACGCGAACTTCGGCGGCGGCCAATGGACGACGCGCTTTCGTCGCTTCCGTCGACACGGAAGGATCGCCATCCACGTAATTCATCAGCCAGTCATTCAGCCACAGCTGCATATCGTCTCTGGAACGGAAAGAACCGATTTTGTCGCGTACGATGCATTTCAAATAGTGTGCAAAGCGGCACGTGGCAAAAATGTACGGCAGCCGGGAAGAAAGCTTGGCGTTGGCCGTCGCATCCGGATCTTCATATTTCGCCGGGGCATGCATGGTGCAAGAACCGATAAAGGCGGCGAAATCAGAATGTTTGCGATACACCAAAGGCAAGAACCCGGCGTCTGACAGCTCTTGCTCGCGCCGATCGGAAATGGCGACCTCCGTCGGGCACGTCAGCTCATAACCGCCCTCATCGGAAGGGAACGCGTAGGCGGGCAGTTCCTCCACCGAGCCGCCGGATTCGATGCCGCGGATTTTCGAACACCAGCCGTACTCATGGAAGGCGCGGTTGATGTTGACGCCCATCGCATACGCCGAGTTGGCCCAGGAGAAATCATCATCCATATCCGGCCTGACGGCCTCCTCGAAAGCGAACTCTTCGATCGGGTTGGTCTTCGCACCGTAAGGCAAACGCGACAGGAAACGCGGCATGGTCAGCACCAGATAACGCGAATCGTTGCTTTCGCGCAGGCGGCGCCAGGAAGCGTATTCCGGCGTGGTGAAAATCTTGCCGATATCCCGCGGGTTGCCCAATTCATTCCACTTGCTCATCTGCAGCAGCGACGGCGAAGCGGCGGAAATAAACGGACAGTGCGAGGCGGCGGAAATTTTCGCCAGCTCCGTCAGCAGCGTCACGCTCATCGGGCTGTGATCGAACTCAAAATCGCCGATGATGCAGCCGAACGGCTCGCCACCGAACTGGCCATACTCTTGTTCATAAATTTGTTTGAACACCGGGCTTTGATCCCAGGCCGATCCGCGGTAGCGCCGCAGATTGCGCGTCAGCTCATCCTGGCTGATGTTCAATACCCGAATCTTCAGCGTTTCGCTGACGTTGGTATTGTCAACCAGATAACTCAGACCTTGCCAGGCGGACTCCAGCTTCTGGAACTCCTTATGGTGCAAGATATTGTTCATCTGCTGCGAAAGCTGCTCGTCAATCTGGGCGATCAGCGATTCAATGGTCAATACGACATCCTGGCTGACCTTGACCTTGCCCTGGTTGGCATATTCGGACAGCGTGCCGATGGCCCGACGAACCGCTTCTGAGGCCTCGTTCGTTCTGGGCCGGAACGAACGCTTGAGCAGACCGTCAAGCTCGTTTTCCGTTTCCTGCGTTTCAACTTCAGCGACCGCCGTTGCCTGCTGCTTAGCTGAATAGCGTCGTTGCCTCGCTCTCATTCCTCATCTCCTTTATTCCCGGAATCCTGCACATCCTGTTCTGCATCCGCGACCGTTTTACGTGCATCCGTCACCAAACGATGCAGAAAATCGGGCTTCTCCAGCAGATTCTTCACCACCTCTTCCGCGCTGGATTTGCCATCCATATACGTGATCAGTTCCGTGAGATGTTCGCGGGCCTCCAGCAGGCGTTGCATCTGCGGAACCCGTTTGGCGATGGCGCCGGGCGAAAAATCCTCCATCGATTCAAACTCTAATTCCACGTCCAGCAGCGCATCGTCCTCACTCAAGGTATTCTCCACGTAAAATTGAAGACGAGGTTTAATGGCCCGCATGCGATCGTTGAAATTGTCCTGATCGAACGTCAGGAATTTCCGCTCTTCGATCGGCAGCAAAGGTTTTTTCCGATGCCCAGAGAGATCGGACATGACCCCCGTGACAAAAGGTAACTCTACTTTCTTTTGTGAACCGTAGAGCTCTACGTCATATTCAATTTGCACGCGGGGCGCGTTATTTTTACCGATAAATTTCTGAGAGCTTGAGTCCTTAGCCATTGGAAAACTCCTTTGTGAGAAAAATTACTTCCCGGACAATTGATTTAACGAGGCCAGAGATTCCGGCAAAAGCTCCTCAACAATCGTCGCGAAGTCCATACCGATCATTTTTTGTGAACGTCGAATAAGAATGGGGGCCGGATGGCTGGGCTCATAGTTTTGGAAATAGTCCAAAACCTGGTCCAACAGCAAAATGACATCCTGCCGGGAACGGATATATTTGCCAGGCAGGGTGGCCGGCACCTCCGCCGCTTCCGCGTCGGCCGGCGCAGCGCCGATCTCCTCCGGCAACTCCTGCTGTTCGAGAGAGAGCAGTTGGCGGCTGAAGAGCGCTAAATAGTCGCGTACCTGGCGGCAGTCCAGCCGGTAATCTTCAGCCTGCAGGTTGGCGTAGTTTTCCACGCGCTCCAGGGCGTCGATTCCCCGCGACAGCTGTTCTTTTAATGACGGCATATTTCTGCCGGCAAAATAGCTGTCAGCCTGCCCCAACACCTTCACCACTTCCGAAAAATGCAGGCTTTTGCCTTCCTGCTCGTCCATTCGCATATTGAGCAGTTCATCGGTGGTTAACGGCGTATCGGGGAAGATCTTGCTGTTTTTGATTTCGTGCAGGCAGGACGAGGTGGCGAGCCAGCCTAACGCGGCCGCATGGAAGCTGTCCGTCGCCGGCTCCATATCGGCCTGAGGGAAAATGGTGCTCCCCTCTTCGGCATATTTGCCGTCGATAGTCGTGATGCCTTGATAGACAGCCGAAAAACCATCGATATGAAGGTTAGCGCGCATAAACCACAGCACGACATGTAAATCGAAGCACTGTTCAAGTAAGGCGGCGGATTGCTCGCGAATAGCATGCCAATTGATGTCGCGCGCATTATCCACGGCATTCAGCGGATCGGTTTGGCTGTCAAATTCCGATAACGTGAATTCAATTTCACTGTATCGAGGGTCAAATTCGACGCCGTTAACTGCTGTTGAGATGACTTCATTCATGGCCTGATATCCTTTTCATCAGCACTACAAACATAAAGCCTATAAAAATGGGCTTTTACATTCGCCAGTCTTTCCCAGAGTCCTTTTAGCGTAATTAGTCGTCACCAAGCCCGCAAATTGTTTAGATGTATTAATATTAACAACAATAATAGATTAAACCTATCAATAAAAACTCAGTGATCGGTTTAAACTATTTTACATTTACACATTTATTTTTTAATTTTAAAATCAATAAGTTACAAGCAATAATTATGCAAGCTAATAATAGGAAAAAAATCAAAAAATGCCCTAAAAACAACGTTTCTCCGTTGGTAGGATAATTCCAATAAAACCTCAGAATACAAATAATTTAACAATCAAATGGTAACTATGCTAAATAGTGAAATTTTTTCATACAAGCATGACAGTCATTCGTTTCTTGCGATCGGGTAGCACGAAATGATCATGAGAACACGATGACAGTGTGACTTTCATTTCCAGCACTCAGTACTTACAAATGCGAAACCTGGTGTGAAAATAAACAATTTGGCGAGAGTTTTGATTATTAATTTTAAAGCTTAGGTTCTGAGTTAACATTCCGCCGTGGCGCACCTAACACGGTAGTGGCGCGCAAACAGCTGGGTTGATAAAGCGCATTTTTTATAGTTAACCCAGGGTAATGATCAGATTAACTTAAGATTCACTCCCCCACTCACCGACGTATTCTTTTACGCCAGGCCAGCACTGAGTCAGCATCTAAAAAATCGCTGGGTTCGATAAAGTGGTATAAATAATATCATTTCACCTGCCGGAAAAATAACCACTTCAATCTTGTGACGGCGATAACCCCGTTATGACCAGCGATCCACTCCATGCTCAAGGGATGTTTTCCTAACTGATAAGACCACTAATTTGATACTAGCAAAGCCAAAACCAATATCAAGGAAAAACATTATTTTTTTAATAAAAAATTAACAAAATAATATACAATTATCAAACAATTCAATAACTTAAAAAATCAGTATTTCTGTTATTTTTAGTCTGATAAAAATAGTTCACCCAAGTTTACAACCGATCATAATGCCACTCATAAAATCAGTCGGAATCTCTTCACCGTTGAATTCACATCAAAAAAAAAGGAAAAAATCGAAAATAAATGCAACGAGCAGCATTCCTTTCCACAGGATCAACTTTCGCAAAACAAAATAAGCAAGATAATTCCCAATAAGATGGCGAAAAAGAACCGCTAATTAGTTAGCGGTACAAAATAAAAACAAGATTAACCCTATGGAGTTATATCACACGCGCTTCGTCGATTATTATTAAGGAAAAAAACCTTATTGATCTTTATGTTGCCACCATCCTCACACAGTGACGCCGCCGCGACTCCGGGGGTAAAAAAAGACATAAAAAGAATGTGCAGCCGCATAACCAGGTAACGCGTGAAAACGGCCCAGAGACTTTTTTTACCCTACGTTCAGCCGGTGTGAGAATGTTATTGCGGGTGAAAAAGCGGAACGCAACCTCCCCTGCCTCCTTGAACGTGCGCTCCCTGAGAGAGCTGCCGCCTTTCAGCTATCCCTCCACCTCACGCGAAAAGTCGACGCGAAGCCCACCGTTTTACTGATCCAGGACATCTTTCGCATTCACCTGGCTGGTACATTGATTGAAAATCATTCCTATTCAGGAGAAAAGGCCATGGTTAAATCACTGAATGCGGCATTCACTCGTCTTTTTGATCGCCCGGACGCCGGCAAGTTGGCGCTCAGATTGACCTTCGGCGGGCTGATGCTGTTTCACGGCGTAGCGAAAATTCAGCATGGCGTCGGCTGGATCGCCGGAGCGCTGCGGGAACAGGGGCTGCCCGCCTTCATCGCCTATGGCGTGTATGTGGGCGAGATCCTGGCGCCGATACTGATCATTTTGGGGCTGTTCACCCGCCCCGCCGCGCTGGTTTACGCCTTTACGCTGGTGGTGGCGTTTTTGATGGTGGGCACTGGCAAGGTATTCACCGTCACCGACGTCGGCGCCTGGGGCATTGAAAACGAACTGGTGTTCTTTATGGGCGGGCTTGCCATCCTGCTGCTGGGCAGCGGCAAATACGCGATCGCGCGCAATGAAGCCTATCGATAAGCGGTACCATGATTAAGGAGGTTCCTGATGTGAACCTCCTTTTTGCACGCTTAAGGTTTGGTGAGCAGCGTGTTCGCCATGAAAGACAATAAGGCGGTCGATTCGGGGAAGGCCGCGCGGTTCTCGGTGACCGCGCGATCAAACCGCCAGTTCATGATGTAAACCACGGGCGCAGTCGGATACCGATTAATGAAATCCCAATACAGTTGAATTTGCGCATGAAGTTGCTGGTCGTTCATTCCTAACGACGCCGTAGAAGGCGGTACCAACACCCATTTTTGTCCGGCGGCGCTTATCGGCGCCAGGCGATTGTAGGTACTCCACATATCCGCCACCGACCAGTTGTAGTTATCCACCCCAACCCAATCGGGCGTGCTTTTGACGTTGGCCGGGCACGCGGTCGCGGGTGCGCCCTGCTGTATTTCACGGATCCATTCGGCGTCGTTGGCATGCCGGTAGGACAAGATGGTATAGACGGGGATCGCGACCCCATACTGCTGCATGGCCTGCCGCAGGGTGCAAACATAGCTGGAGTATTGGTAAGCGTCATATTTCCCCGCGGTCTGTAAGGCAGGAACGTCGAACGGCTCATCGATAAAATAAATGGCGCCGGGCTTATATTTAGCTTCGGCGATCTTCTTGACCACCGTCCAGATGGCGTTCCAGGAACCTGCGGCCCGGCAACTGCTGTTCGAGACCGCCCCAGGGCAGATATCGATAAACGGCGATCCCGATACCGCCCCCGAGCCAGCCTGAATATTCACGGCGCAGGTGCCACCGGCGCAAACAGGCAGATTAAGGCTTGCCATCGTGTGCACCACATTCAGATTGGTCATACTGAAGCCGGTGTCGGTAATCGCCTTAAGCGCTTCTGTGGCGCTGAAAGACGGCGTGGCGGTTTCATAAAAGTCCAGCCAGTCATAGCCGTAATACTTGATATTGGCATTGGGGCCCGCCGCCAGCGCGTTAGCGCCGAACAGGCACCAGCACAGCAGTGCAAAACGTTTCAACATACTCTTCCCCTTCAAACCCTCGTCGATGCTAGCCAAAGGTGGGCGGCAAACGGCGCCGCCGACCGGAAACACCATCATGGCACCGGCTATCGGCGGTGGCCCGCCGTTTGCGTTGTACAGCGGCAGAGCGAACGCGTTTCAGGTTTGAGGAATACGTCGCGTCGGTTTGCTTGCCGAGCGGCGAGGAGACGCGGGTAAAAAAGAACCTGGAAGAGCCAGGCAAAGCCCGGCGGGAATCAAGCTTTAGAGTCTGAACCGCCGGCTATCGGCCATTAACTCTCGGCCAGGCGGTACACCGGGACCTTGCGCGTGGTGCCGGTCAGGGTGTCGAAGATCTCCGTTTCCGCCGTCACGATCGCCATGCCGGTTTTTCTTAGCCTGCGCACCTCGGCGGCAATGCGCTGGATGCCGAACCAGAACAATCCGTCCAGCGCCGTTACCGGCAGCCCTTGCTCGAGCGCCAGTCTGAGCCGCTCACGCGGCGCCTTGAGCGCCTTGGCGATTTCCCGGTAAGGCAGCGCGTCCACGCCCGATGCCGCCCGGCGGTGAATGCGGGTCGACAGGCTGTACTGAAAGGCCTCCGGCACGCCGCTCAAATCGCTTTTCAGGCTGTAGACGCAGCCGAAACGCTTGCCGTTGAACACCACATTCTTCTGGCTGAGCGGCAGTTCCTCCCGTATTCCGGCGATCAGCTGCGGCGCCCGCACCAGCAATAACCGGAAAGGCAGTTCGAAGCTGGTTACGTAGTCCACGTTGAGCAGCGCAATGCGCAGACGCTCTTCCGCTCCGGCCTGCGTCTCGCGGCACTCGTTCAGCACCTCGCTCCACTGGTGCGCAAGCCGCGGGGCCTCATCCAGCGGCGCGAAATGGTATTTCTCGATGTGATAGTCGATTTTCTCGTTCATGCCCGTTAGCCCCCGCGTCAGTCATCATTGCCATCAGCAAATTACCCTACCCGCGGGCAACAGTACAACACCGCATCGCGTGACAGGAGGCGTAAAAACGGGAAAACGGCGCAGGTCGGGGTGGCGGTCACAGCAGGACAAAGAGTGAGACGAAAAGACGGTTTGATAACGTCGGGACAGGGATATAAGGGACGACAGCCGATAGGAACGCTGGTTTTACTGTGATGGGGATCGTTGAAAGATTTATTCGTAAGTGATTGAATAGTGGCGGAGAGAGGGGGATTTGAACCCCCGGTAGAGTTGCCCCTACTCCAGTTTTCGAGACTGGTCCGTTCAGCCGCTCCGGCATCTCTCCTAACAACGCTTGCTATCATGCCCGCTTTTACGGCATTTTTACAGCATTAGCATACCGCTGAACGTTCAAGTGATGAGTTTACGAGCAACCTGATGATTAAATGGCCGTGGAAAGCGACTCAACCCTCTCAACCCCAGGCAGACACTCAGGCCCAGTGGCAGGACGCGCTGGCGATCCCGCTGCTCTCGCCGCTGAATGAGCAGGAGCAGCAGCGGCTGGTGGCCGTTGCCGGGCAGATCTTGCAGCAAAAGCGCATCGTGCCGCTGCAGGGGCTGCAGCTCACCTCGCAAATGCAGGCGCGCATCGCCCTGCTGTTCGCCCTGCCGGTGCTGGAACTCGGCGCGGAGTGCCTCGACGGCTTCAACGAAATTCTGCTCTACCCCACTCCGTTCGTGGTGGAAGACGAATGGCAGGACGAAATTGGCCTGGTGCACTCGGGGCCGGTGGTGCAGTCCGGCCAAAGCTGGGAACAGGGGCCGATCGTGCTCAACTGGCAAGACGTGCAGGACTCTTTCGATCTTTCCGGTTTCAATCTGGTGATCCACGAAGCGGTGCACAAACTGGATATGCGCAACGGCGGCGTCGCCACCGGCGTACCGCCGATCCCGCTGCGCGAAGTGGCCGCCTGGGAGCACGATCTGCACGCCGCGATGGAAAGCCTGCAGGACGAGATAGACATGGTCGGTGAAGAGGCCGCCAGCATGGATGCCTACGCCGCCACCGATGCGGCCGAGTGCTTCGCCGTGCTGTCGGAGTATTTCTTCAGCGCCCCCGAGCTGCTGGCCGAACGCTTCCCGGCGCTGTACCAGCACTTTTGCCGCTTCTACCGCCAGGATCCGCTGGCGCGCCTGCTACGCAGCCAGGCGGAGAACGACGCGCAATGGGCTGATTGACGGGCACATTGCTCAGATACCGAGCAGTCGCACCACTCAAGGCAATTTAGCGTTGACACACCCGGGGCCGCTGGATATGATGCGCCCCGTTCACACGATTCCTCTGTAGTTCAGTCGGTAGAACGGCGGACTGTTAATCCGTATGTCACTGGTTCGAGTCCAGTCAGAGGAGCCATATTTAGAGAAGCCCGCTTAAGGAAACTTAAGCGGGCTTTTTGCTATGGGGCATTTACAGCCCGCGTTGTTCCATCAGCAGCGCCAAATCGACCAAGCGGTTGGAGAAGCCCCACTCGTTGTCATACCAGGCGAGCACTTTCACCAGGTTGCCGCCGATGACCAGCGTAGACAAACCATCGATAATCGACGAACGCGCGTCGCCCCGATAGTCGCTCGACACCAGCGGTTCATCGCTGTACCCCAAGATCCCTTTCAGCGGGCCGGATACCGCCGCCGCGCGGAAAGCGGCGTTAATCTCCTCCGCCGTTGCCGGGCGTTTCAGCGTCACCGTCAGATCGACGATGGAAACCACCGGCACCGGCACCCGCAGCGAGTAACCGGTCAGGCGGCCGTCGAGATCCGGGATCACCTTGCCGAGCGCCTTGGCCGCGCCGCTGGAGTAAGGCACGATCGACTCCGCCGCCGCCCGCGCGCCGCGCAGATCTTTTTCCGGCTGATCGTGCAGCGCCTGGCTGTTGGTATAGGCGTGAGTGGTGTTCATCAGCCCGTATTCGATGCCGAAGGCCTGATGCAGCACCTGAGCGGCGGGTGCCAGTCCGTTGGTGGTGCAGCTGCCGTTGCTGACCACTTTATGCAGCGCCGGATCGTAGAGCTGGTCGTTAACGCCCATGACGATGGTGATGTCGTCGTTCTTAGCCGGCGCCGAGATAATCACCCGCTTGGCGCCGCCGTGGGTGATGTGCACTTCCGCCTTGGCTTTATCGGTAAAGAAGCCCGTCGCTTCGATCACCACGTCCACGCCCACGCTGCTCCAGGGGATCGCGGCGGGATCGCGCTGCGAAAACACCTGGATCGGCCGGCCGTCCAGCAACAGCTGGTTGTCGCCGGCTTCCACCCTGGCCGCCAGGGTGCCGGAAAGCGTGTCGTATTTCAGCAGGTGCGCCAGCGTCTTGCTGTCCGTCAGATCGTTGATCGCCACCACTTCAAAATCGCTGCGGCCCAGCGCCGCGCGCAGCACGTTGCGCCCGATCCTGCCGAAGCCGTTAATGCCTACTTTCACCATGATGCTCTCCTCGTTTTGGGCTTTGCCTCAAATCTAGCCCTGCCCCGAGGCGGCGTAAATGACGTTTACCGATCAATTTAAGCCAAATTGCGCGCGTGGAAACGTTCGCGGTACTCGCTCGGGGTCAGCTGCAATTTGCGCTCAAACACCCGCCGCAGGTTAAGGCCGTTGCCAAAGCCGGTGGCCAGCGCGATCTGTTCGATGCCCTCCGCACTCTGCTCAAGGCGTTGCCTGGCGGTATGCAACCGCCCTTCTTCGACGAATTTGGCGGGAGAAATGCCCGTCTCGCGGGTGAATACGCGGGTAAAGTTGCGCGGGCTCATCGCCACGCGTTCGGCCAACCGATCGACGCTGAGATCGTCGGCGAGGTTTTCCAGGATCCAAGACTGCAGATCGCGGATCGGGCCCGGCGATTTGGCCTGGTTGAGCGGGTAGCGGCTGAACTGCGCCTGCCCGCCGGGGCGACGCAGAAACATCACCAGATCCTGCGCCACTTCGCGCGCCTGCACGAAGCCATAGTCGTCCTCCACCAGCGCCAACGTCAGGTCGAAGCCGGAACTGACGCCGCCGGAGGTCCAGATCGGCCCATCCTGCACGTAGATCGGGCCATTCTCGACCTGTACCCGCGGGAAGCGCGCCTGCAGCGTTTCCGCCAGCCGCCAGTGGGTGGTCGCCCGCCGTCCGTCCAGCAATCCGGCCTCGGCCAGCAGCAGAGCCCCGCCGCAAACGGAAGCGATACGGCGCGCCTGCGGGGCCGCGCGGCGCAGCCAATCCGCCACCAGGGCGCCCTCTGCTTCGGTCGCCCCCTTGCCGGCAACGATGACGGTATCGCGCGGCAGGGCCGGATCGAGATCCGCCAGGCGATGGTCGGCCAACAGGCTCAGCCCGGACAGGCCGTGTATCACCCGATGGGATTGCGTGGTGGCGACCGCGATCTGATACAGCGGCGCCCCGGCAGGGCTCAGACGGTTGGCCTGCATCAGGATATCGGCGATGCCCGCCGCTTCGAACAGCATGCCCCCTTCAGGGACGATAATCAGGAATGTATGCATGGCGATAATAAGAAGAACGAGCAAAACAGGTCATGCAGCCACTGTATAAGAAAAGCCTCGCCGGTTCACTCTGCGGGCATAAAAAAGCCCGCCGGCAAGCACCGACGGGCCCGGAAAGCACTGCCCTCAAGCCTGCGGCAGGCTCACTCCGCCGGCGCGCGCCAACTGCGCCAGCAGCGCCGTTTGAAACGCCTCGTCGTGTACCGCCGCGTGGGGATCGAACCGTTGCTGATGGTGCCAATAGCCGCCGGACGCCAGGGCCTGCGGCTCATCGCTGGTCACCAACCACGCCTGCGTCACATGCCCCAGCGCCAGATCGTCGGGCGCATCCGCGCCGCCCATTTTGGTCGGCACCCAGCCGGGATCGACCGCGCTGCTGATCACGTCAGGCCACAGGCGCGCCACGGCGGCGGCCAGCGCAGTGACGAACAGCTTGCTGTCCGAATAGGAGCCCGCAGCGCCGCCGAGCCAGTCTACGCCGTTCAGTTCCGGCGCTCCGTCAAAGTGCATGCTGCTGCTCAGGTAGACGATGCGCTTGGGGCGTTCGATCAGGGCCGTCAGCAGGTAGGGCGCAATCACGTTCACCGGCATCACCTGCGGCCCGGTAAACATACCGGCGTTGTGGATCACCGCGTCCGGGCGGCCGAGGCGATTGACCTGCTCGGCAAGCTGCCGGATCTGCTGCACATCGGACAGATCGCCAATCACCGCCTGCGCGCCGCGATCCAGCAGGTCGCGCACCGCGTCCAAACGGCCGGGCGCACGCGCGTGCAGAATAACCTGATGCCCTTCGTCCAACAGCGTTTGCGCGGCGGCGCGGCCCAGCCCGTCTACCGAACCGGTAATGAAAATGCGTGACATGTTACTCCTCCGTTTAGCGCCAGCCGAGCGCCGGCGCGACATGGGTTAAAATCGATTCGATGACGTGGGCGTTGTACTCCACGCCCAGCTGGTTAGGCACCGTCAGAAGCAGCGTATCCGCTTCGGCGATGGCCTCGTCCTGCGCCAACTGCTTGATCAGCACGTCCGGCTCGGCGGCATAGCTGCGGCCAAAGATCGCCCGGGTCTGCGCGTCGATATACCCCAGTTGATCGCCCTCCTTGCCGCCGCCGCCGAAGTAGTTGCGATCCCGCTGATCCACCAGCGCGAAGATGCTGCGGCTCACGGAAACCCGCGGCTCATGCGCGTGGCCGGCCTCTTGCCAGGCGGCGCGGTAGGCGCGGATCTGCTTGGCCTGCTGAATGTGGAAGGGTTCGCCGGTCTCGTCGTTCTTGAGCGTCGAGCTTTGCAGGTGCATGCCGAGCTTCGCCGCCCAGACGGCGGTGGCGTTCGAACCGGCGCCCCACCAGATGCGGTCGCGCAGCCCGGCGGAAAACGGCTCCGGCCGCAGCAGTCCGGGCGGATTCGGGAACATCGGCTGCGGATTGGGCTCGGCGAACCCTTCGCCGCGCAGCGCTTCCAGGAACACTTCGGTATGGCGGCGGGCCATGTCCGTGTCGCTCTCGCCGTCAGCCGGGGCATAGCCGAAATAGCGCCAGCCGTCGATCACCTGCTCCGGCGAGCCGCGGCTGATGCCGAGCTGCAGCCGCCCGCCGGCGATCAGATCCGCCGCGCCGGCGTCTTCCACCATGTACAGCGGGTTTTCATAACGCATGTCGATCACGCCAGTGCCGATCTCGATGCGTTGGGTTTTGGCGCCGATGGCGGCCAGCAGCGGGAACGGCGATCCCAGCTGGCGCGCAAAGTGGTGTACGCGAAAATAGGCGCCGTCCGCCCCCAGATCTTCGGCGGCGACCGCCAGATCGATGGACTGCAGCAGCGCATCCGCTGCGGAACGGGTGCCGGACTGGGCGGAAGGCGACCAGTGGCCGAACGAGAGAAAACCAATCTTTTTCATCGGGAATCATCCTCAAAGGCAAAATCATCGGCCTACAGTGACAAAAATCGCGCGCTCTGCGCCAGCAAAATCGCCCCCGATCGCACTAAACGAACCGATTGCCGCCGCGCCGCCCGGCGATTGTAATCAAAAAATAAATGTCGTATAACAAGCAGCTCCGAGGGGTGTCCTGTTACGGGCTGAGATGGCGCAAGCCGAACCCTTTGAACCTGATCTGGGTCATGCCAGCGAAGGGACGGTTAGGCAACAACGCTCTCACCCGTTGCCTGTTCATACCCCAGCGTGCCCGGATCTCCACTGACTCAAGGAGGTCCCATGTCCATCACCACCCTGTTCGAAAGCGGTCTTTACGGCCGGCTGCGCCAACATGCCGGCAGCCACTGGCAAGATTACGTCGATCACCCGTTTCTGCAGCAGCTGGCCGCCGGCACCTTGCCCGAACGCGCTTTTCGCCGCTACCTGACCCAGGACTACCTGTTCCTGCTGCACTTCGCCCGCGCCTACGCGCTGCTGGTCAGCAAGCTGCGCACCCTGCCGGAAATGCGCGCCGCCACCGCCTCGCTCAACGGCATCGTCGCCGAACTGCCGCTGCACGTCGCCTACTGCGCCGAATGGGGGCTGAGCGAAACGCAGATCGCCGCCCAGCCGGAAGCGGCGGAGACCATGAACTACACCCGCTACGTGCTGGATATCGGCCATGCCGGCGACGCCCTCGACCTGCTGGCCGGCCTGCTGCCCTGCGTGGCCGGCTATGCCGAAATCGGCCTGCGGCTGCTGCACGACCCCGCCACCAAAATGGAGGGCAATCCTTACGCCTCCTGGATCCGCAACTACGGCGACGAGGGCTATCTGGCCGGCGTGCGTGCCGCCATCGAGCTGCTGGAAACCGTCGGCCACCAGCGCGGCGCACAGGGCCGCCTCACCGAGTTGGCGCAGATTTTCACCACCGCCACCCAGTTGGAATCGGCTTTTTGGCAGATGGGGCTGAACGCCTCATGACCTCCCCGCTTCTCCCGCCCGGCATCCAGGTGCGGGATCTCAGCCTGCGTTTCGGTCAGCAAATCGTCTTCGATCGGCTGAGCTTCGACATCGCCGGCGGCAGCTTCGTCGCCCTGCTCGGCGCCAGCGGCGCCGGCAAAACCAGCCTGCTGAAGATCATCGCCGGCCTGGAACGGGCTACCTCGGGCACGGTGACCGGCAGCGACGGCCTGCCGATCGCCGGGCGCATCGCCTACATGGGGCAAAAAGACCTGCTCTACCCGTGGCTGACCGTCGAGGAGAACGTCGCCCTCGGCTCGCGGCTGCGCGGCGAAACGCCGGACCGGGCGTGGGCGGCGCACCTGCTGGAGCTCGTGGGCCTGGCCGCGCATGGCCGCAGCCTGCCCGCCGCGCTGTCCGGCGGCATGCGCCAGCGCGCCGCCATCGCCCGCACGCTCTACGAACGCCAGCCGATCGTGCTGATGGACGAACCCTTTTCCGCGCTGGACGCCATTACCCGCGCCGAGATCCAGAGCCTGGCCGCCGAACTGCTGGCGCAAAACACCGTGCTGCTGATCACCCACGATCCGATGGAAGCCTGCCGCCTGAGCCACCGGCTGCTGGTGCTGTCACCCTGGCCGCTGGGCCTCGACGATACCCACCGCATCAGCGGGCAACCGCCGCGCGCGCCGGATGACGCCGAGTTGCTGAAAAGCCAGGCCGAGCTGCTGCAGCAGCTGGTGAGGGCCGCGCAATGAATATCGCCAAAGAACGCGGGCTTACCCGCCTACGGCGCGGGCTGACGGTGTTTGCCGGCCTGCTGCTGCTGTGGTGGCTGGCGGCGCAAAGCGGCATTCCGGCCTTTCTGCTGCCCACGCCGAGCGCGGTGGCGCAGGCGCTGTGGGACGGACGCGCCTATCTCGCCTGGCACACGCTGGTCACCGCTTCGGAGATCGTCAGCGGGCTGGCGCTGGGCGTGCTGCTCGGCGCGGCGCTGGCGCTGTGCATGATCTTCTCGCCGCGCCTGCAACGCTGGCTGATGCCGCTGGCGCTCACCAGCCAGGCGATACCGGTGTTCGCCCTGGCGCCGCTGCTGGTGCTGTGGTTCGGCTTCGGCATGAGCGCCAAGGTGGCGATGGCGGTGCTGGTGATCTTCTTCCCGGTGGTGTCGGCCTTTTTCGACGGGCTGCGCCGGGTCAACAACGACTATCTCGATCTGGCGCGCACGATGCGCGCTTCGCGCTGGGCGCAGCTGCGGCACGTGCGGCTGATGGCGGCGCTGCCGGCCTTCGGCTCCGGCCTGCGCATGGCCGCCGCCGTCGCGCCCATCGGCGCCATCATCGGCGAATGGGTCGGCTCGGCCGAAGGGCTGGGCTACGTGATGCTGAACGCCAACGCGCGCATGCAGACCGACGTCTGCTTCGCCGCGCTGTTTATTTTGGTGCTGATGACCGTGCTGCTGTGGGCTGCGGTGGATGCGCTGCTGCGGCGCCTGATCGCCTGGGCGCCGGAAAACGACTGATATACCCGTCATATTTCAAGTTACAGGTGTGTTGGCTGCCTTTGCTCACCCGAATCACTTACTTAAGTAAGCTCATCGGGACTCGCTCAGTTGCCGCCTTCCTGCAACTCGAACTATTTAGGGTATAACCTTTGAATAATAAGGAACCAACCATGATTAAAAAGACCCTCTGCGGGCTGCTGCTCAGCGCCGCTCTGGCTGGCCAGGCCGGCGCGGCCGAAAAGCTGACGCTGGTGCTCGACTGGTACATCAACCCCGATCACGCGCCGATTATGGTGGCCGAGCAGATCGGCGCCTTCAAGGCCGCAGGGCTGGACGTCAAGATCGTGCCGCCGTCCGATCCGGCGCTGCCGCCGCGGCTGGTGGCCGCCAAACAGGCCGACCTCGCCATCACCTATCAGCCGCAGCTGCATTTCTTCGCCGATCAGGGCCTGCCGCTGATGCGCGTCGGCTCGCTGATCAACACGCCGTTGAATACGGTGATCGCGCTGGATAAAAACATCACGTCGCCGGCGGATCTCAAGGGCAAAACGGTGGGTTACTCGGTCAGCGGCATCGAACAGGCGACGCTGGCCACCATGGTCGAACACGAGCACCTCAAGCCGCAGGACATCAAGCTCATCAACGTCAACTTCCAGCTGACCAGCGCCCTGCTGGCGGGCCAGGTCGATGCGGTGATCGGCGGCTACCGCAACATCGAAGCGCTGGAGCTGAAGCTGCAGGGCAAGACGCCGGTGGTGTTCAACGTCGAAGATTTCGGCGTGCCGGCCTACGACGAGCTGATCATCGTCGCCCACCGCGATGCGGTGAACGAGCCGAAAATTCGCAAGTTCCTCGCCGCGCTGAAGCAAGGCAGCGACTACCTGCATGCGCACCCGCAGGACACCTGGCTGGCGTTCGCCAAGGCGCACCCGGAGCTGAATACCGAGCTGAACAAACAGGCTTGGCAAGCCAGCCTGACGCTGTTCGCGCGCGATCCGGCCAAGCTGGATCGGGCACGCTACCAGGCTTACGAACAGTTCCTGTTCGACAACAAGCTGATCAAGAAAATCACCCCGGTGGAACAGTATGCGGTGGAGCTGAACTGATCACGCCGAAGCGGCCGGCGGCGCCACCGTCACTTCGCCCTGGCCGCTGCGCTGCAGGGCCGCCTTCACCAGCCCGTTGGCCTTGCAGCGTTCGATAAACGCGTTCACGTAGGCGGCGCCCTGCGTTTTTTGCCGCGGCACCGCCATCGCCTGGCGAATGGCGGTGAAATGCCCATCCAGCACTCGGTAGCCGGGATGGGCGGCCGCGGCGGCCAGCAGCGGTTGACGCACGCCGGCCGCCGCCTCCAGCCCGCGTTCGAAAAACAGCGCGATCGCCTCGGCGGAAGTAGCCGCCCGCACCAGCTGCGCCTGCTGCAGCGTACGCGACAAAAACAGATCGTACGCGGCGCCCTGGCCGACCGCAATGCGCACCTCCGGCCTGTCGAGCTGCGCCACCTCAAAGTAAGGCGCGTCGTTTGCCACCAGGTAAGTCCCCTCAATGATCACGTAGGGTTCGCTGAAGGCGATTTGCGCCGCGCGCACCGGCTCGATGGCCATAAACGCCAGGTTCCAGGCGCCGCTGTCCAGGTCGGCGAACACCTTGCCGGCCGCGTCATAGGTCACCAGCTCCAGCGCCACGTCCAGTTCGCGAGCCAGCGCGGCGGCCAGCTCCACCGAAGCGCCTTGCGGTTTGCCACCGGCTCCGGCCTGTGCCAGCACCGGATTGCCGTAGTTGATCGCCGCGCGCAACACGCCTTGCGGGGCCAGATCGTCGAGTACCGCGGCGGGAATCGTCTGCATACTTCCTCCTGAATGGCTGATGGGCGCACCGTCGTAGCGCTCATTAAGCGTAGAGCGAAACCTCCGACCAGCAAGCTTTCGCCGCCGAGGCCGCCGTCGGCGTGATTAACGTCACACTATTGTCATAAAAATGTACAATAGCCGCCGCTCGTCGGCCGTTGCGGGAGATCGCGCGTTGTTCCGCCGCCGGCAATAGGCTATACCCTTCACTTTTCGCGCCGCGGCACGCTCGGCGGCGCAAACCAGGGCAGCAACGGTTTTATTTCAATCAGACAAGGTTTGGCGGATGGTTCTAGCAGTCGTTTCGTTTGTTCTTTTTTTGGCGTCAATTTTGATTTATCGCACCCGGGCCGCCGCCAACCGCTGGTGGTTCGCCATTCTGCTGACGCTGCTCGGCAGCTATCTGGTGCTGAACGTCATCCTGATCGCCAGCAACTACTTCACCGGCGACGGCATCACCGACGCGGTGATTTACACCGTCACCAGCAGCCTCAAAGGCGCGGGCATCAGCAAATACGTGCTGCCGTTTATCGGCCTGCTGGCGGCGTTGGGACTTATCTTCGCGGTGCTGGCCCGCAGCCTGCTGCGCC
Organism: Serratia sp. HMSC15F11; assembly: GCF_001808215.1. Lineage (NCBI taxonomy): Bacteria > Pseudomonadati > Pseudomonadota > Gammaproteobacteria > Enterobacterales > Yersiniaceae > Serratia > Serratia sp. HMSC15F11. Next base: position 18,324 of record NZ_KV792462.1, read on the forward strand.
GCAAGGCCAAAGGCAGCAGCGTGGCCTACAGCGTCGTCGCCGTGCTGCTGGCGCTGTTTTCGGTTGGCACCACCCCGGCGTTTCAGGACATCTCGCTGCTGGTCAAGAGCCAGATCGTCGGCGATACCGCCGATTTCACCACCTACTACAAGGCGCCGAAAAAGACCGTGCAGGGCAAACGGCCGAACCTGGTGTACATCTATGCCGAGAGCCTGGAGCGCACCTACTTCGATACCGAGCTGTTTCCCGGCCTGGCCGACGAGCTGAACGCCCTGCGCGCAGACAGTATCGATTTCAGCAACACCCAGCAGCTGCCGGGCACCGGTTACACTATCGCCGGCATGGTCGCCTCGCAGTGCGGCATTCCGCTGTTCGCGCCCTTCGACGGCAACGCCTCCAGCGCGGTCTCCACCTTCTATCCGGAGAACGTCTGCCTGGGCGACGTGCTGAAGGCCGCCGGCTACAGCAACTCTTTCTATCAGGGCGCCGAGCTGGCGTTCGCCGGTAAAGACACCTTCCTGAAATCCCACGGTTTCGACCACGTTTACGGCTTCAAAGAGCTGCGCGAACAGGTCGCCGAACCGAGCTACAAAAACGACTGGGGTTGGTACGACGACAGCGTGCTGGACGTGGTGTACGGCAAGTTCGTCGAGCTGTCCAAGCAGCGCCAACCGTTCTCGCTGTTTACCCTGACCGTCGACACCCATCACCCGGACGGCTTTATCTCCGCCGGCTGCAGCAAAAAGAGTTACGCCTGGCAGAATAAAGAAAACCGCTCGCTGAGCGCGGTGGCCTGCAGCCAGCAACACATCGCCGCGCTGATCGACAAGATCAAACGCTCGCCCTATTTCAGCAACACCGTGATCGTGGTGTCCTCCGATCATCTGGCGATGAACAACACCGCCTACGATATCCTGACCAAACAGAAGCGCCGCAACCTGTTCTTCATCATCGACGGCACCCGGCCGCTGGCGGAACAGCGCAACGAGAAGCGCAGCACGCTGGACAACGGCGCCACGGTGCTGGACGTGATGGGCGGCGACAACTACATCGGCCTCGGCCGCAGCAGCCTGTCGGCGCCGTCGCTGTCTACGGTGTTCCTGAACATCGAAGAGAAGATCAACGGCTGGAAACCGGCGGTGATCAACCAGTGGGGCCTGCCGAACCGCATCAGCGACTACAGCGTGGATACGCGCCGGCGCAGCTTCAGCTTCTCCGGCGTCACCTACAAGGTGCCGTTCATTCTGCGGGTGGGCGATAACCGCATCGAACCGATGTTCAACGTCTACCTTTCCACCCCGCTGCGCAAGCAGCTGGCCGGGCTGGGGGCGGGGGAGAAATTCGTCTGGGTCGATAAATGCTACGAGATCGGCCGGGTCTGGGCGCCACAGCTGGCGCTGAGCACCGACATCTGCGTAGCCTCCGGCACCCTGGCCTCACCGCCGCAGATCGTACAGGCCAACGGCGATCGCTTCCGCGGCAAGGTGAGCTTTACCGCCCCGGCGGCGGACAGCGTCGCCGATTATCAAAACGCCGTCGCTCGCCTGCAGGTGGACGACGCGGCGATGAAGTACCGGGCGGACAGCATCGAGTTCATGCTGCCCGGCATGCCGGAACAGGTGAAGGCCATCACTGGCGTTTCCGGCGTCGAGGAGTGGGGCCGCTGGTCCGACGCCAACCTGGCGCCGGCGGTCGACATCGATTACGTCGATCCGCTGCCGAAGCGCTTCGATCTGGTGCTGCGCGCCCGCGCCTACGGCAACAACGTCGGCGAACCGATGTCGGTGCGCGTCGGCGACGAAGAGCGCTTCGTGTCGCTCGGCGAACAGGACAGCACCGTCACCCTGCGCTTCGACAACCCGCGCGGCGCGCAGAAGATCAGCATTACCCCGCCGGCGCCGACCGAGCCGAAAGAGAGCGCCAGCGGCGGCTTTACGCCGAAGAAGCTGGGCATCGGCCTGGTGTCGCTGAAGGTCGAAGCGGCCGCCCCCGCCTCCTGATCCCCACGCCTTCACGGACGCGGTATTTTCTTTGCCGCGCCCGTCATTTCGGCCAAGCTTTTACGCCCTTCTTCGGCTAACCTGTGACGGTAAAACGCCGCAACCCCGCCACAGAGCCGGGACATCCAAGGAGAAAGTATGAGCTATGCCCCACCTCGCAGCGGCCTCAGCGCCGATCAGGCACTCGATCAACTGGAAGCCCTGTATGACGCCGCGGTAGACGCGCTGCGTCAGGCGGTCGGCGACTTTATCAGCCACGGCACGCTGCCGGATGCGCAGGCGCGCGCCGCCGGGCTGTTCGTGTATCCCGAACTGCGCGTCAGCTGGGACGGGCAGCAATCCGGCCCGAGCAAAACCCGCGCCTTCGGCCGCTTCACCCATCCCGGCAGCTACAGCACCACCGTGACCCGGCCGCAGCTGTTCCGCCACTATCTGACCGAACAGTTGGCGATGCTGGAGCACGATTACGCCGCCCATATCGAAGTGGCGCCGTCGCAGCAGGAGATCCCGTTCCCTTACGTGATCGACGGCTCCAGCCTGGCGCTCGATCGCTCGATGAGCGCCGGCATCGCTCAGCATTTCCCCACCACCGAGCTGGCGCAGATCGGTGACGAAACCGCCGACGGCCTGTATCACACCACCGACAACCATTTCCCGCTGTCGCATTTCGATGCGCTGCGCGCGGATTTCTCGCTGGCGCGGCTGCGGCACTACACCGGCACGCCGGTGGAACACTTCCAGCCGTTCGTGCTGTTCACCAACTACACCCGCTATGTGGATGAGTTCGTGCGCTGGGCCTGCGCGCAAATCGCCGATCCGGCCAGCCCGTACATCGCGCTCTCCAGCGCCGGCGGCACCTATATCACGCCGGAAACCAGCGCCCCGGAACAGGCGGTGTCCGATCTGGCGTGGAAAAATCACCAGATGCCGGCCTATCACCTGATTTCGCGCACCGGCCAGGGCATCACGCTGATCAACATCGGCGTCGGCCCGTCCAACGCCAAGACTATCTGCGATCACCTGGCGGTGCTGCGCCCGAGCGCCTGGCTGATGATCGGCCACTGCGGCGGCCTGCGCGAGAGCCAGTCGATCGGCGATTATGTGCTGGCCCACGCCTATCTGCGCGACGATCACGTACTGGATGCGGTGCTGCCGCCGGATATCCCGATCCCGAGCATCGCCGAGGTGCAGCGCGCCCTGTACGACGCCACCAAGATGGTCAGCGGCATGCCCGGCGAAGAGGTCAAACAGCGCCTGCGCACCGGCACCGTGGTCACCACCGACGATCGCAACTGGGAGCTGCGCTATTCCGCTTCGGCGCGGCGTTTCAACCTCAGCCGCGCGGTGGCGGTCGACATGGAGAGCGCCACCATCGCCGCCCAGGGTTACCGCTTCCGGGTGCCGTACGGCACGCTGCTGTGCGTCTCCGACAAACCGCTGCACGGCGAAATAAAACTGCCGGGCCAGGCCAACCGCTTCTATGAAGGGGCGATCTCCGAGCACCTGCAGATCGGCATCTGCGCCATCGATCTGCTGCGCGCCGAGGGCGATCGCCTGCACTCGCGCAAGCTGCGCACCTTCAACGAACCGCCGTTCCGGTAACGGTTCTCAGGCCCGCTGCGGCGTAATGTTTGCCAGTTAGCGTTCTTATGAAGTTGTTCGTGGAGTTTCGGTCGATAAATAAAAGTTGCGCCATGAAACTCATGTGCCTCGACCGAACAAGGGGCCGTAAGCGCGGCCCCTTGCAACCCGCGCCTTTGCCCAATCAGACGGTTGGCTTTGCCAACGTTACTCAGCCCATCCCTGGGCCTCGCCCCTTCGGGGCCGCTGCAAGCAGCGTTCAAATCTGCGCCAGGCAGATTTGTCCTCCCTCCGCCATACCGCATTGAGGCCGGTTGCGACAGGCGTCCCTGCCTGTCTCACCTGAAACCGCCGTCCATGGCGGTTTCGCCTAATGCGCTATGCCTGCGCTCGGCGTCTTCAAGGGCGCCAAACATCGTGCTCACCCCGCCATTTTCATTGTCTTTTAAGCAGTTAACATCAAACAGTGAGGAACACTTTCCCGATGGCAGAAATTCGGGAGTTGGCCCTGACGCACATCACCAACTGCCGATTAAAGCTGCACACAACGCACTCAGGTGGGATAAAAATTGCCGATCAAGCTTAATTGACCAGTAATTTTTATCCTCAACGCACCAGCGCCAGCGCGCGTTTCTCCTGGCTGCGGCCGCCGGCGATCGACAGCAGCATGTCTTTGACCAGCAGAACCGGGGCGGACAGCGCCTGTTGGCCCGACATACACAGCGCCAGCGGCACAGACATCGTCGGCGCATTGATGCGCGCCATCCAGGCCTTGGCCGGGCCGATCATCGCGCGCGCCACCGATTCCGGCAGCACGGTCGCCCCCAGCCCGCCGGCGATCGCGGCGCTCAGCGCGCCCGAGGATTCGATCTCCCCCACCACGTTGATCGCCAGCTTGCGCAGCGCCATCGCCTCTTCCAGCTGATTGCGTACCGCATCGCCCTCGCGCGGCAGGAACAGGTTCAGCCGCGCCACGTCCAGCAGCTCGACGCTGTTGCCGGGATGCGGCACCGCACGCGTCGCCACCAGATAGAGATCTTCCCGCATCAAGGCGATGGCGTGCAGCCCGGCGGGCATTTTGGCGCCGTAGACCATCGCCATGTCCAACGTCTGGTTAGCCACCTGCCCGGCCAGCGCCGCGCCGCTGTTCTCATGCAGGCTGAGCAGGATGCCCGGCTGCTGATCGCGCAGGCTCTGCAGCAGCGGCAGCGCCAGCTGCGCCGCCGTGCTGCCTGACGCCAACCCGAGAGACACCTGGCCGCTCATCGCCTGCCCGGCGCTGTTGACCGCGCTCTGCGCCTGCTCGCACTGGCGCAGAATGGTCTGCGCGTGGGCATAGAGAATATTGCCGGCCTCGGTCGGCTGTACGCCGCGCTTGGTGCGGATCAGCAGCTGTTGTTTCAGCTCCCCCTCCAGCGTCGCCAGCTGCTGGCTGAGCGCCGGCTGGGCGATGTGCAACACCTCCGCCGCCTGGGTCAGGCTGCCGATATCAACGATTTTCACGAAGTACTTCAGACGTCTGAAATTCATAGTGCCTCCAGCGAGCCGCTAAATTGAGAATGCCGAAATCCGGTCAGGCACCGCAGCAAGATCCGGGCCAGAGTCGGTAAACGGCCACGGAGGCGGGATATAAGGCGGTCAACGGCCGTTCGTCGGGCGGCGAGCGCCACAGCGCAGGGCAGACGTTGCACCACAGGCAAGCAACGGCCCGAACAACGGGCCATCCGGGGGCACTGCGCGCGGGATAAGCGACAAAAGCGAGAAAAAGCAGCAGGTTGGGCAATCTTGCAGCAAACGGGCGCATCGGGTGTTTTCGCGCTTTACAAGCCGCAACCGCCCCGCTATTATTCGCCCCGTTCACACGATTCCTCTGTAGTTCAGTCGGTAGAACGGCGGACTGTTAATCCGTATGTCACTGGTTCGAGTCCAGTCAGAGGAGCCATATTTAGAGAAGCCCGCTCAGGGAAACCCGAGCGGGCTTTTTGCCTTTCAGCCGCCGTCAAAAGCTGCGTTTCGCCACCAGATAGGCGCCCGCCACCAGCAGCAGGGCGCCGAACAGCGCCGGCAGATTCTCGCGCAGCGCCGCCGGGCCGGCGCGGTAGACGTCCACCAGCAGCCCCATGCACAGCTGGCTGGCGACCAGGATCGAGATGGTGGCCGCCGCGCCCAGTTTTTGGTAGCCCAGGATACCGGCAAACACGAACAGCGATCCCAGCAGCCCCGGCAGCAGCATCCACCACCTGGCGGCGCCGGTCACTTCCGCCACCGCGCCGAGGCCGTTTTTGGCCAGCAGCAACCCCACCAGCAGCAGCAAACCGACGCTGGAATTGATCACCAGCGTGATAAGGATGGTCGAGACGCTTTCGGTCATGCGCACCATCAGCAGATTCTGCACCACCAGCCCCATTCCCGCCGCAATCAGCAGCAATAGCATATTCATCGCCCTGTCTCCCGGGATCAGTGCGCCGGCGGTGCCGCCCGCTCGTCGAGCGTCAGCTGCAGGAAAGTCAGATCCAGCCATTGGCCAAATTTGGCGCCCACCTGCTCCATGCGCCCCACCTCGCGGAACTCGAGCGCCAGGTGCAGCTGAATAGAGGCCTGATTACCGGATTCGATGCCGGCCACCATCACATGCTTGCCGATCTCCCGCGCCCGTGCGATCAGGGCGATCAACAGCGCTTTGCCAATCCCTTCACCGCGATGCGCCTGATGGACATACACCGAGTGTTCTACGGTATGGCGATAGCCGTCCCAGGCGCGCCAGTCGCCGAACGACGCATAGCCGATCGCCTCGTCCGCGCCGTTCACCGCCACCAGCACCGGGTAGCCCGCCGCCTGCCGTTCGCCGATCCACGCCGCGCGATTGGCCGCATCCACCGTTTGTTCATTCCAGATGGCGGTGCTGTTCAACACCGCGTCGTTATAGATGGCGGCAATCGCCGCGCTATCGTTAAGCGTCGCATTTCGTATAATCATGGTTTACCCCGGCCAATTGTCCACTATAACACTACGATATGAATATTAAATTAGACAATCTAAATCAGCTGATCGGCGCACGCATTCGCATTGAACGCGAGGCGCGCCACTGGTCGCTGTCCGATCTGGCCGAGCAGGCGGGCGTCTCACGGGCGATGGTTCATAAGATCGAGCGCGGCGAGAGCAGCCCGACGGCGATGCTGCTGGGCAGGCTGGCGGGGGCGTTCGGCCTCAGCATGTCCAAGCTCATCGCTCGGGCGGAAACGCAGGAAGGCCGGCTGCTGCGCCGGGAAGATCAGCCGGTCTGGGTCGATCCGGAGAGCGGCTACGTGCGGCGCCACGTTTCGCCGCGCACCGATCTGCCGCTCGATCTGGTGCGTATCGAACTGCCGGCCGGCGCGACGATCCCGATGCCGGCCTCGGTGTATGCCTTCAAGCGCCAGCTGATCTGGGTCTTATCCGGCGAGTTGGTCTTTGTGGAAGGTGACGCGCGCCATGACATGGCCGAGGGAGACTGCCTGGAGCTCGGCCCACCGGCGGACTGCCGCTTTGAAAACCAGAGCGACCAACCGTGCGTGTATATGGTGGCGGTGCTGAGCGCCGCCTGACGCCCCGCCCGCGCTAGCCCTGCGTCGGCCGGTTATAGCCGGCGCGGAAAAACTTCTCCGCCAGCCGGCTGTCGCCGCCGGAAAAGAACTCGCTCATCGGCTCGCTGCCGAGGCCATAGGCGCGGCTCAGCTGCCCGGCTTCGAACGCCGCCCGGTTTTCGTCGCCGCAGCGCTGCGCCAAATGGTGCGCATAGCCGAGCACAAAGCCGCGCTTGTAGTCGGAGCAAAAGCGCGACAGCTCCGTCTCCGGCTTCAGGTTCTCCGCCTTTAGCCCCGCCAACAGCCCTTTGCCAAAATGGTCACCCACGGTTTCCTCCTCATCATGCCATCGATATATAACAAAATATACAGCGAATAAACGAACGAGAACATACTCCCTAAGTTTTACTCGCCGCATAAAAAAGGCCCGCCAAGCGGGCCTGAGGGAAGGCGGGCAATCACAGCGTGAAATTCAGCCCTTCGCTGACGGTCTTGCCCAGCGGTAGACGGCCCGACGGCGCCTCTTTTTCCTGCAGGAAATCCGGCAGGCGGGCCTTGTCGCCCGGTTTGCCGATCGCCACCATGGCGTGCACCGCATAGTCGTCCGGCAGCTGCAGCGCCGCCTTAATCTTGTCGTGGTGAATGCCGCTCATGCAGTGGGTCAACCAGCCTTTCAGGTGCGCCTGATGCGCCAGGCTAGCCCAGGCGGCGCCGGTATCGAACGCGTGGGTCGGGTTGTCCACCAGCCGTTCGCCGTTCAGGCTGGTGGTTTTGGAGACGATCACCACCAGCGCCGAGGCGTGCTGCGCCCAGCCGCGGTTGAAGTCGATCAGGAATTCCAGGTAGTTCTCCCAGCTGTCAGAACCGTGCTTGCTGTAGGCAAAGCGCCACGGCTGAATGTTGTAGGCCGATGGCGACCAGCGCGCCGCTTCAAAAAAGCTCAGCAGCGTTTGATCGTCGATGGCGTCGTTGGCCATCGCGCGCGGCGACCAGCGTTCGATAAATTGCGCATCAATCGGGTAATCGGAGGTTCTTGGCTGGCTCATGATAGGTTCTCGCAGTGAAGTAAAAACAAAAGTTCGCTGATATTCCCACAGCTTAGGACGGTAAAACTTTTATTTCGTGCCATTGCCCTGCGGCAGCTCCTGCTGCAGCCAGGCGAGAAATGCCCTGACCGGCGGATGCCGCTCGCGCCCCGGCGCGCACAGCACGCTGTACGCGGCGCCCGGTACGCGCACCTCCGGCCGGTACGCCACCAGCAGGCCGTTGTCCACCATATCGGACACCATCACCGAGCTGGCAAGCACCAGCCCCTGCCCGGCCACCGCCGCCTGCAGGGCATAATGCTCCTCGTGATAGCTGCGCATCGCCGCATGGCGCTGCCACCAGTCTACGCCAGCGGCCCGGCACCAGTCATGCCAGCCGCTGTCGTACAGCGCCGAATCCCCCCACTTGACGGTGATCAGCACCGGGTTTTCCGGCTCGGCGGCGGCCAGCTCCGGCGCGGCGTAGACGCCAAAGCTTTCCTCCAGCCGCACCGTCTGATGCAGCGCAGGATACTGCGCGCGGCTGTAACGCACCGCCACGTCCACGCTGGCGTCCTGCTGCAGATCGATCACCTCGGCGCAGGCCTCCAGGCGCACCAGATAGTGTGGGTACGCCTGGTAGAAACGTCCCAGGCGCGGCACCAGCCACAGCGCCGCGAAAGAGTGCGTGACCGAGACGCACAGCGACCCGGTGCTGAGCTGCGGCCGCAGGCCCTCGAGCGTGGCGGCGACGTCCAGCAGCGCGCCGTGCACCCCGGCAAACAGCGTTTCGCCTTTCGGCGTCAGCCGCACGCCGCGCGGCACCCGCTCGAACAGCGCAAACCCCAACTGCTGTTCCAGCGCTTTGATCTGGTGCGAAATCGCCGTCGGCGTCACCGTCAGCTCGGCCGCCGCCAGCTTGAAGCTGCGCAGGCGAGCGGCGGATTCAAAGGTGCGTAATGCGTTGACGGGCAGCATGGCAAACATGGCGAAGCCTCTTGAGATGAGTTGAAATCATCCTGGCAGAAAAGCCGTCATTTGTCGCCTGCCGGCACTTGTTTCTAGAGTAGGGCTGAATCCACTTCATACCGAGGAATATGACATGAATAAAACTCATCAATCCAAACGTCTGGTGGTGCTGGTCGGCAGCCCGCGCCGCGACGGCAACAGCGCCGCGCTGGCGCAGGCGATCCTAGCGGGCGCCGCCGAAGCCGGTACTTCCGCCAGCCTGCATTTTCTCGATGATTACCTGAGCGGTTTTCTGAGCGATGAACGCCACACGCCGCCGCCGGCCGATCGCTACGCCGAGCTGTTCCTGGAGCACTTCCTGCCGGCTGACGGCGCGGTATTTTGCACGCCGATTTACTGGTACGGCATGTCGGCGCAAACCAAAGCCTTTTTCGATCGCTCGTTCAGCTTCTATTCCAACGCCTACCCTCAGGCGGAACAGGTGCACCAGCGCATGAGCGGTAAACGCATCGGGCTGGCAGTGGCGTCGGAAGAAACCTACCCCGGCGCGGCGCTGGGCATCGTGCATCAGCTCCAGGAATTCAGCCGCTACACCCATTCCGCGTTCGTCGGCGTGGTGCACGGCGCCGGCAACCAGCGCGGCGAGATCGCCCGCGATCCGCGCAATCCGCTGCAGGCCGCCCGCGAACTGGGGCGCGAGTTCTTCACTCGCCCCTACTCGGATTATCAGATGGACAGCCCGCGCAGTACGCAAGTCTGGGAAGAGTAAGCGCGGCGCGCGGCGACAATTGCAAACATAACGTTAGCATCTGTCGCAATCTGTTGCGGGCCATTGGCCCGCCGTTGCCGCGCTTGTATGATACGACGCGGCGCCAGACGGTGGCCGCCGATCTCAAGCGGAAGCGAACTGCAATGTCTAAACAGTGGAAAATAGCGGCGGCCAACGCCGGTTTACGTCTCTATACCCGCATCGCGGGCAATTTCCGGCCCGCAGCGAGCTTCGATCCGCAGCAATCCTTTGAACGCATCGTGATTTTCTCCACCAGCGCCCTCGGCGATCTGATGTTCAATACGCCCGCCATCCGCGCACTGTGCGAACGCTATCCCGGCGCGCAAATCACGCTGGTCTCCAGCCATAAAAACCGGCAGCTGGTCGAAGGCAGCCCCTGCTTTCATGACGTGATTTACTGGGACCACAAGGCCAAAGACATGTTGGCCGTTATCCGGCGCCTGCGAAAAAACCGGCCACAGCTGGCGGTCATCCTGCACTCGAAGGCGCCTTACGACGTGCTGGTCGCCATCGCCGCCGGTTGCCAATACCTGTTCAAAGACGTTTACGGCAACAAACCGAGCGGCATGGAGCGCTGGCTGACCGGCGTCAGCCACAGCAGCGACGGCCATTTAATTCAGCGCAAGCTGGATATGGTGGGGCAATTGGGATGCCGTACCGACAATCCTGACATGTTCATCCCGGTCGCGTTTCCCGCGCTTGAGAAGCCGGCGGGCAAGATCCTGATCGGCTTTCAGATGGGCGCCTCCGAAATGCTGCGCCGCTGGCCGGTCGACCGCTTTGTTGAGCTGGCACAACGGCTGCTGGCGCACTCCCCCGACTGTCAGATCGAGTTGATTGGCAGCAAGGCGGAGCGCAGCCTCGAGCGGGAATTTATGGCGGGTTTGAGCGAGGAACAGCAACAGCGGGTGGTAAGCCATATCGGCGCGACCACGTTACCGCAACTGCTGACGACGATCGCCAATCTGCAGGTGCTGGTGACCGGCGATACCGGGCCGCTTCACCTCGCCGTGGCGTTGAAAACCGCCACCGTCAGCCTGTTCGTCACCGCTAACCCGCGGCATACCGGCCCCTATCAGGACAGCGAACAGCATCAGGTGATGCACGTGCCGGTTGACAGCGCCGCGCTGAGTGCCGCTGAGCGCCGCCAGCCGCTCAGTATTATCGCGGCGGAACAGGTGCTGGAGAAGACGCTGGCGGCGCTGTCGTCTGCACAGTCCCGATCGGCCGCCGTTTAGGCTGCGACAGCAGCAGCGCCAGCGGCAGCCAAAACAGGTACCAAAACTCCGCCGGATTGGCGATCACAAACATGCCCTGCGAACTGTAGAACACCAGCATAAACAGAAACAGGCCCGCCTCCCAGCGCCGCCCTGTGCGCCAGTGTGCGATGGCGAGCCGCGCGCCATATCCCAGCAGCGCCAGCAGCAACAGGAAACCCACGCAGCCGCCCTTCAGCAACGCGCCGAGGTACAGGCTGTGCGTGGTGTGGTTCAGCTCGCCGGTGTAATTGAGAAAGTTAAGCTGCTTGTCAAAGCCGTAGCCGAAGAACGGCGCCTGTTCGATCAGCGCCAGGCTGTGGCGCCAGATGCTGATGCGAACAAAGCTCTGTTGATACAGCTCGCCAAAACGCGTCAGCAACATTTCGCCGATCGCGCTGTAAACGACGGCGAGAACCACAGCCAGCGCGCCGGGCAACAGAAACCACAGCCACCGTCCCGGCCGGTGTCGATAAGGCATCGCCACCACCACCGCGAGCGCCAGTGCGATCAGCGGGCCGCGGCTTTGCGTCAGCACCATGAATGCCAGCAGCGGCGGGATAAAGCACAGCGCCGCTTTTTGCCCGGTATCGCGGAAAATCATCAGGCTCAACAAAATGGCGATGGCGGCGTAACCGGCCAGATCGATCACGTTGCTCGGCCCCGGATTGCGGGCGGTGGTTTCCCGCAGATAATAAATCGACGGGGCGTCGACCAGCGTCAGATACAGGCACAGCGCCGTCATGCCGGCCAGCATCGCCCACTGCAGTTGATGACGCCGCTCACCGTCGAGCAGCGTCACCAGCCAGGCGAGGTAGAGCAGGATATAGGCGCTGTGGGTCAGGGCCGACGGCATGTCGCCCGGCGTCTCGCCCCACAGCGCGCTGAGGGAATAATAAAGCAAAAACATCAGCGCCAGCCCGCCGCCCCAGCGCGCCTGACGATTGGCCCACAGCTGCCGCCGCAGCGGCGGCCAGGTGAACACGGCGGCCAGCCACAGCAGCGCCGCCAAATGAAACAGGTTGTTGACGCGGGTCTGCCCGCAAAAGATCGCGCTGAAAAACGCGAAGGCTAAAAACAGCGCGCTGCCGAAGCGATAACACCGCTCAGGCTTGCTGAAAGTAAACATTGCCGTCCACCTTCTCGAAGATATCGCTGCCGATAGCGCTGTGCAGGGAGAGGTTTTTAATCGCGATCTGCTGCTTTTTCATGATCGCGCCGGCGTGTCGAAAAGCGGGGATCACCAGCGACTCCACCTTGTCCGCCAGGAACGTCGGCAAGCGATCCTGCTCGGTTTCGTAAAAGCGCGGCTGGTGGAAGTTGTTCATGTCCAGTCCGGCGATAAACAGCTGCTTGAAGCCGAGATAGGCGATGATTTGCAGCGCCCAATAGGCCACGGTGCCGGCATCGAAAATGCCGCAGCGGATATCCTGGCTAAAGCCGAGCATGCGGCTCTCGGCGGCAAAGACCACGCCGTTTTCCCGGCAGTAGTGATCCCACAGCGCGCCGCTGTCGATCCGGGGGCGGTAAATCTTGCAGGCCGCGTCTTCGACGATCGCCAATCGGCAGCCGATCGCCGCCGGGCCAAAGCGATCGAGAATGCGCGCCACGCCGTGCACGGTGGTGAACAGCGTCAGCCCAGGCCGTTGAATGACGTCGCGCACGATCTCTGGGCGGCTGTCGATAAACCCCATGTCCACGATGACGTAGAAACGAAAATCCAGCTGCCGATGCAGGCAATAGGCGCCGTTGACCCCGATGGCGGGCATGGCGGGAATATTTTCGAAGCGCAGCGCCTTCACCGACGGGCCGGTAGCCGTCAGCAGCACCTCCCCCCGGCAGCTACTGCGCAGTTCGCTCAGCGGGACGATCGGCACCGCCCGGTGCTTGTACCATAAGGCGGCGATTTCACCGCCTTCGCCGCGCGCGATCTTCACGTAGGGCCAGAGGTTTTCGTTATGCCGATAAGGGCGCGCGTGGGAATAGCGGTAGATCTGCTTAAAAAAAGAGCCCATGGTGGCGATGTCCTGTCCAGAGTGCGTGACGATACCTACAGAGGCATCTTTCTGTATGCTCAGAATTTAAAAACGTGTCAGCACTGGCCAGGCCGCACAGCGAGTATCTAAATATTCGTTTAGTGAGGCAATTTTTGTAATTTGAATTATTAGTCAGCGTATCGATAAGAGATATGTCGAAGTGTTAATTGAATGAGAAACTGTTGCAGCACGTAAAAATAACGTGAGTGGCAGCGGCACCGCCGCTTGGCATTGAAGGGGTTTTGTTATAATGTATCACAACTTCAGCCAAAGGAAGACGACGATGAAAATCCAGCTGTCGCTGCTGTTTCTCAGCCTGCTGGCCGGCAAGGCCGCGGCGTTTCAGTCAAAAGTGCCCGAACCGCGCCCGGAACAGGCGCGCGCGGCGGAACAAAACATCGAAAATCTGTTTTACGGCTTTCACGCCATGGACGCCCAGCCGGTGAACATCGGCAGCTGCGCGGCGGTGCCGGTAGCGGGATGCCAATGCGCGTTCTGCACCCAGCTGCGGCAGGCCGGGCGCTGAACCTTATTCACCCCAGCTCATACTGCACGATCAGCTGACCTTTCTTCATCTTTACGCCGGTGATCGCAATTGCCCCCACCTCGCCCAGCCTGGCGACATGGGTGCCGCCGCAGCCGTAGGCGGGCAGTTCGCCGAAGCCGACCTGGCGCATCCCCTCCACCGCCTGTTGGCGGCGGGGTAAATCGGCGGCGATCAAGCGCACCAGCTCCGCCTGCAAAAAGTTCGCTTCTACCGTCTGCGCATCCGGCCCTGGCGTAAACGTGATGCGCCCTTCCCCCGGCCAATGATGTGCCTTGACCGGCCGCCAGCCTCGGGTTTCTCCCAGCCAGCCGATCAGATGCCCGCCGGAGTGCCAGCGGGCGTGCAGGCGACGCTGCGCTTCATCGATTTGCATCGTAACCGGCCCGAGCGGCAGCGGCGCAGCGGTAAAGTGCAGCACGGTATCCCCTTGCTGCTGCACCCGCAGCACGGCGATGCCGCCTAACGTCCCCACGTCGGACGGCTGGCCACCGCCCTGCGGGTGGAACAGCGTGGCGTCGAGCTCTACGGCGTAAGCGCCCGCCTCGGCCGGCGCGCAGCTCAACACCTGCGCCTGGCCCTGTACATCGTCACTGTAGTAATAACGTCGTTCGGTCATCATTTTTCTCCTCGGTTCGAAGAGCCATTATATTCATGTCATAATCGAGGGATAATCCGCCGCTATCACAATGGACCTTTGCGTCATGAGCACAAATCTTTCTTACGCCCTGTTGCCCGAAATGGCCGTTTTCGTTCAGGTGGTAGAGAGCGGCAGCTTTTCCGCCGCTGCCCGTAAACTGGGCACCTCGCCTTCCGCCGTCAGCCGCAGCGTGGCGAAACTCGAGCAGGCGCTGGCGCTGCAGCTGCTGCACCGCACCACCCGCAAACTGCGGCTGAGCGAAAGCGGCGAAGAGGCGTTTGCGCACTGCCGCACCCTGCTGGCGGCGGCCGACGCGGTCATGGCGATCGGCGGGCGCGGCGCCGTGGAGCCCGAGGGGCTGGTCAGCGTCAGCGTGCCCAAGGCGGTGGGCCGCTTCGTGCTGCATCCGCACATGCCGGAGTTCCTGCGCCGCTACCCGAAGGTAGACGTGAGGCTGCGGCTGGAAGATCGCTACATGGATTTGATCGACGATCGGGTCGATCTGGCGCTGCGCATCACCGATCGCCCGTCGCCCGGGTTGATCGGCCGCCAGTTGATGAGAATAGACCATCTGCTGTGCGCCACGCCGCACTACCTGGCGCAGCACGGCACGCCGCAGCACCCGCACGATCTGGCGGCGCACAGCTGCATCTATCTGGGCGAAACGCCGAGCGACGCGCAATGGAAGTTCCGCCGCAGCGGCAAAACGGTGACGGTCAACGTGCGCGGCCGCTACGCCGCCAACCACACCGGTGTGCGGCTGGACGCGGTAAAACAGCATATCGGCATCGGCAGCCTGCCGTATTTTACCGCCCGCCAGGCGCTCGACGACGGCGAGATCGTGCAGGTGTTGCCGGAGTGGGATTTCCTCAGCAGCTATCACGGCGGCCTGTGGTTACTCTACGCGCCTAACCAGTATCTACCGCCCAAACTGCGGGTGTTTATCGACTATCTCGTCGCCTGCCTGGCGCAGGAGCCGCAGCTAAAGCGCCTTGCGTAACGTGATGTTGATGCGGTGTGGCCCCACCAGCGAGTGGTAGCCTTCCTTGACCGGCAGGATGCCGTGAAAACAGAGCCGCGCCGGGCCGCCCCATACCACCACGTCGCCGTGCGCCAATGGGATGCGCCGCGCCCGGTCGCTGCGTTGCAGCCCGCCGAACTGAAACACCGCCGGCAGCCCGAGCGACACCGAGACGATCGGCGCACCGAAGTCGTGCTCGTCTTTATCCTGATGCAGCGACAGCTTGCTGCCAGGATCGTAACGGTTCATCAGGCAAGAGTCCGGCACGAAGGGGCCGAAGCCCGCCTGCTGCGCGGCTTCGTCCGCCAGCGCCATCAGGATGGGGGGAATGGCCGGCCAGCGTTTGCCGCTGCGCGCGTCGCGTTCCGAATAGCGGTAACCGCGGCTGTCGCTGGTCCAGCCATTGCCGCACCAGCTCATCGCCACCGACATCACGTGCCCGCCGGGGGTAGTCAAATGCCGCCACGGCACCTGGGCGACTACGCCCTGCACCGCCGCCAGCAGTTCCGGCCCGTGATCGCGCACGAAGCCGTGCATCACCACCGCGCCGGGGGCGATCTCTTCGCGCCACGGCGGCGGCAGCGCGTCTTCAAAAAGATCGATTGTCATCGCCAAAGCCTGTATGAATACACAGTATTCATTGTAACCCGCCGCCGCCGATTGTCCAGCGCCCGGCAACGCCATTGTCGTTGGCGGCAAATTTCTCTACAGTAGCCGCCATAAAATCAATCACTCACCAGGAATGCGTGTGATTAAGGGCATCACTCTTTCGGTCGTCGCCTCCATCTTGTTCGGCGCGATGTATTACTTCACCTCTACCCTCACCCCGCTGAACGGCGAACAGGTCTACGGCTGGCGCACGCTGCTGACGCTGCCGTTCCTGACGCTGTTTATGGCGCTGTCCGGCGATTGGCGCAAAGTGGGCGACACGCTGGCCTGGATCGGCCAACGGCCGCAGCGCCTGCTGGGCCTGCTGCTCACCTCGGCGCTGCTGGGGGTGCAGCTGTGGCTGTTCCTGTGGGCGCCGCTGCACGGCAAGGCGCTCGACGTGTCGCTCGGCTATTTTCTGCTGCCGCTGACCATGGTGCTGGCGGGCCGTTTTTTCTACCGCGATCGGCTGTCGCTGCTGCAAAAGCTGGCGGTGGCGTGCGCCATGGTGGGGGTGGGCAATGAGCTGTATCAGGCGGGCGGCGTCTCGTGGCCGACGCTGGTGGTGGCGCTGGGCTATCCGCTCTACTTTATTTTGCGGCGGCGTTTCGGCACCGACAATCTCGGCGGGCTGTGGTGCGAGCTGGCGCTGATGCTGCCGGCGGCGGCCTGGTTCGCCTTCGGCGACGGCGGCGCGGCGGCGCTGCAGATCAATGCCGAGCTGTATTGGCGCATTCCGCTGCTCGGCGTCATCAGCGCCGTGGCGCTGGTGTGTTACATCCTCGCCAGCCGCCTGCTGCCGTTCAGCCTGTTCGGCCTGCTGAGCTATGTGGAACCGGTGCTGCTGGTGATCGTCGCGCTGCTGCTCGGCGAAAACATCGGCCAAAGCGAATGGCCGACCTATCTGGCTATCTGGCTGGCGGTGCTGCTGCTGGCGGCGGAAGGCGCGCAGCACCTGCTGCGCCGCCAGCGGGTCTGACTCAGGCGGCCAGCGTGGCGCCGCCGTCGATCACGATGTCCTGCATGGTGATGTGGCTGGCCAAATCGGAGGCCAGGAACAACACCGCGTTGGCGATCTCATCCGGGCGGGCGATTTTGCCCAGCGGGATCCCCAGCTTGAACATCTCGGGGAAACCGGCGATGGTGCGTTGCTGCGCGTCGTCGGTCTGCCACATGCCGCGCTGCATCGGCGTGTCGGTCGAGCCCGGCGACACCAGATTGCAGCGCACGCCGAACGGCGCCATCTCCAACCCCACACAGTGGTTCAGGCTGGTCAGCGCCGCCTTGGAGGCGCAGTAGGCCGCCATCTGCGCGCGCGGTACGTGCGCGGCATTGGAACCAATGCTGACGATCGCCCCGCTGCGCTGCGCCTTGAAGTGCGGCAGCACGGCGCGGAACAGGTAGAACGCCCCCGAGGCGTTGACGTTGATGCACTGATGCCAGTCATCCACGCTCAGATCTTCGGTATTGCCCATGCGCAGAATGCCGGCGGCGTTGACCAACACGTCCAGTCGCGGGTTCTCCGCCAGCTGTTGGCGGCACACCGCCTCCACCTGCTCCGGCCGGCTGATGTCCAGCATCACGCAAGGGTAAGGCAGATCCGGGTTGGCGAACTCGCGGTCAAATCCCACCACCTCGGCGCCCTGCGTCAAAAAATGCCGGGCGATCTGCTCGCCGATGCCGCGCGCCGCGCCGGTCACCCACACGCGTTTGCCGGTGAAGTCCATCTGAATGCTCATGCGCACACCGCCATCCGGGCACGCTGCCGGGTCATGTTGTTGTTCATCGTTGTCTCCTGCGAAAGCGTATGACGCGGCGCGCACTGCGCCGCAAAGAGGCCTACAGCGCGCCGCTGTTCAGGCCGAAAGCGTTGAGCATGGTGCCCAGTTTGGCGGCGGTTTCCATCCACTCGGACTGCGGCGTCGAGGCGGCGACGATGCCCGCGCCGGCGAACAGCCGTACCCGGTTGCCGCGCAGCAGGCCGCTGCGGATGACGATCGCCCACTCACCGTCGCCGTTGGCGTCGCACCAGCCGACGATGCCGCTGAACAGGCCGCGATCGTGCGGTTCCAGATCGGCGATCAGTTGGCGGGCGCTCTCGGTCGGGAAGCCGCACAGCGCCGGCGTCGGATGCAGCAGGCAGGCCAGCTGCATCACGTTGAGATTCGGGTTCAGCAGCTCGCCGCGAATGCGGGTGGACAGGTGCCACATGGTGCCGGTGCTGAGCAACGACGGGCCGCTGGGCACGCTCAGGCTGGCGCACAATGGCGCCAGGTGGCGGCGAATGTCGTCGATCACCAGCTTGTGTTCGTATTTGTCTTTGGTCGAGCGCATCAGGCGCTCGCTGCCGAGGCGATCCTGCTGCGGATCGTCCTGACGGCGCGCCGAGCCCGCCAGCGGATTGGTGTGGATCTCGCCGCCCTGCTTGCGGATCAGCAGTTCCGGGCTGGCGCCGATCAGCACGCCGCCATCGGCCAGCGGCAGGGAAAAGTGGTAGCCGGTCGGGTTCTGCACCATCAGGTTATTGAGGATCTGGTGGCCCGCCACCGGCTGCTCCAGCTCGATGTCGAGGATGCGCGACAGCACCGCCTTGTCCAGCTTGCCCTGTTTAAAGCGGCTGACCGCTTCCGCCACCGCGTGCTTGAAGCGCGGCTCGTCCGGAATGCTGGTGCAGGCGGCCAGGCGATGCGCCTGTTGCAGCATCGGGCGCGCGGCGCGGGTAAAGCTGTCGTTGGCGACAAACTGGCAGTTTTCAGGCACGTACAGGCTGGAAGGCCGGCGCGTATCGAACGGAATGGCGCCCACTACCACCGGCGTCTCCTGGCCGGCGGCTTTGGCGCGCGCCAGCGCCTGGCGGATATGCTGCGCCAGCGCGCTGCCTTCCTGCTCGCCGCCGAACGCCGGCGTCTCGATACGCTCGAACACGCCATCGGCGAAGAGGGAACGGAATTCGGACCGGTACAAAAAGGTCGATTGTTCGGCGTACACAAACCCGGGGAAGGTTTGGTTTTCTGTCGTCAGTGTCGCCACTAGACCACTCCTTTGTTGCGCCTTACCAATGATAATGTTTATGCGAATAATTATCATTAGCCATAAAAGGAGGATAAATTACACCGGATCCCCACCGTGGGTCAATCTCCGATGAATGAATCTTTCCGCCCGCTGCGGCAAATCCGCGTTACGGCAAAGTAAGAAATAACACACTGTTATGATTGTGTTTTAGCAGAAAATAAAAGTCGTGACGTCGTCACCTTCACGCCAAAAGCGCCCGTTAAACCGGCGGCCGGCGGGGCAATTTGGCGTCAACGTCTTAAGCAGCGCTAATACAAACGTCTGCCGCTGCATATCCACGGCGACCATGCGCGCATCGAGAAAATCGAAGTAACAGCGCACCTGCGGATAAAGCGCCTTGAACAGGCTCTCTTTGGCGGAAAACGTCAGCGTCAGCAGTTCATTGAACGGCAGCGCCTCGCGCAGCAACGCCTCGCGCTCCCCCGCCGAAACGATCGCGCCCCACAGCTCCTCCGCCCGCACGTCGGAGAGCAGCGTCTCCACATCCAGCCCAACGCCGCCCAGCCCGCTCTCGCGGTGCACGGCGCACAGCGCGGTATCAGAATTATGGCTCAGCGCCCCGGCGATGCCCGGCGGCCACTGCGGCGCGCGATCTTCGCCGCGCGCCAGGGTGAAATCGGCAAAACCGAGCGGCGCCAACAGTTGCCGCGCCAGAAAACGCCCGGCCAGATACTCCGCGCGGCGCTTCGGCACCGCGCGCGCCAGATGATCCGGCAGCGCAAAGCCCGCCTCGGGAAAACTCTCGTCACGATACTCCGCCAGCGCAAAATGGCAGCGCGCCACCTGGCCCGGATAGCCGTCCGGCGTGAAAAATTCGATATGGCGGATAAAAGTGGGCAACGGCGGTATCCATGATAAGCAGGCAGGCTGATGATGTTAGCCCCCGAAACGGCCTGCAACAATGACCCTGGGCAAAATAAATGGCGTTAAGGCCCGCACGGCGGCGCGTTAGCCGGGATGGGGAGGGGCCTCTCCCCCGCATTCGGGAGAGAGGCTGAGCATTACAAGATGCCTTTCATGGTCTTTTCGAAATCGCTCCAGGCGCAGAAACCGTCCTTGTCGATCGGGCAGCCTTTCAGCGCCAGCGTCACCCGCTGCGGCGGGGTTTGCAGCGTCAGCGGCGTCGCCTTGCGCAGCTGTTCGGTGGACTGATAGACGTACTCGATCTTCAGCAATTCACGGTCGTTCTGCGCGTCGCGCCAGCGCTGGAACACCAGTTTGCCACCGATCGGCGTTTTCTCGTATTGCTGCGGCAGCTGATACGGCTGGAACTGCATGGCCGACAGCAGCGAGGCAATATTGGAATCGTGGCCGACCAGCACCGTCAGCTTCGGCGCGTCCGGTTTGCGCTCGCCCAGCAGCGCGTTGTTGATGTAGGTCAGCAGCGGCTTGGCAACGTTCTGCGCCACCACCGGTGAGGTGAACAGCGAGTCCTGATAGCCGTCTTTCAGCTGCGCCAGCTGCTGCCACTGGTGCGGGGTGGCGATTTTGCCCCAGGCCACCTCTTTCATCGGGAAACCTTCGTAATACTGCAGCATAAAGGCGTCCACCAGCGAGTTGCCCACCCGCAGCGGGCCGGAGACGCCCGGCTCTTTGCCCGGCACCGCGCTCATCACGCTGGTTTCTTTGGTCAGGTCACAGTGTTTGTCGGTCTTGCAGGCGGCGGAATCCTTGTAGTCGATGATCTTCGCCAGCTGTTGGTAAGAAGCGTCCAGCTTCAGCGAGCCCAGCGCGGCGTTCATCGCCGCCAACGCCTGCTGGTTGAAGGCCTCGCTGGTGTCGGTGATGATCGGGTTGAAGGTCGGATCCATCTCGCCCATCTTGTCCTGATGGTGCACGCTGACGTCACAGCCGGGGAACGCGCCGTTGCTGAAGAACTGCGCGGTGGCCACCGTGCGCTGCAGGCTGTTGGCGTAGACGTACACGCTGCCGGCGGTCGGGCAACCCTCTTGCGGCAACAGGCCGGTCTGCTTCAGCCAGGCGTTGAAGTAGTGCCCCATATACACTTCCAGCACCCCGCCCTTGGTGGTCAGCTGGCCGCCCGGCGTTTCCCAGGCCGGCCAGGCCTTCGGCGTAGACTGCGCCAGCACGCTGCCGTTGTTGGCCAGCGGCGCGCGCAGGTTATGGCGGCTCATGACCAGCACCTGTTCCAGCTGATAACCGCCGGCTTCCGCCAGCGCGTTCCCGGTGAATAACAAAGGCAGGCACAGCAATAACGTTTTTTTTCTCATCCGCAGAGGCTCCCGGAAAATGATTATTTTTAAGGTGTTAGCGTTTGCCCAAGTATGATGGCGGGGTTAGTGTGACAAGTGTGTGACAGGGTTCACGGGAAAGGATCGTAACCGCGGCCACCGGGCGGTGGCCGCGTGGCTTCAACTCAGTACCACAGGCTCATGATCGGCCAGCCGATCAGCAGCAGCGCGGCGATGTACACCACGCCGAGAATGCCGCCCAGGCGCCAGTAGTCTTTCGACTTCACGTAGCCACAGCCGTAGATGATCACCCCCGGCCCGGTGGCGTACGGCGTCAGCACGCCCATGATACCGATCGACAGCACCAGCAGCATCGACAGCTGCTCCATCGGCACGCCCGGCAACCCTTTACCGACCGCCAGGATCACCGGCAGCATGGTGGCGGTGTGCGCCGACAGGCTGGCGAACAGGTAGTGGGCGAAATAGAACACCAGCACCAGCGCCACCACCGTCATGTTCGGCGAGAAGCCGTCCAGGTGGGTGCTCATGGTCTGGGCGAACCAGTCGATAAAGCCGGAGCGCGTCAGGCCATTGGCCATCACCACCAGCGTCGCCAGGTTAACCAGCGTGTTCCAGGCGCTGGAATATTTGGTGATCTCTTTCCACGACACCACGTGCAGCGCCAGCATCAACGACACCGCCAGCAGACACACCGCGGTAGCGTCCAGCATTTTGCCGCCGAACACCCACAGGCACAGGCTGAGCAGCACCAGGCCGATCAGGGTGTATTCCTTGCGCGTCAGCTTGCCCATTTCCCCCAGCGCGGTATCCGCCCAGGCGGCCACTTCGCTGCTGTGGGTCACGCCCGGTTTGTACAGGTAGTAGGAGATCAGCGGCGCGATGATCAGCAGCAGCAGGCCGACCGGCAGGAACGCCAGGAACCACTGCATCCAGCTGATGTGCACCCCGGCGATCTTGCCGACGAACTCGATGCCCAGCACGTTCGGCGCGGCGCCGGTGACGAACATCGAGGAGCTGATGCTGGTGCCGACCACCATCATCCACATCAGGTAACCGCCGATGCGGCGTGAAGAGGGATCGTTGGGGAAGGAATCGAACAGCGGCGGCAGGTTTTTCACCACCGGAAATACCGTGCCGCCGGTGCGCGCGGTGTTGGACGGCGTGAACGGCGCCAGCAGGATATCGATGATCACCACCGCATAGCCCAGCGTCAGCGTGCGCTTGCCCATGAACTTCACCAGGAACAGCGCGATGCGCCGCCCCAGCCCGGTGGCCTCGTAGCCCAGCGCGAAGATAAAGGCGCCGAACACCAGCCAGACGGTGGTGCTGGAGAAGCCCGCCAGCCCCCATTTCAGCGCCTCTTTACCGGCCTTGAAGCCCGGCTCCGCCAGCTCCTGCGCGCCGAACAGCACCCAGTTGGCGCTCAGCACGCTGACGGTCACTGCGATAAAGCTGATGGCGGTGGCCGGGATCGGCTCCAGAATCATGCCGACGATCATCGCCACGAAGATGGCGAAGTAGTGCCAGGCCTGCGGCGGCATGCCGTCGGGCACCGGTATCAATAACAGGATCGCGAGCACCGCCAGCGGCGCTATCGCTTTCCAGATCTTTTCCTGGGTTTGGGACATAGGGACTCTCCTGAAGGCTTGGTTATTATTCTTGGGCACCCAGCTGCGCCAGCAGCCAGGTCACTATCAACAGGTCGGCGCTGCCGCCGGGGCTGAGGTTGCGGGCGATGCAGTCGGCATCGAAGCGCCGCAGGCGCGCCAGACCCGCCTCCCCCGCCGAGCCGCCCTGCGCCAGCAGCAATGCCGCCCGGCGCCGCAGCCAGCGCAGCCCGTGCAGGCCGCCGCGCGAGGCGACGTTGGTGTCGTCGTTGTGGGCCATCAGCCACAGCAGGCTGTCCAGCAGCGCCCGCTGTTCGTCGTCGCCGCCGGCCAGCCGTTGCCGATACAGCGGCAGCGCGCCGTCAATGACCAGCCGGAAACCGGCCTCCGCCTCGCCGCGCGCGCCGCTCAGCCCGTGTGCGGCGAACAGCCGCTGGCCGGCGGTCTGCCCGGCGTTGTTGCGCCGCAGCTCGCGATCCACCAGCCCCCGGCACATCGCCGCCACCTCGGCGCACAGCGCTTCGGCGCCGATGGCGCGGCCCTGCTGCTGCAGGCGGCCGAAGGCGGTGCACAGCAACCCGAGCGAGAACACGCTGCCCTTGTGGGTGTTAATGCCGCCGGTAGCGCGAAACATCTGGTTTTCGCAGGCCAGGCCGAGCGGCCGCAGCCGCGCCAGCTGCTGTTCTGCCGGCAAAGTGGCGTCTTCGCGCCCGCGTTGGATAAAGCGCGGCAGCCACACGCCGATGGCGCGGGCGCTGCGATAGAAGTGCCCGAGATCCATGTCGCGGTGGGCGCCGGTGTTATGGCGATCCACCAGCCCCGGCTTGGGCGTGAGGTTGACTTCCACCAGCAGCGCGCGGAAAGCGGCGCGGGCGAAGTCGCAGGCCGGTTCGGCACGGTGGGCGGGCAGGTTAATCGGCAGAGATCGCATCGTTGAACATCCTTTCCATTTCATGCAGCAGCTGCTCGCTGCTGTGCCGCCGCTGGCGGGCGCAGATCTTGGCCGGTTGGCCGCACAGCAGGCAGCGCCGTTCCGGCAGGCCGATGTCGCGGCGCGACAAAATGCGCCCCTGCGTATCCAGCACGTCGATATCCCACAGCCGGCCGATCGGGCGGCTCACCTCCAGCTGCATGGCGCAGTCCTTCACCCGCTGGGCATCGGCGCGCAGCGCGACAAACCCTTCGCAGCCGGTGGAGAGCGCCAGCGCCTCGGCCTGCGGGCTGGGCCAACCCTGTTCGGCGCACAGCCGCAGCAGCGCCGTCCACCCCAGGTTGAAGATGCCGCGCGTCAGCGCGCTGTCCTTCACCGGGCCGGGCACCACCAGCGTCAGCACCAGCAGCGTGCACTCGTGCTGCGCCAGCCATGCCTGCTGCCGCGCCTGGCGGCATTCGCGGCTGGTGAGCAGCGCCGGCAGGCTGACCGCGCGTTCGGCGGCCAGTTGGGGATCGACGGCGGCCATCGCTTACTCCGCCACCTGATGCACCACGTCGATCACCGAGCCGTCGCGGTAGCGCACCACCGCCACCACCTTGTCGGTAAAGGCGATCGGCTGCGGTTCGCCGGTCAGCTGCAGCGCACGGGCGCGCAGCCAGTCGATGCTCACCACCTCGAGGCCGGCCTCCCGCAGACGCTGCGCCAGCTCCGGCCGCGCCGGGTTGACGGCGATGCCGTGGTCGGTCACCAGAATGTCGATGCTGGAGCCCGGCGTGACACAGGTAGTCACCTGCTCCACCAGCGTCGGGATGCGCCCGCGCACCAACGGCGCAACGATGATCGCCAGCCGCGCGGCGGCGGCGGTATCGCAGTGGCCGCCGGACGCGCCGCGCAGCACGCCGTCGGAGCCGGTCAGCACGTTAACGTTGAAGCCGGTGTCGATTTCCAGCGCGCTCAGCACCACCACGTCGAGCCGATCGACCGACGCGCCCTTGGAACTGAAGTTGGCGTACTGGTTGGCGCTGATTTCGATATGGCGCGGGTTGCGCGCCAGCGAGGTCGCCGCCGCCCGATCGAAGCTCTGCACGTCCAGCAGCTTGCCGATCAGCCCTTTCTCGTGCAGATCCACCATGGTCGAGGTGATGCCGCCGAGGGCGAACGCGGCGCGAATGCCGCGGGCGCGCATCTTGTCCTCCAGGAACCGGGTCACCGCCAGCGAGGCGCCGCCGGTGCCGGTTTGCAGCGAGAAGCCTTCGGTGAAGTAGCCGGAACCGGCGATCACCTCGGCGGCGCGGCGGGCGATCAGCAGCTCGCGCGGGTTCGAGGTCATGCGCGTGGCGTCGGCGCCGATCTTGTCGGCGTCGCCCACCCGCTCCAGCTGCACGATCAGATCCACCCGATCCTGCGCCAGGCTGGCGGGATGATGCGGGTACGGCACCAGCTGCTCGGTCAGCAGCACCACGGTGCCCGCCGCCTCGGCGTCCACCCGCGCATAGCCGAGCGAGCCGCAGCAGGCTTCACCGCTGTAGCCGTTGGCGTTGCCGAACTCATCGCAGGCCGGCACGCCAAGGAAGGCCACGTCTATCTTCAGCTCGCCGGATTCGATCAGGTTGACCCGGCCGCCGTGCGAGTGAATTTGCACCGGCTCCGCCAGCAGACCGCGCGAAACGGCGTCCGCCAGCGGGCCGCGCAGCCCGGAGGTGTAAATGCGGCTCACCACGCCGTGGCGGATATGCTCAACCAGCGGCGCATGGCAATCGGTCAACGAGCTGGACGCCAGCGTCAGGTTGCGGAACCCCATCGCCGCCAGCGTCTCCATCACCTGATTGAGCGTCAAATCGCCGCCGCGAAACGCATGGTGGAAGGAAATGGTCATGCCGTCCTGCAGCCCGCTGCGGCGCACCGCTTCCTGCAAGGAGTCGCACAGCTTGAGATCGCGCGGTTTGCGCGCCTGCAGGTTGGCTTTGGACACGTCCTGATAGCCCGGCAGATCCCCCGGGTTGGCGAAGGTCATCAATCGTTGTTGGCGGTTCATCATGCTTCCTCCCCGTGCTGCGCCGGTTCTTCCCGTAAGCCGGACAGCGCGGCGCGCTCCAGCACCAGCCGGGCGCGCTCAATCACCGGGCTGTCGACCATTTTTCCGTTGAGCGACACCACGCCGCGCCCTTCTCGCTCCGCCGCTTCGGCGGCGTCCACTACCCGCTGCGCGTGCGCCACCTCTTTGGCGGTCGGCGCGTACAGGTTGTGCAGCAGCTCAATCTGGCGCGGGTTAATCAGCGATTTGCCGTCGAAGCCGAGCTGTTTGATCAGTGCCGCTTCCTGCAGGAAGCCGGCCTCGTTATTGGCGTCGGAATAGACGGTGTCGAACGCCTGAATGCCGGCGGCGCGCGCCGCCTGCAGCAACGAGCAGCGGGCGAACAGCAGCTCGATGCCCTCCGGCGAGCGCTCGGTGCGCAGGTTGCGCACGTAGTCTTCCGCCCCCAGCGCGATGCCGATCAGCCGCGGCGAAGCGTGCGCGATCGCCACCGCGTTGGTGATGCCCTGCGCCGATTCGATCGCCGCCAGCAGCCCGGTGCTGCCGACCGGCCGGCCACAGGCCGCTTCGATAGCGGCAATCTCGCGCTCCATGTCGACAACGTCCTGCGCGCTGTCGGTCTTCGGCAGGCGCACGATGTCCGCGCCGCCGCGCACCACCGCCTGCAAGTCCGCCAGGCCGTAGGCGGAGTCGAGCGCATTGACGCGCACGATGGTTTCCACCTCCTGGTACAGCGGGTGCTGCAGCGCGTGATACACCAGCCGGCGCGCCGCATCTTTTTCACGCAGAATCACCGAGTCTTCCAGATCGAACATCAGCGCATCGGCCTGGTAGATAAAGGCGTTGCTGACCATCGCCGCGTTGGCGCCGGGGACGAACAACATGCTTCGGCGCAGCCGGCTTTTATTCAGCGTTTTCATCTTTCGCCTCCCACGGCAGTTGGCCGCCCTCGCAGGCGCGCATCAGTGCCGTTTCCAGCCGGGCGCGCAGCACGCAGTCCAGCGCCCCCTTGTCGTCGACGATCACCTGCACCGGCTCCACCTCATAGCGCTGCAGCACCTCCAGCAGGGTGTGGCGGATCGCCGCGCCGAACTGTTTTTCCACGCTGCTGGCGATCAACAGATCGTGCTGCGGCCCCTCGGCGGGCGCGATGCGCACCATGACATCGCTGGATTCCAGCGTGCCGGCCATTGCTTCTCGGATAATTTTCATCATTCACCTGATTGTGCGGACTCAAAAGGATGCGGGGCCGCCTTGGCCCGGCGCTGCGTTTGCAGATCCTGCAGGTAGTACAGGGTGTCCGGCGGCACCAGCGGCGCGGCGGCGTGGAAGTCCCCCGCCGCCAGCAGCTTGCGCACCCAGGAGGCGGAGATCGCCGTGCCCTGATATTGCAAACGCTCGATTTCCACCAGCGCGATCGGCGGGCTGGGCAGCGCCGGCGTTTCCAGCCAGTAGCGCATGTCGCGGTTGTATTTCGCGGTCACCGCGCAGAACGGCTCGTTGCCGACGAAGCGGTGCGTAATGCCCAGCGCGGGCGCCAGATACTGGCGGAAGATCTTCAGATCGATTTCGGTGTAACAGTCGTCGGCCACGCCCTGATCCTTGATGAAGTAACAGGGGAAGGTGGCGCGCGAGATCACGTACTGCGAGCCTTCGTGTACCCTGAGGTTGGGGATATCGGCGGTGCCGGCCAGCACCAGTCGGCGGCGGTCTTCATAGCTGAAGCGCGAGGTGTTTTCCTTCACCAGAAACAGGTGCAGCCAGTCGCAGCGTTTGGCCGCCTGACGCACCAGATACTGATGCCCGCGGGTGAAGGGATTGGCATTCATCACGATGCTGCCGATGATGTCGCCCGGCCGGCGCTGGCTCGCCAGCTGGGCGGCGTAGCGCTTCAGGCGGCACGGGCTATTTTCCATCAGCACCACGATGCCCGGCACGGTGGCGATCGGGTAGAAACCGCACTGGCGGAACAGCGGCTCGTTCTGCACCTTGGTGTAGATAAACAGCTGAGTGTGGTGGCGCTCGTAGGCCAGGTTCACCAGCTCGGTCGCCAGCGCCAGCGCCAACCCTTCTCCGCGCATCAGCGGGCTGATGGCGACGCATTTGATAATATTGTCGGCGATGCCGCCGCAGGCAACCAATTTGTCGTGCTGGGTAACGGTAATAAATATTTCAACCGTGGTGTCGATATTCAGATCGTTACTGCGCAAGAAGGCGCTTATTTCCGAAATCGCTTTATGATCCGATCGCTTTACCCGATTAAATACGGCATCGCCTAACATAACACGCTCTCTGGGTTAACTGGCAAACAACAAATTAAATACAAAAAGGCATTTTAATTAACATCATCAAGGGTAATTAAAACCTTAAAAACCATGGAGATAAACACCGTCTCGCGTTCGATAAATCAATGGTAAACAGAAAAAAAACGCCGATTATTGACCTATTTCACAAACCGATTCCGGTTAATAAGTTATTTAATGTTCTTTATTTACTTAATTAATCTTATGGTGTTTATTATTGAGATAATCTTTATTTGGCGCCGCAATTTACTTACATTCATTTAGCATCTTGATTGCAATAGCAGGTTTCATTATGGAATGGCTGAACATCCTGATCGTTGAAGACGAAACGCCGCTGGCGGAAATGCACGCGGAGTTTATCCGCCAGAACGGCGGCTGCCGCCAGATTTGGCTGGCCGGCACCCTGGCGCAGGCGCGCGCCATGACCGAGCGTTTCAAGCCGGACCTGATCCTGCTGGACAACTTTCTGCCCGACGGCCAGGGCATCACCCTGCTGCGCGAACTGACGCTGAGCGGGTATCGCGGCGGCATCGTGTTCATCACCGCCGCCAGCGACATGGCCACCGTGGCCGAGGCTTTGCGTTACGGCGTGTTCGACTACCTGATCAAACCGCTGGCCTATGACCGGCTGAGCCAGACCCTGCAGCGCTTCAGCCAACGCCGCGAAGCGCTGAAGGACAAAGCGCGCCTCAACCAGCGCCGCATCGACGAGATGTTCAACACCTACGCCCGCGGCGAACAGCAGGCGGCGCTGCCCGCCGGCATCGACGAGCTGACGCTGGGCAAGGTCCGCGCGCTGTTTGCCGAACCCGCCGCGCGCCACACCGCTGAAAGCGTTGCGCAAAAAATGGGGCTCAGCCGCACCACCGCGCGCCGTTATCTGGAGTTTTGCACCGCCGCACAGCAGCTGCGCGCCGAGATCATTTACGGCAAGGTCGGCCGCCCGCAGCGGATCTACCGCGCCGGCGAACCGCATTAACGGTTATTTGATCGCCCTTGCAAGGTTGCATGTAACCGCTTTACTTTTTATGCGCCGGTCAGCATCTTGGTGAGCATCACCTAGCCGACTGGACGATCGCCGATGCCCGCTGCGCCCCTTGCTTCCCTGACCGAGATCCTCGCCCGCCGTGACTGGCAAAATCCGGCCTGCACCCACTCCCGCCGGCTGGACGCCCACCCACCGTTCGCCAGCTGGCGCACGGTGGAAGACGCGCGCGACGATGCCCCCAGCGCCAGCCGCAGGTCGCTGAACGGCGAGTGGCGCTTCAGCTATTTCCCGCGCCCAGAGGCGGCGCCGGAAGGCTGGCTGCAGCAGGATCTGCCGGACGCCGCCCCGCTGGCGGTGCCGAGCAACTGGCAGCTCGCCGGCTACGATGCGCCGATCTATACCAACGTGCGCTACCCGTTCCCGGTCGATCCGCCGCGCGTGCCGGAAGACAACCCAACCGGCTGCTACTCGCGCACCTTCAGCGTCGATCCGGCCTGGCTGGCCGCCGGCCAAACGCGCGTCATCTTCGACGGCGTCAACTCGGCGTTCTATTTGTGGTGCAACGGCCACTGGGTCGGCTACTCGCAGGACAGCCGCCTGCCGGCGGAGTTCGATCTCAGCCCGTGGCTGCAGCCGGGAGAAAACCGGCTGGCGGTGATGGTGCTGCGCTGGTGCGACGGCAGCTATCTCGAAGATCAGGACATGTGGCGCATGAGCGGCATCTTCCGCGACGTCAGCCTGCTGCACAAACCCGCCGCGCACCTGAGCGATGTGCGCATCACCACGCCGCTGCATGACAGCTTTACCCGCGGCGAACTGGTGGTGACGGCGCGCGCCAGCCGGTCCGGCCCGCTGCAGGTGCAGGTTCAGCTGTGGCGCGATGGCACACGGGTGGCCGAACGCACCCAGCCACTCGGCAGCGAGATCGTGGACGAGCGCGGCGCCTATGACGATCGCGTCACGCTGCGCCTGCCGGTGGAACGCCCGGCGCTGTGGAGCGCCGAAACGCCCGCGCTGTATCGCGCCACCGTCGCCCTGCTCTCACCCGAGGGGGAGGTCATCGAGGTGGAGGCCTATGACGTCGGCTTCCGCCAGGTAGAAATCAGCGGCGGGTTGCTGAAGCTCAACGGGCAGCCGCTGCTGATCCGCGGCGTTAATCGCCACGAGCATCATCCGCGCCACGGCCAGGTGATGGACGAGGCGACGATGCGCCACGACATCCTGCTGATGAAGCAGCACAACTTCAACGCGGTGCGCTGTTCCCATTACCCCAA
Organism: Serratia sp. HMSC15F11; assembly: GCF_001808215.1. Lineage (NCBI taxonomy): Bacteria > Pseudomonadati > Pseudomonadota > Gammaproteobacteria > Enterobacterales > Yersiniaceae > Serratia > Serratia sp. HMSC15F11. Next base: position 48,823 of record NZ_KV792462.1, read on the forward strand.
CCACCCGCTGTGGTACCGGCTGTGCGACCGCTATGGGCTGTACGTGGTGGACGAAGCCAATATCGAGACCCACGGCATGCAGCCGATGAACCGCCTGGCTGACGATCCGCTGTGGCTGCCGGCGATGAGCGAGCGCGTCACCCGCATGGTGCAGCGCGATCGCAACCACCCTTGCATCATTATCTGGTCGCTGGGCAACGAGTCCGGCCACGGCGTGAACCACGACGCGCTGTACCGCTGGGTGAAAAGCCAGGATCCGACCCGCCCGGTGCTATATGAAGGCGGCGGCGCCGACACCGCCGCTACCGACATCATCTGCCCGATGTATGCGCGAGTGGATCAGGATCAGCCGTTCCCGGCGGTGCCCAAATGGGCGCTCGGCAAGTGGATCGGCCTGCCGGAGGAGCAGCGGCCGCTGATCCTGTGCGAATACGCCCACGCGATGGGCAACAGTTTCGGCGGTTTCGAGCGCTACTGGCGCGCGTTCCACGCACATCCGCGCCTGCAGGGCGGCTTTGTCTGGGACTGGGTCGATCAGGCGCTGATCAAGCGCGACGCCCAGGGCGAAGAACACTGGGCCTACGGCGGTGACTTCGGCGATACCCCCAACGATCGCCAGTTCTGCCTGAACGGGCTGGTGTTCGCGGATCGCACCCCGCATCCGGCGCTGTTCGAAGCGCAGCGGGCGCAACAGCTGTTCCGTTTCGCCTTCGACGCCGCCTCGCTGACGCTGACCGTCACCAGCGATTACCTGTTCCGCCACACCGACAACGAGCAGCTCAACTGGCGGCTGGAGCTGGACGGCGTGGAGCGCGCCAGCGGCAGCTTCGATCTGGCGCTGACGCCGCAGGGCAGCCATAGCTTCACCCTGCTCGATCGCCTGCCGATGCTGCATCAGCCCGGCGAGCTGTGGCTGAACGTGGAGGTGGTGCAGCCGCAGGCCACCGACTGGTCCGAAGCGCACCACCGCTGCGCCTGGGATCAGTGGCGGGTGCCGCGCGCGCTGCATCCCGCGCCGCCGCCGGCGCAGGGCGTGCCGCCCACGCTGACTGAAGACGAGCAGGGGCTGACCCTCACCCACGGCGACCAGCGCTGGCGCTTCGAGCGCAGCAGCGGCCATCTGACGCAGTGGTGGCAGAATGAGCAGCCGCAGCTGCTGACGCCGCTGCGCGACGGTTTTGCCCGCGCGCCGATCGATAACGACATCGGCGTCAGCGAGGCGGACCATATCGATCCCAACGCCTGGGTCGAACGCTGGAAGCTGGCGGGCCTGTACCGGCTGGAGGAACGCTGCACGCGGCTGCAGGCCGATGCGCTGCAAAACGGCGTGCGGGTGGTGAGCGAACACCAGTTCGGCGTGGACGAGCAGATTTTGCTGATTAGCCGCAAGCAGTGGCTGTTCGACGCGCTGGGCGCGGTGAGCGTGAACGTGGAGGTCGAGGTGGCCGACGCCCTGCCGCCGCCGGCGCGCATCGGCCTGCACTGCCAACTGGCGACGGTGCAGCCGCAGGTGGAATGGCTGGGCCTGGGCCCGCACGAGAACTACCCGGATCGCCGCCTGGCCGCGCAGCACGGGCGCTGGCGCCTGCCGCTGGCGGATCTGCACACGCCGTATATTTTCCCCGGCGAGAACGGCCTGCGCTGCGACACCCGCAGCCTGCGCTACGGCGGCTGGCGCATCGACGGCCGCTTCCACTTCTCGCTCAGCCGCTACGGGCTGCAACAGCTGATGGCCTGCAGCCACCAGCATCTGCTGCAGCCGGAAGCGGGCACCTGGCTGCACCTGGACGGCTTCCATATGGGGGTGGGCGGCGACGATTCCTGGAGCCCGAGCGTGCACCGGGATTACCTGCTCACCGCCGGCATTTACCGCTATCAGCTGCGCCTGCAGCGGGCGCCAGAGAGCTAAATCTGCCAAAAAACTCAACGGGTTGCGCATTCTGTAAGCAAACAGTCACAGAATGTGTAATCCGCCTTTGACATGCCGACGGCGCCTCGCTATTATTCGCCCCGTTCAAACGATTCCTCTGTAGTTCAGTCGGTAGAACGGCGGACTGTTAATCCGTATGTCACTGGTTCGAGTCCAGTCAGAGGAGCCAATTTAAGGGAAGCAGACGTTCACTAACGTCTGCTTTCTGCATTTCTATCAATTGGTTATCCCCTCTCAGTCGTTCACCCTCGTTCACTAAAAACCACTCGAAGCCATATCATTTTGATGGTAAAAATGCTGGTAATGCTGGTTCGATTTCCCTTTTACCAACAATCGAGGGGGTGTTTTCATGTCACTGACTGATATCAAAGCAAAAAATGCAAAACCCCTTAAGAAGGAATACAAGCTGACCGATGGCTTTGGCATGTTCCTTCGCGTTACCCCCAAAGGTTCAAAATACTGGCAAATGGCCTACCGTTTCGAAGGGAAGCAAAAAATCTTCTCCATAGGTGTTTATCCTGCTGTTTCCCTTGGTGATGCAAGACAACGCCGTGATGAGGCCAGAAGGCTTCTTGCTCAGGGCATTGACCCTAATGCAAAGAAACAGGCAGAGGTTAAAGAGCTTAAAGCCAAACGTGATAATACACGCTCCTTCAGAACAGTAGCCAAAGCGTGGTTCTCTACGAAAACAAAATGGTCTGATGATTATGGTGATGCCGTATGGAAGCGCCTTGAAACTTATGTCTTCCCGGTAATCGGTGACAAAGATGTTGCCGAACTGGATACGGGTGATCTGCTGGTTCCGGTGAAAAAGGTTGAGGCACTTGGTTATCTTGAAGTTGCCATGCGCATTCAACAATACATTACGGCAATCCTGCGTCATGCCGTCCAGCAAAAGCTGATACGCCATAACCCAGCCTATGATATGGAAGGTGCAGTTCAGAAACCACAAACTGAACACCGCCCTGCACTTGAGCTGGAAGAAATACCGCAACTACTGAAAAAAATTACCGAATACAAAGGCCGCAGGTTAACCATACTGGCAATACAGCTCAATCTGATGATTTTCATTCGTTCCAGTGAGCTGCGTTTCGCTCGCTGGTCTGAAATTGATTTCAAAAGTAAGTTATGGGTGATACCCGAACAGCGTGAAGCAATTGAAAACGTCAAACATTCGACTCGTGGTGCCAAAATGAAGCGTAAGCACTTCGTTCCCCTTTGTAAGCAAGCTATGAGGATACTAAAAGAGATCCGACAACTGACTTATGAAGAAGGCCATGATGATGGATTAATCTTCACTGGCTGTTATGACTCGTTTAAACCCATGAGTGAAAACACCATCAACAAAGCCCTGCGTAATATGGGATATAACACGAAGCAGGACATCTGTGGACACGGTTTCCGCACTCTGGCCTGTAGTGCCTTAATTGAGTCCGGGCTATGGTCAGAAGACGCTGTAGAGCTTCAAATGAGCCATAAGGAAAGCAATAGCGTCCGTGCTGCTTATACCCACAAGGCAAAACACCTTGACCAGCGCCGCCTGATGCTCCAGTGGTGGGCTGATTTCCTTGATGCTAACAGCAACGATATGGTCAGGCCGTTTGAGTTTGCTTCAAATAAATAAAGGGAAAGGCCGTTCGCGGCCTTTCAACTTCATGCTTAATTACAGTCTATGCTGAATATGATACTGAATCTTTCTCTATCGCTAAACCAGCGATTTTTTCCAGCATTATTTCCCAGAGTGCGTATTTTCTTTTGTGCTCAATAAACAGGGATTTTAAATACTCTTCTGTTGAAGGGATTTTTTCAGTCCATGTAATATCTTTACTGTAATCAATGCTTTTTTTCATATCAGATGCCGCATAGCTGTAGTATTTACTCTGAGAACGGCTGATACTGTCCTCTGCCAGCACTCTACGGAGCAGAGTTGCAGAACATGCATAACCATGCCTGTAAAGCTCACTCGATAAGGTACGAACAAAAGAACCGCGTAATAAAGACATCATCTCTGCGATTTCATTTTCACTCGCATTCATGACTTCAGAATCAAGTTTTCCATAACTATCTGTCCCGGACAAGAAAAGAATAACAAACGGAAAGCCTTTTTTCTTTGCTATGCCAGAGAACAAATCCAGTGAGTCATTATTTTTCTCTACCCGATTATAGATATTATAAAAAATAACATCACACCTGTTCTTAAATCCGTCTATACAAATTGTTTTTGCCTGCTGAATCTCGCCTTCTTCAATCAACGCTAGAGCCAACACCTCAGTCCATTTATCACGAAGCCCTGCCTGATCAACTGATTTATCTTCTTTGATTTTATTGAGAACCTGAATGGCTTCCTCAGTACACAGTTCATCAACCAGCAACTCAGCAAACTTAATGATGTATTCTGGCTGGTTCAGTTTTCTTTTCTCAAAGCATTGCCTGATGAAATCAACATCCCTGATATACAGACTTAACTCAACAGCATCATTAACATCACCTGTCTTAAGAAGACTTTCCCTTAAAGCACGAATAACATTGTATCCCAGATCTTTTTTATACTTATCAAAAATATCAAAGTTAAAATATACATCACCTTTAAGTACGGAAATTATTTTATCCGCTATAACATCAATGCTTTTGTCTTTTTGTAGGGACAGGGATTTTAACCATATTTCGACAGCACCATTATAATAGTCCATCCATGATCCATCTGATGTATCAGCAATTTCGCTGACTTTATCAAATGAGAGCAGTAAATCATGGCAAAACGCCTCGGTTTTTTCAGGCAGCGTTGATACCGTCTTTTCAAGTGGAAATATGACATTCCTGTATAGCCCCTCAAAAAAAATCGCTGCTTCATAATAATCATAAAAGCGTTTTGTTTTAATTACCCTTTTGTATTCAGCCTCAGCCTTTTTCAGTGATTCTTCTGGAGTTAACAGATATTTATTAATAAGAAAGGATTTTGCCTGACCATTATCCTCTGCAATATCACAAATTATTTGCATGAGTTGATCGGCAGGTATTTCTTTGAGTAAAGCAAGTTGTTTCTTGTTCAGTTTAGCCATCATCACATCCTGATAATGTTTGGTAGACGCAGAAAAGCTAATTGTACTAACACGAGGACAGAACATTCAATAAAAGCATTAACATAATGATTTAAAAAGAAATCTGTAGCACGCTGTTCATTGATGAAATGCACTATTTACCGTAAAATATCCCCCATCACACAGTAACCTGATACAGATACGTGGAATGGTCAATGAACAAACTTTCGCCTGAAATGCCCGAACTGCAATCAATGAATATCACTGCTGATAACATCACCAAGCTTAAATCATTGTTTCCTGAAGCTTTTAATGAAGACAGTATTGATTTTGAGGTTTTAAAGCAGCTTTTGGGTGAAAATGTAGACGACAAAGAAGAACGCTATGGCCTGAACTGGCATGGTAAGCGTCAGGCTCGTCAGCTTGCTCTTACCCCTTCCCGTGGCACCTTGCGTCCATGCAAAGATGAAAGCGTTGATTGGGATAATACCAAGAACCTCATGATCGAGGGCGATAACCTTGAAGTGTTAAAACTTCTTCAAAAAAGTTACGCTGGAAAAGTTAAGCTTATTTATATCGATCCTCCCTATAACACCGGGAAAGATTTTGTTTATCCTGATAACTTCCAAGATAATATGAAAAATTATCTCGAACTTACTGGACAAACAGAAGATGGAACACGTTTAAGCACAAATACAGAAACCAGCGGTCGTTATCACACTGACTGGTTAAATATGATTTACCCTCGAATTAAACTTGCTAAAAATTTATTAAAAAAAGATGGTATATTTATTGCCAGTATCGATGATGCGGAACTGAGCAATTTTAAAATCGTGCTAAATGAAATTTTCGGAGAAGAAAACCACCTCGGCACTCTGGTTTGGGATAGAAATAGAAAAAATGATGCCAAGTTTATTTCTGTAGGCCATGAGTATATGTTGGTTTACGCTAAAGATATTCAGTCATTAATAAATAACAACATAGTCTTAAGAGAAGAGAGAGAAGGATTAGAAGAAGCCAAGGTAATATATAAAAGATTAGTTAAGGAATATGGCGACGATTGGGATAAAATAAAATCCGGATGGATTAAATGGTTTGATAACATTCCATTATCAGATCCCAAGAGACGCATGATGCGTTTTGTAAAAGTTGGTTCTCGGGGACCATATCGAGACGATGGAAATATAAGCTGGCCCGGCGGAAATGGACCAAGATACGAAGTTTTGCATCCTATAACAAAAAAACCAGTTCCAGTTCCTTCAAGAGGATGGGTTTATCCAAATGAATTGAGATTCTGGGAGGAGTACAATAAAGGGAAAGTCGTATTTGGGCCTGATCATACAACATCAGCTAGAATTGCATCATATCTTTTTGAGAGTGAAGGACAAGTTTTACCTAGTGTTTTTTATAGTTATGCACAAACTTCTACTCAGGATTTTTTATCATTAATGGGTGAGAAAGTTTTCGATAACCCCAAAAGCAGAAAAGATATAGCACGCTTGATTAATTACTTTACAAAAGAAGACGATCTTATCTTGGACTTTTTTGCTGGTTCTGGAACCACGGGACATTCTGTTTATGACATTAATGCGCAAAAGAGTGCCAACAGACGCTTTATCCTTGTTCAGTTGCCAGAGCGTTTACATACAAGTGTGAAAGAACAAAAAATCGCTTACGAATTCTGTAATAAAAATGGAAAAAAAGTAAATATCACTGAAATAACTAAAGAACGTCTGCGCCGAGCAGGTAAAAAGGTTCGTGAAGATAATCCAGACTGGAATGGTGATATTGGTTTTCGTGTATTTAAACTTGATACATCCAATATTCGCCCGTGGGAAGCAACAGCGGAAAGTCTTTCACAACAACTTGATGCCTATATAAGCCCAATTGTTGAAGGACGTAGTGAAGAAGACCTACTTGCTGAATTAATGCTTAAACGTGGTATCGACCTGAGTGTTAACGTTGAAAACCAGCAGTTTGATGGATTAACTGTTTCTTGTGTTGACGGTGGCAAATTGTTTACCTGCTTTGCTAAACAAATCCCTGCATCTTCAGTAGAAGAACTGACCAAGGGGATCATCGACTGGCATAAGAGTTTGAAGGCTGGCAAAGATACTGTCTGCTATATCCTTGATGACGCATTTGAAAATAACGTTGCTAAAACAAATCTTTGCGCCATTCTGGAACAACACGGCCTGACTAACCTGCATAGCCTTTAAGGGATTGAGATGAAACTACATTTTGAATCTGACCTTAAATATCAACACAACGCTATAACATCAGTCTGCGATCTGTTTGAAGGGCAGGAAAAATGGGAGAGCGAAATGACTGTGCTGGCCCCAGCTCAGGGCGCTCTCTCATTTGAAGGTTCTACGGGTTCAATGCCTGTTAACCCACAAATACCCAAAGATGATGTACTGCTTAAAAATCTGAACAATGTTCAGTTGAAAAATCAGCTTCCTCCCTCGCCCATTCTCGATAGCCATGATTTTACTGTCGAGATGGAAACAGGGACTGGTAAGACGTATGTTTATCTTCGCACCATGCTTGAGTTGAATAAACGTTATGGCATGAGCAAATTTATCATCGTAGTTCCTTCCGTTGCCATCAAGGAAGGCGTTTATAAAACACTACAGATCACGGAAGAGCATTTCAAAAGCCTGTATGCGGGTATTCCATACGAATACTACCTATATGATTCTGCAAAACCTGCGGATGTTCGAAATTTTGCAACCAGTTCTGTTATGCAGATCATGGTAATGACTGTGGGTGCGATTAACAAAAAAGATGTTAACAAGCTCTATCAGTCCAGTGAAAAAACAACTGTGGACGATCTGGATAAGCCCATTGATTTAATCCGTGCTACACGTCCAATTATTATTGTCGATGAACCGCAAAGTGTTGATGGTGGCTTGAACGGTGCGGGTAAAACCGCACTTAATGCTATGCACCCCATGTTCACCTTACGCTATTCAGCAACACATATTCATAAACATCATATGGTGTACCGCCTTGATGCCATTGATGCTTACAACCAAAAACTGGTCAAACAGATCGAGGTTGCCGGGCTTGAAGTCCAGAATGCAAGCAACAGTCCTTATGTGAAACTGGTCAGTATTAATAGTAAGAAAAATGTTATCAGCGGTACTGTTCTTGTTGATATAGCCGATAAAAAAGGGAACGTAAATCGTTCAGAGATTACCGTATATGACGGTATGACACTCGATGACGAAACAGGACGTGATATTTATCAGGGTTACCGGATAAGCGAGATCCGCACGGGCAAAGAGGGTTATCTTACACTGGAAACACCTTCTGATACCTACTATATGAAAGTCGGTGATGTCGTGGGGGATATTGACCCTATGCTCATCCAGCGTCATATGATCAGACGTACAATCCGTGAACATCTGGATAAAGAACTTCGCCTGAATACTCAGCAAATCAAGGTTCTTACCCTGTTTTTCATCGATAAGGTTGATTTCTACCGTCAGTTCACTGAAGAAGGACAACGTGAGCCGGGTGAATATGCCCGTATCTTTGAGGAAGAATACCTTAAAGCCATCAAAAGTCCTGCCTATAAAGATTTACTCCCTTCTCATCCAGAACATGCCAAAGATGTTCATGATGGTTATTTCTCCATTGATAAAAAAGGTGCATGGGCTGAAACAAGCGAAAGCAATAATGCAGGCCGCGAAAATGCGGAACGTGGTTATAATCTCATCATGAAAAATAAAGAGAAGCTTTTAAGTTTCTCCAATCCGGTAAGGTTTATTTTTTCACACTCTGCATTGAAAGAAGGCTGGGATAATCCAAATGTATTCCAGATCTGTAGCCTTCGTGAGATGGGGAGTGAACGCGAACGCCGTCAGACATTAGGCCGTGGGCTTCGCCTGTGTGTTAACCAAGATGGTGAGCGTGTCCGGGATGACAGCATTAACATTCTGACTGTAGTTGCCAGTGAAAATTATCAAGCCTACGCTGAGCGCTTACAGTCTGAAATTGAGAATGAAACAGGCATCCGTTTTGGTATCATCGAAAAAGATGCGTTTGCCCATCTGATCTTCTCTGATTCCTCACAAGTTGTAGGTATCATCGCTTCACAGGAGATATGGTCTGAACTACATGCTGAAGGTTATCTGGAAAAAACCGGGAAAATCACCAAAACACTGAAAGAGACTCTTTTCGATGGCACTTTTACTGTTAGCGAAAAGTTCCTTACCCTTCAGGAGCAAATTGAATCTATCCTGCGTAAATCAGCAGGACGACTCAATATAAATAATGCTGATGAGCGTAAAGTAATCAAATACCGGAAAGAGGTCTTAAACAGCCCGGAATTTGAAGCGTTATGGCAACGCATTAGTCAAAAAACATTGTATCGTTTGGCATTTGATGAAGATTCATTGATCAAATCCTGTACGAAATCACTTTCTGAAATGCAGCCTGTAGCAAAAGCAATGGTCAGTTTCAGTAAAGCCACAATAAAACAAAGCCAGTCAGGTCTTGGTGTTGAAGCTCAGTCAAAGGGGACGACAAGCTCTGTTATTGATGTTGAAGAACAGCCACTGCCAGATGTTCTTGGTGTTCTACAGGAAAAACCGGGCCTGACAAGACGCAGTTTATGCACCATCCTTAAAGAGAGTGGAAAACTCGCTGATTTTGCCAAAAATCCGCAACAATTTATCAGCGAAGCTATAGGCCGAATCAACTACTGCAAACGCCTGTCAATTGTTGATGGTATTAAATATTATCCACTAAAAGGAGAGGTGTATGCGCAAAGTCTCTTTATGGATAAGGAGCTAACAGGATATGCCCGCAATCTTTTCGAAACCTCGTCTAAGTCAGTTTACGAATATGTTCCTAAAGATTCTGAAGTCGAAAGCCGTTTCGCTCAAGAACTCGAAGAACAGGATGAAGTTAAGCTTTATGTGAAGCTGCCGGGATGGTTTAAAATCCCGACACCATTAGGGACTTATAATCCTGACTGGGCCTTAGTCATTGAGGATAATGGTGAAGAACATATCTATTTTGTTGTCGAAACTAAAAGTAAACACATTGGTCTTGGTCATGAAGAAGATGCGAAGATAGCCTGTGGAACAGCGCATTTTAGTGCCCTAAAAGAAGAACAGAGTAATGCAGCAAAATATGTTAGAGCTACAGATCTTACAGAAATAATGGGTAGCCTCTAAACTATATAAAATGGCCTTTCAGGAGGCCATTTAAAAAATCATAAGAATATCCGTGCTTAATAGATTCAGTGAGTTAATAGAAATCTTGTTTATTTAATTTTTATTACATTTGTTTAGTTTTTAATATTATTGGCATATAGCATAAACAGTTATAGTAGCTGTAATATTTTTAGTTGTATCACATCCTGCATACCAACTGTTATCACCATTAGGTCTGGAGACCGTTAACCAAACATATCCTTCTGCTGTATTACATTGACCGCCTCCACCTACAACTTTTTCTGAACCAGCGCAATAAGCAACAGCTCCGGGGAAACGATAAGCAGAGGCATATGCTGTTCTTATTACTGGACTTCCTGTTGATCCGCTCCATACTCCATTAACACAAGAAATAACTTTACCTTCTGGTGTTCTTCCTACAACACCATTTGGAGAACATCCCCACCCTATATTGGCTTGTCCATTTATATAAACAAATTCACCAGCGTTTATTCGACCATTAGCATCAATATTGCCATTAGAATGAACATAGTTAGAGTTGAGGTTTCCTGATGCCCATACGTATTGAGCATTCACCTGATGACCAGCATTTATATCATTAGACGCAAAAATATTACCGGAACTATTCATATAAGCATTTACAGCACCTCCCGAACCAGCACCTACTGTTCCTGCAGCGTAAACATCAAGGGTTCTTAAACCTCCACCCCAGCCAGATGGCAACTCATTTGGATCATACCCCATTAAACCAAGCCTTTGATCTATTTTGGCATTTCTATTAACTTGTAATACTGTTGTATAATTTCCAGCAGATGGTGAATATAAAGTTAATGGTTTTGCCGTTCCTAAACGTATTTCATAATCATTTCCAGCGGCATCTCCACCAAGCGTAATGGTATCACCATAACCATTATGTGCGATAACTTCTTTAGCTGCATTAATATTTTCTCCAGAGGTGATATTGCCACCAAAACTACCGGTACCAGACGCAGTAATATTTTTTGCGTTGTTAATATTGTTACCTCCCATATTTAAATCACCTGTCATGGGGAGAGTTCCATCACGGCGTAAATATATGGAATATAATGTACTATTAAAACCAGTTCTGAATCCAAGTAAACCACTACCCGTAATATTACTGAAATTAGAAGAAGACTCCTGCCATTGCCCCTGCATCCCGGAAATAACTGTTGTACTCTGAGTCATACCACTGTCAATACCCGCTGTTTGCATGGCTTTCCCTAATAAATCATAACGCGTTTTTCCGCCCTCAATCCATGCCGTAGTAGCTACAACCAAACCATTAATCACATAGTTTGGTGCAGTTCCTCCTCGCTTAAGCAAAATTTTATAAGGTGATTTATAGATATTAATGCCGGAATAAGAAACAGGCAAAAGCCCTTCATTTATTAGTGTCTGGTAGGTTATTTCACACTCCGACGTATTACACGTTCTTGGCCCCGGATCATTACTCTGACTACTACTCGGTGTTAACGTTGAAAGTTTATCGTAGCGTAAATTAATATATCCATTAACAGCTTCACCAATTTGCCTGATCTGTTCTCCGGCTGTTTTTGCCGTAAAGTCCTCTTGCGATGCCTTCATATCCTGAAACTTCATAAAAGCCACCATCGTCCCAACACCTAAAACAAGAGTTAATTCTAGTAAAGAGAATCCTTTTTTAATTTTCATTTCCATCGCCATTTTTATATTCACGTATTAATTAATTATCAAATAACAAACAAAAATCAAGATACAGATAAAAACAAATCCCCAGCCATATTAAAATTAAGCTAGAGATTTGTCAGGACGTGAAATATATAAACCTAAAATTATATTTTTATGATTTTATAGATGAAAGAATCTGATTATATAAGATTATGAGATTTTAAATAAATAGATATATCATCATAAATAGAATGTCAAATCTTTTAATGAAAGTTAACGATAATTATCTGTTGGAACTTTTTCTAAAATACTTGTCAAATAGTTTATATGCATTATCAAGTTTTCCTTCCTTTCATGCTCGCCAGAAATAACATTCCGCTTCTTTTAAATCTTTCTTTATCATCTGGATGTAGGTGGGGTATCTCTAGTAGCATACCTAAAACAAGATCCTTATCCACCGTAAAAACATCACAATCAAGAGCCTTGGCAACTTCAGCCCCTAAAATTATTTTCTGACGTGTCTCTATCTGTTTAGCTTCTTTCTTAGACTTATATTGCAAACGATTTAAACGCATCTGAGCAGATGCTAATTGCTGCTCCAGTGTCTTTTTTATTCGTGGTTTCTTTCTGGTTTGCTCTTTATCTGAAATATCACTCATTTTCTATCCTCTTATAGTTCCATGATACATATATATTTCTTATATATATGTTAGTCAATGAGGATATTTGAAAAATTGGATTATTATTTCTTTTTATACGATGGGAGCTTTTCTTTTAACATATTAAAGCAGTTGATAACATTCTCATGCTCTACTGAAAAATGATCTATACTCCTTTTCAGAAGATCATTGGCAACATCAACGATAAATTGACTTCTTTCACTATGATTATAGACAGTAAATACATCAGCTATCCAATGATAGCAGCAAAGCGTCAACAAAATACAATAGTCTTGATATTCTTTAATACCTGATAAAAAAGTATATCCGTTATAATCTACTTGCCTTGTTCTTCTATAATATTGCCTAAGCGTGGGTTTCATTATTATTAAATTATATTTAACTATATCATAGTGAATGTCATCCTGAACGTAGTCGTTTTTAAGAAAGAAACTATTGCTATGAACATATAAAGCATAGGCAATGGTTTCAGTTGAGACTCCATATTTCTCACACAGAGCCTTTGAGACAACAGAATTGTTTTCAATATGTCTTATAAACTCACTTTCCTTCAAGTTTTTTGTTTTCAATTTTTTCATGTATTACCTCTTATAAAAAATTATAATATCATCATTAATGAATGCTTTAACGACGAAATGGCACTGGTTTTCTCCATTCAAACTCTGCCTCAAACCTTTCTTTATTTCTTTCATTTTTGATCTGACAAGATATACGATTGTTGAGGATCTTTTTTCGAGCAATTTTTAAAACTTCTTTCATTTCACATTTTACAAGCTTTCTACCTTTAATTTTCATTTCTTCATATATGGCATTATTGATAAAATCTCTTTCTTTAGCTGATAGTATCTTTAATCTTCCTTGCTCATCCGCATTATTTGAAATGGTATTAATTGTTTCATCTTCTTTTTCTTCCATATCAACTCTACTCTTCTTTTGTTTTTTTGATTTTTGCTCTTTTCTAATCGAGCGGACTTGATCACGAGCAATAAATTTGACAGTTTGTTTTTCTTTTTTATTTAGTGCTTTACCTTTTAACTTAGCGGCTTCTTCCAGAAAATCATCTATTATCTTTTTTTCATTCTCAGTAAGATTTTGTATCCATCCCATTCTTAGTTTTTTTGTTTTACTTTCCATATCATTACCTTTTTATTTATATTTTTTAATTAATACAATTAAAAAACAAAAAACTCAAATTAATCCATGCACCATATTTAATTTATAAGCCTACTTATCTTTCGTTAGTGCCTTGATGAAATGGCACCTACCTACTGATATTTTTAAAATTATTTTTTTGTACTAGTAGTACTAGAATTTTATTAGATTAGGTTCTGGGGTTTTAGATAGCGACTTTCAGTCGTAGTAGTTTTCCGTCAGGAAAACTTAGTTTTTCTGCAAGCTTCACCCCCCTAACCCCCCGTAAAAAAATACTATTGTAATATTTTTTTTAGGTTCGCAGGTTGGCGATTCTCACCGTAGCTATTGAGTTCCAGCACGTTTCCATTACTGGGACACCCCATCGGACTCCTACGGATACATCATGATCATTTAAAGCATTTTCTCGTTTTACTAAAGAAAATTATACTACCGCTTTATAGATTTTAGATGAACGCTTCAAGTTGGTGGCTACCGACTTCCCCCCGTTTATATGCCACCTACAATAACCTAAGAACAAAACAGTTTTTAACACATGATGTCCAAAGATTCTTAGACCTGATACACAGGTTTAACGTTATTGCTTTTGAAGACTAAAATGTTTTTGGAAATGGTATTTGAAAGGCTTGTAAAAAAGTTGCGATTTAGATTTGACAAATATGAAAAGATTATTTAATACTTTATTATATTTGTAATCACGTTGTCTCTTAACTGATTACAAGGCTTCAAAAGTCGGCAAAACTTTTTTAGTCCTTAAAAAGTCAACTTTGAAAGTTGGCTTTTTTTGTATCTTTATTTTATTTACAACACAATATTTTACTTGTCAAATAAAACAACCTAACTTTATTAAAAAATAAAAAAGACCAGATAAACATATAGTCTTTTTCTCTCTGTTATATTTCACCATACTACTTTAAAACGTTCTGTATGCGATTTTAAGAGGATATTTTTATAGCTTTAGTATTTATATCATTTTTATTCATGTGCTTCCCATAAATGATCTACGCTTGAAATATACTCATCCACCGATTTATTATAAACAACATCGTCTCTGCAAATTAGAGACGTTAAAAAATTATCAGCCCTACCTTCCTCAAGGTATATAAACGATATTAAATAGTAGAAACTTCTGTATTCTTTACCAATATCATCAAATGAAAAACCATTTAACGTTGACATATAATAGAAGTATCTTGCTAAAACTTCAAACTTAAAATCTTTTGACATGTTTTTTAAAAGTCTTTCAGACATTATTAACCCCTCCATGAAATGGACCTGTATTTCATGTGTTTTATTATTTTTATTCATAAGTATCCTTTTCACATGTAATAACCTGACTGAATCCCCGATAAAACTCCATTCAGGAACACCAATCTATCTTCAAGCGTAGTTTTATAATCATCAAGATCATTCAAATCTTCTTCAAAATTGAAACAAACATCATAGTTCACCATTGAGCATAACTCTTCTTCGATATCTTCTATTTCATCCTCGATTGTTTTTATATCTACCATTTGAAACCATCCTTATCTGTTTTTAAGGAGTTAATACAAAATTAAACACACCCCGTCAAAATTAACATTAAAAATAAAAAATAAATCACTTAATTTTTATTTGATTTTTATAATTTAATAAGCAATAAATTAAATCTAGAAAATTAAAGAGGTTGTGAATGAAAGAGAAGATCATAAAAATATCATGGGGTAAAACCTTAGATGGGAAAGTTATCAATGTGAATGATGCTATAAGAGATAAAGATTATTATTGCCCGTGCTGTGATGAAAAGTTAACATTGAGAACAGGAAATATAAAAAGAAAACACTTTTCACACAGGAATGATTCTAAATGCGATCCAGAATCTGTCTATCATAAACTGGCTAAGTTTCTTATTTGTTATGCTATATCTGAAAACGCAAAAGGTAATAAAAAAATAAAAATGGTCAGTAAATGTCATGGTTGTGATAAAGAACATAAAAAAATAATAACGCCTTGTATTTTCTCAAATGCTAAAGATGAGGTTCCTATCGATAAATATCGTTGTGATGTTCTCGCTTACCTGAACAATGGTAATAAAGTAGCAATTGAGGTTTTCCATACTCATGAAATAGATGAGGAAAAAAAGAAAAACCTATCAATACCGTGGATTGAGTTAAAATCAGAAACAGTAATTGAAGATCCTTTTTTGTGGATTTGTGATGACTTTAAATTTAAATTAAGTTTTTGTAGTGATTGCATAAAACACTTCAAAAAAATCATTTCTGTATGTGATAAGTACAAAATAGACAGAAAACTCTATACACCATTGAACATACCTAATGATGAGAAATACAATTATATTGCCGACTTAATTACATGTTATCGTTGTAAAGCTATCACGCCAGTATTCTTTCATAATAATGGAACCGAATATGATGCCCCACATACATTAAAATTTATCAAGACACCTAAAGTTCCAAAAGGCTATTTCACTAATACTTGCGCTAAATGTGGTACAATATTAGGCATGAAATATGTATTTGGGGAAGCATCACACATAAATAAACTTCAAGATTTCGAAATTTTTAGAGACATAGAATTAGAGTCCTTATTCTACGAGAAACAACAGTGGTTTGGAAATATAAGTTCTAAGCAAAAAGAGTTAAACCTGATAAGATGTAAATTAATGGAGAATTGAAAAGCTACTGTACTACCACGTTCAGGCAGCACTTCGTGATTATCGGAAATAATCACTGAGCTGATAACAGGCTCGTCCTGTTATAGATTGGATTTATCCAAAAATGGTGTTTACAAGAATCTGCACAAAAATGCAACACCACCTGCACGTAAATACACAACACATATATATTCAAACACTAACCTTAAACGTCTAATCCTCATCGCGTTACTTATTTTCTCTCATTCATGATTTTAAAATCACTTCTTAATTTCTGACAAGAATTTCACACATTAATCTATTCTAAGTTATCTTTTATCATATTTTTATAAATTTCATCTTTCCCGCCTACGGCGGGAGACTAATTTAACTACTTTTGCCCTTACGGGCGCTCTCTAAAACCATAGTCATTAAGATTCGTGTAATACCTCAGCCGTTCATCCGATTCTAGCCCTGTTAATTTCACAGCCTGTAAAACTAGAGTTATTATTTAAGTATAGAAAAACTTTAAACATTGTCGTTATTTTTAGCTCCGTTAGGAGATATAAAAATAAAGCAATGCCCACCTATACACTGCTACGCAGTGTGTGGGGTCTACCGACGGTTGCCTGCCGCAGGCTAACACCGTTTCCTTCGGAAACAAGGTCAACGTCAACACCAGAGTTTTTCTTGCGAAAAACTAAAACCAGCATAGTCGCATTGGAGAGTTATATTTTGGTTTGATATTTAAATTTATATTGAGGTTGTTTTTATTGTATGGCTATTTTTCATCTTGATTTTAAAATTGTGAAACGTTCAGAAGGCAGGTCTTCCGTTGCGAAGGCTGCCTATCATGCTCGTACACGTATAACAGATGAAAGAACAGGTGATACGTATGATTACAGTCGCCGTACTGATTTATATGGGCATTTCATATTAGCTCCAGCTAACGCACCAGAACACATCGTAAAAGATTCTACAGCATTGTGGAATGAAGTGGAAAAAGTTGAGCGCCAGAACAATGGTCAAACATCCCGTTATTTCGATGTTGCTATTCCTGCCGAGTTAAACAATGACGACAAGAAAAAACTTGTCCTTGAGTATTGCCAGAAAAATTTCGTTGATAAAGGCATGATTGCTGACATCGCTTTCCATGATCTTGATAGTGATAACCCTCATGCTCACGTTATGTTAACCTTAAAAACCATAGGCCCGGAAGGTTTTGGTAAAAAAGAAAGAAGCTGGAACGACAGAAAAATGTCTGTGTTGTGGCGTGAATCATGGGCATCTATGGCTAACAGCTACCTTGCTGCCGCTGGTTCGTCAGAACGTATTGACCATCGTTCTCTTCAGGCCCAGCATGAAGAGGCATTAGAAAAAGCGGCGGTAGCTTTAGATAATGAAGAAAAAGCGTTATGGCTTGCCAAGGCCGCTGAAACAAATCGCCCTGCAATGAAACGTATCCACAGTGCCAAATGGCGTAGTAAGGCTGCTCAGGAGCAAAGAGCCGCAGAACAGGCTGTTCGTGACGCTGCTAAACAAGAAGCTGTTGAAGTCTACAAAACATTCAGTGAACTTGATCTTGAAATCGTCGTTGATGTCAGAAGCTTCACGATTACACATCTTGCTGAACCAGAACAAATCGTATTACCTGAAACACACTCCGGCTCTTCTACTGATGAGAATCAAAGACCTGTTTTGGTTGCACCAGCTCCTCATACTCGTATGCGTGGCGTTAAATCTTACCGTGATAAAACAAAAGTCAGTAAGGTCGTTGCAGGTAAGAAACCATCAGTCAGTATTTCTGGTTCTGGAACAAATACTATTCTGAAAACATCCACCTCTCAAAACCCAAACAGGGCATCCAGAAGCGCCCCTGACCGTGCAAGAAAGAATAAGACTACTCCACGTCAGGATAATATTTTTAAACGCTTCACAACTCTTGTCATAGATTTCTTCAAAGAAAAATTTGTATGGGCTAGAAGAGTTAATCATGATCCTGTCAGTACAGAACATGATAAACGTATTGCTGAAAACTACGTCTTTGACGAGGTATTAGGCCGTCATATCTCTCGCACTGAATATGAGAAAAAAGCCAAGTTTAACCAAGATGACTATAAACCAACACCGGATGAGATCACCCGTTTCCCAAGTCGTCCTAAGCACGAACTGCCAGAAAACGATCACAGCAAGGATCTAACTCCTTCTATGCCATCCCTACAAGCCAGAAGAAGTAATGTGTCAAAATCAAAGCCTCCGGGCTACTGGAAATAGAACCAATCTAATTACTTTAACTTTGGTTACTCTGGTGGTATTATTTTTAAACCCAATTTTTGTAAGGAATTTAAAATGAGTACTGTTTATGTAGTTGTTTTAACGTATATAAAATCACTGGAAGAAGTTGACGCGCAGATACCAGCCCATGTTGAATGGCTTAAAAAGGGTTACTCGGATGGTGTGTTTCTTGCCTCGGGCAGGAGAATTCCAAGAAACGGTGGCATTATACTTGCCAAATGTGACAGCCTTGAATCTTTGGAAGAACGCCTTAGTCAGGATCCATTCCAAAAATTAAACATTGCTAAAGCTGAAATTATTCCCTTTGAAGCCAGTATGAAAGTTCCTCTTCTTGATAAGATTTTTTGACTTTATCGAATTTTAGTAAATGATTTTCTGCGTAGGATATTATTCGTCGCGTCGAATAGGTGCTAAGCTCTACATAGTTCAGTCCGTTTAGTTGTTTATGATGTTTGGCGATTGTCCAGATAGCGCAATCAGGACTGAGCTTCCTGAAAGTGATATACACTCATGCAGCTTCAGGTTAATGAAGCGTAACTCAGATATTCCAACTCTAAGAATTTCAATCCTGATGGCTCAGAAACCGAGAATTGTGGTTATTAGCTGCATATCTACGCACGTTATCTGGAAGAGTAGCTTATGAGCAATTCCCTTGACGGATTGTTTTTATATGTTATTAAATTAAAAAAATCCAATACCAAAGGTGAAACATGAAAAAGATAAATTATCCAATGGCAATATACATTTTATTATCCTGCCTGACGCTTATAACTACCATAGGTACTTCTTTAATATATTTCATAAATGGAAATAAAAACATCCCCATACTATCGATGTTATGTGGCATAACGTTGGCTTTATGGTTAGCTACTACGATTATTTTTCTCCCCCTATTCAAAAACTACAAATTATTTATGAAAAAATAGGCGGTATAAAATACCGCCTCTCTTATCTTAGGCTTTATTCTTCATTGCTATTAGTTCATCATATGTGATCATTAACTTAATAGTTATCGATGTCGCAAATATCCAGACAACAATATACACGAGTGCCATTATAATATAAAATATAATTGAACTGAACACTCCAGCGTCTTTCAACGAATCCAGCATACTAATGTATGGATTTTCAACATTAATCGTTTTGAATATTAGAATACTTGCACTTAACGTTGAAGAAACCAATCCCGTTGTATCAACAAGCTTTTTGAAATAATGGATATTCACATTCGAACTATTCATCACCATCTTATGTATTATAATACCAAATGCCAGTGGTGATATAAAAAGAGTCAGGTGATGACTTGCATCTATAAACGAATCAATAAAAAAGCCAACTATAACAACAAGGAGAGGTAGAATAAAATAGATCACCCACTGCGCTTTCGTTAATATTTGGACTTCTTTTTTTGTTTCACCATTTTCACTTTCCTTAGCTTTATGAAATGACAAATCAACAGTACAGTTAATTTCAACTCCGTCAATAATGCCTTTCAGGTTCACATCACCAATTTTCTTTTTTTCATCCCGACATGATAAAGAAACACTATTTTTATCTACATTATTATCATTCATTAGTCTACCTTAACTTCATGAAATTTGTAAGCAATATAATGTTATATTAAGTGTTACAATAGTACAACACAATCATCAGGCTCCCCATTTTTGGTAGTACATGAAGCCACATCGTCATAAAACGATGCGGCTTTAAGAATAACATAAGTTAAATTACATCCTTCTTCTGAACACAACATTATCAGAGAAAATTGCCTTACCTGCGACAAACCCAACAGCCGCAATTATTGGTAGGCTGATAGTAGCTCCCGCCATACCTGTAGACATTCCGATCAGTATAGACAGGCCGAAGGTCAATAATATAACCACGAAAGCATACCAGCCGGGGTAGGTTCCATACAGAACCGTCGCCATGCAGCCGGTGCAGACATGGACACCCCTTTGGCTTTCTTTCAGGCAAAATGGACACTTGATGGTATTGTTTTCCATGATAGCCCCTTAGATCGCTTTCCAGCCATTGCTGGTTTGAACAAGATTAATCATGCTCTCTTCAGGTTCATTCATACCCTTGACACTTGAGAACACTTTTTTGTCTACCCATGAAGGAACATCCGCCAACTTCCATGTATAAGACACGCGAACAACTTTCTGATTACCGTTTCCCGGTTCAGTCCATTCCTTTATCTCAGCAACCGCACGATGACCAACACAGGCACCATCTTTACGATCCCAAAACTCAACCGCTTGGCCTTTGTCTGTTACTTCCAGAACATCGACACTACTGAAACCATTAGCTTGTTGAGAAACATCAAGCAGTCCCTGATTAGCCAGACCTTTCAATATTTCATCACTGGCACTATACCCCGCTGAACGGTAGCCATGGTTGACCCGGATGGGGAAGCCCTTATTGAACACAATGTCATTATCCTGCAAGGAGTAGCACAGCTTTGATTGTGATATTTTTGCGTTGATCGCTTTTTCAAAATCGCCTTTTTCACCGCATCCCGATACAAGAGCAGCAAGACCCGCCACGAGTAAAAATTTACGCATAGTGTTATCCCAGAGTTAATGGTTGATTGTGCCGTTTCTCAGAACAACAAGACGAACTGGCATATCGGCATTGTTTACTGTGGCGAAGCCACGAACTTCAAAGTTGTTGACTGTTCCAGTGACACTGACTTTCTGGCCTTTCTTGTAAGTAAGAACGGCATCATCAATACCAGAGTAGTAATCCAGCCAGACCATCGCGCCGCAGTAGCTGGTATCAGAGGTTTTAAATAAAAGGTAATAGTTAGGGGCTGACTTAGGCATTCCCGTCATCATATCGCTGGCACTTCTGCCCTTCGTAACTTCCAGAACAGTGGCATTGGTGATAGAGATCCTTTTGCCAGTCCACTGTTTCTCTGCCGCCATTGCGTTTTCTTCATAGTCTTTGCAGACAGCACCAAGGCCAGATACAGACGATACCGGGCCAAGGCTTTGAGTGGTGGCGGTGCCCCCCAGCGCTTTACCTACTGAAGACAACGAAGAACTGATTGCTCCATTAACTGTATTCACACCATCGTTGAGCTGCTGGCATCCTGTCAGTGCGGCAGCAGACAGCAGTAGAGGCATCACTATCCGTAATTTCATATCTATCCCCAATGTGTGGAAACTTTATGTCAAAGACAGCCCTACCCATAGGTTGGTCTCTCTGGGCTGTAAAAAAGCATTAATCAATTGATAGGATTCAATTTATTTTTCTGTTCGTCATATCGTTTGTATCGATCGAATTCAAATCATTTGATAGCTACAAGCTATCATAAACAAATTATCGATCGATTTAATCAATTAAAATACCGATCAATTAACCTCATTTTGATAGTCATAAACTATCGAATGTAAATTATCGATCTTTAATAACGATCAATTGAAGATACCTATCGTAAGATATGAATCAGAAGAGGCGGCGTAACGCGTCGCTCATTCGAAGGTTGATGCAGGCAGGATGAAGAGGATGGCTGGCATTCTCGTGTGAAACTGATAGCCCAGCACATAATAATGCCTCCCAGCTTCTCAACATTGTTTCAGACTTTATCCGGCACTGTATTTTTAAGCATCTCATTCCGCTGGTGATAGCTCTGGTGACTACCAAATGCTATTATCCATAAATCACATGTAGTAATAGAGGTAACCATCATGTCCCGATACCGTGCTATTATAATTAAACTCGAAGAGCTTGATGGCACAGTCATTGAACAAAAATGGGCCGTATATGATTCAGAAAGACGAGTAACACTCCCTGATCATTATGATTTCCCAGCTGATGCAGAAAGGGAGGTTACTGTGTTAAATAACGAGCTTGAAGCCGCTAATGAAGAACTACTCGAAAACCTCAAGGGTTTCACTGATGATCCTGAAAACCCAACTTATAAACCATAAAATTATTAACTCACTCATCCCCATCTATCGGCTTGATAAATGGATAAGATTGAGTTAACGCTTCACCTAAAGCATCACGACATGGTATTAGTTTTTCTGACTTTTCCTTTTTTAATGGAGTAAGTATTGATATAGCAAGACATAGCCTTTCTTTATGAGGAAAATCTGTTCCCTTTTCTGAATATCTATGTCTCAACCATTGGATCGTAAATTTCATATCATTTGGTTCCATTCGGGATACCATCTTACAGAATAAACATCTCATGTTTTTGTTGTTCTTATCTGATACATACAATTCAACTAACATTTTACCAATATTTTTAGAATCATGATTTCCATTAAAAAGTGCTGAAGCAAGCATATCAAGTTCTTTATTATAACCTCTTCTCATTCGAATCTCCTATTTTCATGATATTTTACTAATCAATTTAAAACATCCCGTCAATTTATAATTGACTTCTCAAGAATTTTGTTAGTAAAATTTTGAAAAATGAAGTTTTTTTGATTGAATGGATGGGGCTATGACTCAAGAAATAATATCACCAATAGAAAAACAACAAATATTGGATGAAACAAACAAATGGCTAGACTCAATATATCCTTATAAGCGCCCTGCGGCTGAACTTTGTGACCATATAAACAGAGATAGTGATTTCTTTCGTATTGATGCTCACAGAAAAAATTTCGTCTTTATCTTCGATTTGGTAAAACATGGGTATCATCTCGAAAAAAATCAATTGTAATTTCTCAAATATCTTTTGAAAGAAAACGTTCAGGTCATGGCACAGCATTATTGAAGCTTTTAACTAAACTCGCTAAAATGTACCATTATGAACTTATTGCGATTGAATCAGTTAATGATAATAGTAGAGCATTTGCTTTGCGATTTAACTTCTGCGGATATGACTCAGATAACAATTACATTATTGACACTGAAAGTCTTCATGGGATTTTTGAAAAGGAGATGTCTGATTTTTAGTAGTTCACGCTGCATAATTAATGCCCCATCCATACAGTGGCATATGAAGAGCATTATCTCTAATCAACAAATATTCCAGTGGCGATAATTTAAAACATTGTCGTTTTTAAATCATAAAATGACATAGAAACTGACTGCAAAGTCATGAAAACTCACCGTACAGTCAGTCACCTGTTTTCGTCCTTATCCTACAAGGGTTACATGCCTATTTTTTATTAATTTAATTTTGCAAGAAATAAGAAATAAGAAATAAGAAATAAGA
>NZ_KV792462.1:72602-121164 GCF_001808215.1 Serratia sp. HMSC15F11
ATAAGAAATAAGAAATAAGAAATAAGAAATAATATTTAATAAAATTAAAGAAACCGGGCGATTTTTATGACCGCCATGTAGGGTTTATAAATTGAAAATGATTAGCTGTTATCATGTGCAAATTGTATTTTTAAATGCGAAGATTTCCTTTTTATTTCACTAACATCTTTTTTGAAAATCACCTCCTCTATGAGATAAAGCTCCTATGCTGACGCACGGCTACGCCCTAACGCTGTAAAATATATTTAACGTTTTAACAATGGTATTTGCTATGTTCGAGGGAAAAGCCAAAAGGATCAATCTCTGTTCTTTTAATTATAATAAGATATATATGATCCTATATATCATAATAATATTAGCACTAAAACATATAGCATTTGCTCTTAAACGCATAGGAAAACTATATTCATAGAAGCAGCACTTAGTGATTGCTCAAGACAATCACATTGCTGAAACAGGGTTCACCCCTGTTAATGATGGATTTATCCATAGAGAATTGCGGCGACAGCCGCCAATAAAATAAAGGTAAAACAATTGCAATATTCCTGAAACACCAGCAGCGCTGCGTGATTGTATGAAACAATCACTTCGCTGCAAATAACTCGCCAGAAACCACATATTTTTACGTAAAACTCTCTGCACATACGGTAAAAGGAAAGCTAGACTCTCTTAACGTCTTACTAATTATTTAATTATAAGCACTGTCCCAGCCCAATAAAACCAAGGCTTCACACTTTTTTTTCCTATGTTTAAACATAGCAGTTCCCTATGTTTAAACATAGAATCGTCCTATGTTTAAACATAGCGGGATCTATGTTTAAACATAGTTTTTTTAACATATAGCAATATCATAATAGTAAAAGTTCTATTTTATTTATAGTTTTACTATTGACTTTCATTTTTCTGCATAGTATTAAAATAAAAACTATAAGAGAGAATAATATGAACACTAATGACACTGAACTACTTCGCTTATTTGAAACATTAACCACAGAGCAAAAGATTGATATCGCAAGACACTTGCTACAAAACAAAGATATAAAATCAACCACCGTTATTGCAACAGAAGAAGAAAAAGCGATCTCATTTGCACAGCCTTATGTATTTGCTTTTACTTCTAACTTTCGTGTTTTTTCTGATCTGGACATATCTAAGAATGAATTCCGTGTATTAACTTACATCTTGGAATACATGGAGTTTGGAAACCTTATTAACCTTTCTCAGGCATCACTCTGTAAAGCGTTGAATATCGCATCCGGTAATATGTCAAACATATTCAAAAAACTAAAACAGAAAGGCATTCTCGTTGATCATCATGGACATCTTTATATTAACTCAAACATCTTTGCCAAAGGTATGAGTCATCAACTTGATGAAAATCGTAAAGAGCATTTAAGCAATGCAAGAAATGTTCAGGCTGAGATTGAACAATACCCTGATGGTTATCAAAATCTTTCTCAACAGGAAAGACGAGGATTAGCCCTCGAAACAGTAATTCAAAATGTTTATACAGATGCTTTTATTTTTAGCAAGAAGAAAAAGAACAATGCAGTTCCTAATGCTAAAAACAGTATCAAGATAGATAAACCCCGCAAGGTATATAAACGAACAAAAGAAAATGAAGCAAATAGACAAGATTTAGTTAATATCACTAACCACTTAAAAGCTGTTTCCTAAAGAGTAATAAGGAATGAAAATGAAAAAACTACCCGGTTCACTTGAAATTAAACTGCATGAAAAACTATCTAAAAACGACATTCTGAATGTCTTAGCAGAACATATGACGATGCTTGAGGAAACATTTGGCATTGAAGAGTTCAAACTCTATTCTTTTCTTGAATGTTATATTGATAGTAAAAAACAGTCCTTTTATCATGAAGAACATAATACTGTTGTAAATTCATTTAACTTACAAGGTAATGAGAAACTTGAGAACACAGCAAAAATAATTTCAAAAGATGGTAATAAAAGAATCGTCTCTTTTGATAAAAATATCGATGTAGATAGAATACGTTTAACAGTTGGAAGTATTCAGAAACATAATCCGTATCGATATTGGCCTAACAATATTCAAGTCATTCCATCATCAGTAGTCAACAACATCATTCAAGATAAAGAAAGCCAACTACAATTAGAAAGAGATAAACTTTACTTCCTCAACCAACTGAGACGTAAACAAGAAGAGGAACAAAGGCGTAAAGAGCGTGAGGAATTTGAGCGTCCATTAAAATCACTCATCGCAAGAAAGATCATGGAAAGCGGTCTAACTGATGTAGAGTTCAAAAGAACAATATGTTCCAGCTTCGACTATATAAAAAGCGGCGCTGTAATAGCAAAATACCTAGCCAATAAACCTGATTTATTAGAAAAATATCATGATTCCCGATTAATAAGAATGTCCATCAAAAATGATGAAGGTAAAGTCGGCAAGGTTGAACTTTATGATCTTTCTGGAACACTAATTTTTGAAAGCTATAAAAACAAATAAGAGAGGTATGATATGCAATGTTCATGTGGTAGAGAAATGACAGAGAGGTTTTCTGTTTCTAAGAAATGCAACTTGAGATGGGAATACTCTTTTTGTAAGTCTTGTGGAAGAATCGATGCAGATTATCTTTATAGCTACGATAAAACACAGTTTATTGAACGAGGTTATTCAGCAAGGCTAAATTATAGAGACATGACAAGAAAAATAGATAATTAAATCCATGCCTCTCCATTAAATTTGACACTTTGAACCAATCCCTTAAAATAAAATATATACACAATCCACTAAAAATAAGAGGAGTCAACATGACAGACCATATAAAAAAAGAACCAGAAGATGAAACAATTATTGATAGTGCTAAAATTTACGATGCGCTTAGAAAAAATTATTTTGATAGATGCTTCCTTTCTTCTTACTTAGATGAAAAAATAGATGATAACTTACATCCTTTCAGTGACGAAGCATATAATAAAATGAAGTCCTTGCATGATGAAAAAGATAATCTTAATTTTAAAAACAAAATGAAAGAGATTAAAAGGAATTTATCTATATCACAAAAAAAAGAAATCGAAAAAAATAATGAAAAACAAAATAAAATAATTTTTTAAATATCCAGCCATGAAAAACACTTTCTCCGATGAGATAAATCTCATCTCTGTTTCAGAAGATGGCATTTTTGTTGATTATCCTGAAGATGTTGATCAAGAAGAAATAATATAGTTTTCATCTGAATATTATCATTCTTATTTACCGGTTATATTTGACACTTACACTATATCTCGTAATATAGATATATCCACTATTTTATTTACGAGGTATATATGAGGAAAGTAAAATTAGACAATGATGATTTAATTCAGTACATGAACACCATTAAAGCATTAAAAAAATATCCAACGATGACTGAATACAGAGATGAATATCGCAGGTTAAGAACCGATGGTTCACCGTTGAGTGAAGCCAAGAAATTTAAATCGGCACATACCAAACTTCTGAGATTAGACAGGAAGAAAAAGTCACTACTCGAAAAATTTATTGAAGAACTCAACCCTGTAAGTCACGCATCAGCCCTTGCATCAAGAAAGCTTGAAAAAGTACAAGAGTCCATTATCTACCGAAAGTCATTACTTGAGAAAAGCCCTGATGAACTCGTCGCTCTGGTCATAAAACAGCGCACAGAAGCGGCTCTTGAGTTCCAGCGTTCTGTTGAGCAAAGTCTTGAGCAACTTTCTAACATTTCGTCAGAGTTCGAACCATCAAGTCAACTACAACGAAAAATGGCCCTATAAATCGATCCTCCGCTTTTCGTTTGAAATGGTTCTAATAGATTGCTCTAATGCTAATATTTACTATATTATTAATATGTTGGTGTGTTTTAAATCGATCATCAGACAATACTGCACACCCTTCGATCCCCCATTTCAAACACAGGATGGCATAGTATGAGTGAAGCATTAAAGGTACTGAACAATATTCGTACACTTCGCGCACAGGCTCGTGAAACTGATCTGGAAACGCTGGAAGAGATGCTGGAAAAGTTAACAGCAATCGTTGAAGATCGTCGTGAGGAAGAAAGTGCCATCCGTAAAGAACAAGAACAACGTCAGGCTAAGCTTGAAGCCTTCCGCCAGAAACTGTTAGAAGATGGTATCGATCCTGCGGAGCTACTTTCAGCGGTAGGTTCCACTAAGCCTAAAACCAAATCGACACGCACTCCACGCCCTGCTAAATACAAATATACAGATGAAAACGGTAATGAACAGACTTGGACGGGTCAGGGCCGTACTCCTAAAGTGATCGCTGTTGCTATTGAAGCAGGTAAAACACTGGAAGATTTCCAGATTTAATCTCATTACATTTTTTATTAAAAGCCGCCAATGTAATATTGTCGGCTATGCTCTTCACTTTAATTCTTACGATACGAATATGAGAAAGATATGACTGACCTATTCGATATAATCTATTCAGATCACCCAAAATCTGCAATTTTTTTTCTGTTTTTCGTAGTAGTAAATTTAATCCTATGGGGTTGGAACAAAAAGCACCCGAACAGAAAAGGTGAAAATGATGCTCTCAAAAAACCACTACTTTTCTTTCTTTTTGTTGCTGGAGTCATTTACTTTATTCTGGTTGGTATTTCTGTAGTAGATTATTCCAAGAGTAAAAACCCAGTCAGTGATGTTCAGTATAACACTATTAAATAATAGTCTACCTCCCTCAAGGGAGGTTTTAAGCATAAAAGTAGATGTTCCATACAATGACAAATATGACACTAATGCATGTAATAACGTTAAAGTGTTCATCAAAGTATCGATATAATTTATTATCTTTGAGTGATGACAAGAATCTTACTGTTCTTTTTTTCATTGAAACCTCCTTTCTTATATAGTTACTAATTGAAACCTCTCACAAGCGCCCTTCAGTCTTCTACTAAAAATAGTAAGTCTTTTTATATGAACCTTATTTATTTTTTTATCAGACTTTATTATTTACATATAACATTGTTCATTAATATGTCAATTAAGTTAAAAATCGAAAATAGGTTTCATAAATTTCGATGCAAGTGGTTTTTAATACTAAAAAATATCTTATCAACTGGCTATTAACTTTTAAGTGTGTTCCAAAAATTCACTTGCTTATTCGCTAATAGGTCACTTCATCAGAAACTAGTTTCACCTCATATAGTCAGAGTACGTATTACCGGAATCCATTCCGGTAACACATTTTAGATATACTCATGTATCCCTCTGAATAACATTACTGATATTATCTATTTATGTCCATATCCCAGTCCAAAACACTATAATCATCAAAAGATCGTCCCGACTCTATATTTCTTATCAACATATCCTTGACATATAAATCATGAAAAAACATCACCCTTTTTAATAGCTCTGTTATATTTATATATTCATACTTTTCCTTTCCTGTACCATAAGCAGCCTTGTAATACTCAAACTCAGTTAATACTTCCTTCATGTGGATTCGTAGTGCAAACTCAACAACATCTTCATCATTTACATAAATCATTGCATCATCTTTGTTTACACTTGCCATGCTGTATATCCTGTCCACATACAACATTAGCGTTGCTGAAATGGCAAATATCATCGTTTCATCTTTTTTACTCAGATTATCTTTCTTCATCTATATCCTCTTTTTTGATTTTTAGTATTTAATAAAAAAACAGTTAGTATTAACAAAACACCCAAGCATTACGCACAAGCCGTTCTGCTACTTCTTCGTAGTTAACCTCTTCAATATTCCCATGATGGCCTTCCTGCGCGGTTAACTTGTCAAAGTTATGACAAACATGATTAATCGTTATCCTTATAAATGCACTCATAAAATCAGCATCATCGACAAGATGCGAAATGCCGTCACTACACATATCCTGCATTGTTTTCCAGCTCGCTTCAAAAGAACGCTTTGCAAGATCATAGAACAACTCAGTAGATGTATTTTTACTTTCAATATTTTTAGTCATGATTACTCCTCATTTTTACATGATATATTTTAACTTACTCTTATTTTCAGCCCCTCAATACGGGGCTAAAACAAAAAACTACTTTTGAGAATCTTTCATAAAATCCATTTCTTTATGAAATGCCTTTAATGCTTTCAATATAAAATCGTTATCAATGAGTCTTGGTGATAACTTTATATCAAAGAATGTATTCCTTACGACTTTAGGGAACATCTGTTTTGCTACTTTAATACTGTCCTTATAAGTATTCATCATGAAAGTTTCTTCATGCTTGAGTTGTTCTACTTGTTCAGGATGGTTCTGAATAATAGAACTCACACGCAATTCAAAGCATTGTTTAGATAAATGCAGTAATATCTTGTTTGCTTCTTTTTTCAGATCTTTATTCATGATTTCTTCCTCTTTATTTAATGCCAAGTTTAGGATAGATTTTTTTGAACTCTCTATAAGAGTATTTTAAATCTTCCATAACTTCATCAATCAAAAAAATACATTCCCCAACATTATTGTCTCTCACCCACTTGAGGAAGTCTGGTTTTGTGATATAAATAATATGATCCATAACCATATTCATATATTTTTTATCATAAAGGTGACGTTCAAATTGATCACCCATTATCTTAAACATGTTTTCCACATAAAGAGCTAAGTTATCCATTGCCATTCTTGAGAAAACTTCAGTTTTATCATTATCAAAGATAAATGATATTTCAGGCACATTTATATTTTTCATGTTATTTTCCTTTTATTAGTTAGATGTATTACGAGAAGCGGTTATAGCTTTATAAATCCACTCATCAACTTCGCTTTCAATGAAAGCAACAGCTCTTTCACCGATTTTTATTTGTTTGGGGAATTTCCCCGCGCTGATAAGTTTATAAATCCACGTCTTGCCGAACCCGGTTTTCCTTATTACTTCTGATAAGCGAATAAGTTTTAAAGTTTTATCTGTTTTGTTTTGAACCATGTTTATCTCCTGTTTTTTTACGTAATATCTTGGATATTTCGTTTTTTAGTATGTTGTTCGATGGAGATAATTCTAGGATTTTGGCTGGTTCTAAACTAGGGATGTTCACCAACCGTGAGTTTCGCGGAAATTTTGGAGGGATACTCTTTATAGGGACGTTCGCAGGTTGTGAACATCCCTTGTGTTTACTTTTTGTTTTTATCCGAGGATTTATCGTTAAGTGTTATCACATCAACGATATCCCAATCCTTCAACATATTGTTTTTAATGTAAAAATCATTTAAAACCTTGAAGTACTCATCGTTATCAAGATAACTTTTCGCGTAATCATAATCAGTATCTTTGATGTTCTCACTACTTCTGGCCCCATTATTACCATGCAGAATGTCAGCTAAAATGGTGAAAGGTATGTTCTTACCTTCGTTGTAGAGCTGTTCCCATGAGATCAAATCCATCAAAGGGATGACTTTGTAATCAAGTATTCTTTCAAAGGTCTTATGACCAAACCTAAATTTTCGTTTCGGGGGTTTAGGCGTTTTCAGGTGCTTTTGCCATAGAGCAATCAGTACTTTCAGATGTTCTGCGAGATCGTCACTGCTGGCTTCTTCCAAGTCAATTTCAATCAGCATCTTGTTAGCAGGGTTCATGCCTCCTTGTTTCAGATACTCAGAGATGTAGTCGGAACTCACTGCAACAGGGTCTGTTTGCTCAGAATTCTCCAGCCGATACATAGCCCGCCCATAGTTGAACAATTGAACTCTGCTCATTGGTCTTACAGCATAGCTATGTGACAGTCTGTGATTGCCTGAAATCCAGTCCGATTGAAGTATCACATCACCACATCGGATTTTGGCATCATGGTATATAGCTTGCATTTGATTATCTTTGCCTGCTGTTTCCCATTGTTGCCTTGTTTTGTAAGCCAACATCCGTCTTTCAAGCTCTGCATAGATTTGTTCTAGGGTCAGGTCTTTCAGGCCATCGTATCGGCGTACATCAAACCAAGATAATGCAGTCCTGATTTCTTCCATTTCCTTTTGTGTAGTCATTATTCTACCGATTGCTTTTAAGTTTCATAAAAGTTAACCCATTCAACATGATAGAGAAAGTGGAAAAGAGGGGCGGGTTTTCAAAATGGTGTGAGAGCAGATAAGTGATCTTGGATGTAAGTGCTTTAATCTTGACTAAACATCGTTTCTTTACTAAAAATTAACTAATTGTTTTATATCAATTACTTTAACAAGAATAACGACAACATCATGTTGATAGATAAAGTTAAATCAGATTCGTATAGTTAGATGGTTATGACAACAACCAATTGTTTTTAATTGACATTTTATTGATAAGAAAACAATAATGATGGTAAATATGTTGGTAAAAATATAGTTAAACTTAACAAAATCAGTAACAACAGGAGATACAGATGAAGTTCGAGTCCAGTCAGAGGAGCCAAATTTAAGAAACCAGATACCTCAGGGCATCTGGTTTTTTTCTTTGCCGGCGTGTTGTCGGTTTCCCTCAGGTACTCCGCCGTTTCCGGTTCGCACGACGCGCGTTCTTTCATTGCGGCATCCTGGCACCGCCACTCTCATGCTCCGCGCTTTTATTCTACACCTTGATAGGTGACATTTTTCAGCTCCAGTTCCGATAATGGATAGTGGCAAAGAATATCCGCCGCGGCATGCACCACATGACGCGTCGTTTTTGCCGGATATAAACGGCGCTGCAACCCCCGGGCGATCACCTCTTCAGGGTGAAGATCAAATTCGTCGCGCCATGAACTCAGCTCTACTTGTGAATAGTCCAGCAAAAGACAAGGCACCCGCCTCAGCGAATGGCGCCTCGCAAACTCTCGGCGATGATGCCCATCCATGATAATCAAAGAGGTTCGTTCAACTAAAATGGGCTTAAGCCAACGCCCCTCACGAATAATATCCTGCTCGATCTGTATTACCCGCTCCTCAATAAACTCTTCTGTCGGTAAAAGCCGTTGCGGATCCAATAACACCACGTTGAAAGAATCCATATTTTTCTTAGCGTCCAGAATATTAGCCATGATATTTTCTCTGTCATCCTATAAACGACCAATGGCCTCTGCCAATGCGAGAGCAGCCAAGGAATAAAAAAAAGACCATAAGAGAATTAAAACCCGTGTTGCTCTTTGACGATTAACCTCACGATTTCGCAGGTCCCTTTGCGGTAGACGAAATGCCAATCGCTCACGGATTTATCCTTTTGCAGAGAAGCTCCTCAATAAGAGAAGCTCTCTGCAATATTGAAGGCGCTACGGTTTATGCCTCAACCTGCACCCTTTTTCCCAGGGCTAAACGCGCCACAAGGATATTGGCGACCTGCTCAGCCTGCGTCTTTATAAAATAATGCCCCCCTTCCGCAAGCCGCTCCACGCTCAACTGAGGGCTCACCTGCTTCCAGTTTTCAACGATATTTTGCCAATCCTGCGTTAAAGGATCGTCATCCGCCAACAGACACAACACTGGGAGAGGTGCTGCGTCGCTGTCGGACACGCGCTCTTGCCACACTTTCTTCAAGGACACATTGCCGCCAATCGCATCGTTACGATAGGCTGCAGCCAATCGAGGCGTGACTTCAGCTTGCCCTTTCATGTCCAGCGCCAATCCCGTGACACTCTCCAGCCAATGGACGATCTCAGCATCGGTCATCTGCCGCGTTTCTTCCATCTGCCGCTCCAGTACCTCGATGGGGCGCAATAGCTTGCCGGACACCACCAACTGATCGACACCTATTCCGAACTGCGGCGCCTGGCGAATGAATTCCGCGCCGGCCCCAGTCCCCGAGCAGTGCCCCCATACGCTGACTCGCGTAATACCGCGTTGCTGCAGCGCCTTGAGACTTCGGCTGACCAGTTCGGACAACGCAACGCCCCCTTCACGGCGAGACAGATCGTTACCCGGAGGCTCTACGCCGTATACCGTAGTCTGCGTGAGCCGATACAATGCATTGGCCACATTTTGGAAGTTAACAGCATTACCACCGGCATAACTGAAGCAAACCAGAACCGATTCGCGCTTCTCCGGGGTTAACGCCTGCAGCACATTATCCGTGGTGCTTGCCTGTGCGTTC
The DNA here is from genome assembly GCF_001808215.1 of Serratia sp. HMSC15F11. Classification (NCBI taxonomy): domain Bacteria; kingdom Pseudomonadati; phylum Pseudomonadota; class Gammaproteobacteria; order Enterobacterales; family Yersiniaceae; genus Serratia; species Serratia sp. HMSC15F11. Next base: position 82,647 of record NZ_KV792462.1, read on the forward strand.
GCCAACCTATCCAAGGTGCGCAAGGCAAAGATATCCGCCAGAGAAAAACGCCCTGCTGAACGGATGGCGGCCGACATGGCGAGCAGGGAATTCCCGCCGAGCGCAAAGAAATCGCTGTTCCGACCGATGCTTTCTACCGGCACGTTCAGGACATCAGCCCAGAGTGACGCCAACGCGTTTTCGGCGTCGCCTGCCGGCGCTTGCCACTGTTCGGCGTCAGAGACGCTCAGCGTCGACGCAAGAAAACGCAGCTGATTTTTGTCCACTTTACCTGCGGCATTCAGCGGTATTTGATGACAGTGGAACAACCGATCCGGCAACATGAATGCCGGCAGCAACTCGGCAACCTGACGCCTGATGGCGGCCACATCGTCATCGCCCTGAACAAAGCCGATCAAGCGTTCCCTGTTGTCGCGCACGTCCAATACAACGGCGGCATTGAGCACGCCGGCCACGGATTGTAACGCGTTTTCTATTTCGCCGATTTCAATGCGCATGCCGCGAATTTTAACCTGCTCGTCTTTACGCCCCAGATAAGCCAGGGTGCCATCCGTGCGCCATTTCCCGATATCACCGGTGCGGTACAGCCTGCCAGTCGACCATGCGCCTAACGGATGGGCAAAATCAAAGGCCTGAGCCGTTTTCTCCCGGCTGTTGATGTAACCCCGGCCAATACCGATGCCCGTCACACAGATTTCTCCCACGCTGCCAAAGGGTACCGCCTGCCCCTGATTATTCAGTATATGAATCCACATGTTCTGAACAGGTTTGCCAATCGGCACAATGGCATCGCCCGGTGGCGCAGTAAAAACGTGATGGGTAATGTCATCGGAGGCTTCGGTTGGCCCGTAGGCGTTGATCAGCTTGATCTCCGGGTACAGCGCAAACCACCGCATGACAAGTTCGTGCTTCAAAGCCTCACCGGTCAGCAGCAATACGCGCAACGGTGCCAAATCGCACGGAGTTTGCTCCAGATACTCCAGCAGAATGGCGAAATAAGAGGGAACGACCTCCAGAATGGTCACGCCGTCCTGCTTAAGCCGTTGACAGAAAACGGCGGGGTCAAGCTGCTGCTGTTTGCCGTACACGACGGTACTCGCCTGAGTATATAGCCCCGTTAACGCTTGCCAGACGGAGATATCGAAAGTAACCGGCGCTGTCTGAGCCAAAACATCCGCAGCGTTCATGCCCAGATCCTGAATCTTAGCCAGCATATGATTCAACATTCCGCGATGCTCCAGCAACGCACCTTTGGGTTTGCCCGTCGAACCGGATGTGAACAGCACATACGCTAACTCCTGCGCGGCCGGCAGCCGTAATTCCGCCGCCTGCTCTGACGCAGGATAATCACCATAGCAAACCAGATTGATCGGCGCCCCTAACCGGGCAATGATCCCTGATAGCCTCTGCGTTTGTTCCGCATCACAGACGACCTGCGTGACCTGCCCCTCGTTCAGCAGCTCCAGGAGGCGAGCATCAGGGTTATCCAAATCAAGCGGCATGTAGACGTTGCCGGAAGCCATGATGGCCGCCATTGCCACGATCCACTCCACGCTTCGCGGCAAACTCACAGCGATAACCTGCTGCCGCTGCTGGCCGCCAACGCCGGCCAAATGCAGGGCCAAAGTCCGACACTGCTGCGCAAACTGCGAATAATTCAGCGCGTGTTTCTCATCTTGTAACGCCGGCTTATCCGCACACTCTTCGGCTTGCGCCAAAATGCGTTGAATCATGCCCTCTTCAGGCAGCGGCCGCTGCTCGCCCTGCCCAATCTGCTGTAGCAAAAGCGCCTCTTCCGCCGACATCAGCATGCAGCTCAAATAGGCTTGCTGCGGTTGCGAAGCAATAGCCTGCAACGCCCCGGCATAATAGGCAGCGATGCGTTCAATGTGCTCCGCATCATACTCATTGCTGTGATAATGCAAACTCAGTTGAACCTGGTCAGTGTAAGCATTTTGCGAGAACTCAGCGCGCAACACGAACTCGGTCTCTGCACGCACGCGGACATCCAACGTTTGCATGCCTGGCAGGCTTTGCAATTCTTTCAGCATATGGAAGTGGGTAAAGTTAAACACTGACTCAAACAGCGTTTCCGTCGTATTGACGATTTGCTTCATCTCCGCCATCGGATAGCGGCGATGAGGCAGGAACTCCGCTTCTTGCCGATGAACTCGCAGAATGAGCGCCTCCCAACTTTCCGCTTCCGTCAACGTCGTGCGGAAGGGTATCGAGTTCAGGAAGAGGCCAATAGCCTGATCCACCCCCTCCTCTTCAGGACGGCCACTGTGTTCATAACCGGTAATCACATTTTCAGTGTTGGCGATAAAGCTAAGCACGCGCAAATGTGCGGCCATCAAGACATTCTTCAACGGCACATTCAGACGCGCCGCCACTTCTCGCAGTCCGTGGGAAAGCGATGAAGAAATAGCGATATCATGATATTCGATGGTGGGAATGTCGTGGTTTTTGACGCGTAAACGCGGCAGCGGCATCGGCTCATAGCCGCTAAGCTGTTGCTGCCAGAAATGGCGATGCGTCTCATTGCTGCGCGCAGCTTGCTCCAAAGAGACATATTTGCGCAGGAAATCATCGTGAAATACCTTGGCGGGCCGTCCCCCTTCCCTGTATTGGTGGTAATAACGCAATAGCTTGGTGTGGAAAAGGTTAATACTCCAGCCATCCAACGCAGAATCATGGAAGCTTAATACATAGCGGAAAGACTCATCTGAAAGAATGACGACATGGATACGGATTAATCCCGGCTGTTCCCAGTTGAATTGATAATGGCTTTCTTCCTCAAGGAACGACTCAAACGCCGCCTCTTGCTCCCGGCGCCCCATCTGCCGCCAGTCTTTAATAAACAGCGGCAGCGGCACCGCCGCGTGAACCATTTGCACAAATTGGCTGAAGCCTTGCAAATGATAACTGGTGCGCAATATCGGGTGTTCTTGCAACATCTGCGTCACGGCCTGCGTGAATGCCCCGGCATTAAAGGCGCCCGACAACGGGTAAACCTGAATGTCATGGTACCAGGAAGCGCCTTTTTGCAGTTCGCTTTGGAAAATTAAACCCGCCTGCAACATCGACAACGGGTAAGCATCGTCAATATTTGCCGGTAACCTCTGCCGCTCTTCCTCAGACAACAGACTAAACGGCTGATATTCCTCAGTGCTTTTACCCTTCACCGCACTGATTTCCGGGATGATTGCGGCGATCGTCGGGTAGCTGAACATGGTTTGGAAACTGATTTCCATGCCAATTTTGCGCGCCCGACTGATCACGCTCAAAGAGGTGATCGAATCGCCCCCCAGACTAAAGAAACTGTCATGGATGCCAACGCTGTCCAGCCCCAGCACCTGACACCAAATTGACGCGAGTTGCCGCTCACTTTCTGTTTGCGGCAATATCCGCTCTGCGGCCGAGGCGCGTTTGAGCGGATTAGGTAACTGCGCACGATCCAGCTTTCCATTCGGCGTCAACGGGAAGTGGCTCATCACCACCAACCACGGCGGCACCATAAACTCCGGAAGATTGGCGCTTAAATACTCCCGCAACTCAGCCTCCCGATATCCTTCGCCGGGTAAGAGATACGCAGCGAGATATTTACTGCCGTCTTCACGCATCAGGGCGATGACACGAACATCGCGCACGGGCTTGTACCGCAGTATAGCGGTTTCGATTTCGCCCAGTTCAATCCGATAACCGCGGATTTTTACCTGGAAATCTATGCGCCCCAAATATTCAATCTCGCCATCCGCCAACCAACGCACCAGATCGCCGGAACGATAAACGCGTCTCCCCAGCGGGGCTGGAAGCTGGCAAAACTTCTCCGTTGTTAGCTCCTCACGATTCCAATAGCCACGCGCCAGGTTAACACCGCTGATGCACAGCTCTCCCGCCACCCCCAAAGGGACAGGCTGATTATTCTTATCCAATATTAAAATACCGGTATTCTGGATCGGTTTACCGATGGGTACGGAAGCGCGAGATTCATCGGCCCGACACGCATAATAGGTCACGTCCACGGTCGCTTCCGTGGGGCCATAAAGGTTGATCAGACGGCAGTCATTCCACGGCGCAACCAAGGCAAAAAATCGTGCGGATTGGTGTAGCGTCAACGCCTCGCCACTGGTGAAAACCGTTCTCAGCGACTGGGTAAGTTCCGCCTCGCCTTCTCCCGCTTCAATTGCATTGAGAAAAGCATCCAGCATTGACGGCACGAAATGCAAATGGGTGATTTTATCGCGAGCGATGCTCGCCAGCAGCGCGGAAGGATCCTTTTCTCCGCCGGGCGCCAACAGAGAGACCGTCGCGCCGCTCAGCGCCCACCAAAAGAGTTCCCATACCGATACGTCAAAAGAAATGGGTGTCTTCTGCAAGATCACATCCCCTGGCCCCAGCGGATATTGATTCTGCATCCATTCTATTCGGTTAAAGACCGAGCAATGCTCAATCATTACCCCTTTAGGGTTACCTGTCGAACCGGAGGTATAGATCATATAGGCTAACGCCTTGGCATCACCGCTCACTGCCGGATTGCCGGCGTCACCCTCAAGGACAGAGAAATCCGCAATGCATAACGCATTGTCCCGAGCCTCATGACGCTCATTCACCAGAACGAACTTCGCCTGGCTGTCTTCAATAATATAGTGACGGCGATTATCCGGATAGTTGGGATCAACGGGCACGTAGACGGCGCCGGCCTTCAATACGCCATATATGGCCGCGATCATCTCGGCGCTGCGCGGCAGCATGATCGCAATCTTATCCCCTTCCGACACGCCACGGCGAATGAGGTTGTTGGCAATAATGTTGGCTTGCTCATTAAGCTGCCGGTAATTCCAGCGGACGCCATCGGCAATCAACGCCACGCGTTGTGCATCCCGGTTTGCCCAGTGCTCCAGCCAATGTTCCAAACGCGCCGTAGCGGTATAGGGCACCGTGTCCCCTTGGGAAAAATGCATCACGCGCCGCAATTCTTGTTCATCGGCAATCGGGATTTGAGCAAGGGCAGTGCCGGGGCTGGCCGTTATGGCCGCAAGCAACGCGAGCAGATTATTGAGAATAGATTCACGGTAAGTGGCAGGATAAAGCTGCGTATCGGCAATCAGACGAACCGTCGCATTGTCGTTAAGGCAAAAGTCGATCAGAAGCGCGCGTTCAAACCGCTCGACGGCATGACCGTCATGGGTACGAACGCTAAGTTGCAGCGCGAACATGTTTTGCGAGCTATCTGCTGGTAATGCAGCCTGAATCGCGCTAAAGCGGGTGGCGCCGCACGCCAAGACCGCCAACATTTTTTGCCTTTGACTGACAATCAGCTCGGCGCCGCTTTTATCATCCTCAAATAACGGCGACAGCAAAACGAAATCGTTTGCCTTTTCGTCATCAGGCCGCTGTAAAGAATAGCCGATGGCCAAAGGATAATCCGATGGGTTGTAATAATGAACTAAATGCGTTAAGGCAACGGAAATAACCGCGCTAATATTCACCAGGTCGCCATTGGTGATTTTCATTAAACGCGCCAATGTCTCTTCGGACAGTGTTTTTTCACAGACCCCATTATCGGCGGGATAACCAGGCATTACCGGAAACTTTGCAGGATGCCAGGTGTTTGAGAAAGACGCCTGATAATGTTTCATAACGGAGATATTAAATTCATCAGAACTGCTGTATGTATTCATCACTCACCTAAGAATTAGATACCAAAGTTAAACTCAGCCACATTCAAATCGACACAGGGAGACGTATTAGCCACATCTATAACAAGAAGCTGCTGCAAAGTATGACAGCTTTCGGCGTGAGCAATATTGCTCATGATGGATTGATAATGAGAGAGAAAACCGCTTACCATTTTTGGCGAGAATCGCTCTGGCGCGTACTCCCATTGAATGTCATATCCTTGTTCACCCAAATCAAATATCTGGATTACCGTGCCGAACTGCGCCATCTTCTTGGCCTGATGAAAGGATCTAAAGCGCCCGCCAAAAATCTCTATTTTTTGATAATCAATATTTTGAAAGGCAAATAATGCATCTAACGGTGACGGTGAGTCGTCACCCTTTTGCAATGCGCCGACTTGCCGGGCAAAGGGATAATGCTGATGTTCCAAAATGGCTGCGGTCCGCTCCGCCAAACCACTCAACGCCTCCTGCAGTGAAGTCTCTGCATTGAAGTTCACGGGAAGCAGCAGCGTATTGACGAACATGCCGAAAGTGTCGTAGTACTCCGGCTCGGTACGGCCGGACGCCACTAAGCCAACACAGCTGTTCCAGGCGCCCGTCACTTCACTTTGCAGCAGAGACCAACCCAATAAAAACAGCGTAAATGCGGTAACCTGATGTTGCTCCGCTTTTTGACGAATATCCGCCGCGAGCAAGGCATCGATTGGCGCTTGCTGAATCCCATAGCCCATCGTATGAGACGCTTGCCGCATGCCCGGCCAGCGCGGACGGAGGTTTTTCTCACCCAGGCAGTCATGCCAGAATGCCGCCGCATCAGAGAACTTCGCCTGATAAATTGCCGTTTCCGTCCAGCGGCTAAAATCAAAGATGGTTTTCGCGGTGCCTTCAAACGATTTCTGATACAGAGCCGCTTTCAGCCGACGAATGAAATGTCCTATTGATAGCCCATCGGCAATGATATGACTGAAATCCAGCATGACCTGAGTTACATCGCCATCGAACGGTACGACAGCCGCTCTAAGCAGACAATCCTTGCTTAAATCGAAAGGCTGAACAAACTGCTGTGCAGCCTGTTGTTGATTGTCGTAGACAATCAACGGAATCGTTTCTGCTTCGTAATAGCGAAATAAAAATTCACCATCGAGATCATAATAATGAGTGAAGATCGCCGGGAAGCATTTCACAACCTTTTGTAACGCCTGTTGCACCACCAGCGGTGAGAACGCGATAGGCAGTTCAGCAATAACAGGAATGTTATAAGCCGTCGTGTTCGGCTGCCGGAATGTCTCAAGATAGACCATCTTCTGTCCGTCAGTTTGACGGTACACATCTCGTGTATTTATCACCTCTTTTTCTGCTTCACGTTCAACCGTCTGAGCCGGCAAGTACGCCATCAGGCCAGCGAAATTCTCCAACTGAAGGATCGACTTAACGGAAAATTTCATCGACCAAAGCTGATAAAGGCGGGAAGCTAATGCAGCAGCCATAATAGAATCCCCCCCGAGATGGATGAGGTTCTCCTTCAGCACAACATCCGCCGCCGCATGAGGAAATAATTCAGTCAACAATGACCGCAATGCCGATTCTGTCGCCGCCATATGACCTCCTTATCCTATGAATTGAGAAAGTAAGAAATAAACCGCATAACCACTTGCGATCACAGCAAAAAAATTCTTCACTTTGCTGGATATAAGTAAAGTAATCAATATCGCAACCAGTGCATAATTAGTAAAAGAAATGTCCAGCTTAGCGGTTGTCGGGTTAACCAAAACACCACTGGCAATAATCACGGTTAAAATTGCGGGAGGCAACAGCTCGAGTGCATCCTTGACGACATTCGGTAGCGAAATATAATTTGCGAAAATAAACGCGACGCTCCTGACGGCAAATACCGTGACACCCATGAGTAAAATAACCTGCATGACATGGCTCACTTTGCATCCTCCGCTGAAGGACGCTGTCTTACCTTCCTTTGGCTGATTATCATTTCGCTTACTTTAACTACAACGACCGCCACCACACAGGAAATCAGAATCGCAAGATTATAGGGTGCCTGATATGTCAAGATATAAGTCGCCAAGGCAACCAGGGAAACGTAAATATTTCTGCCCACTCTCAAGTATGGCGCCAGCATGGCCACAAAGGTGGCATAGGTAATAAACTCCAGACCGTACTGCGCCGCGTAATGCGCTAAGGTATCCCCCAGAAACAGTCCAATTGCCGTGCCGATGATCCAGTTAAAGTAAAAGATCAGTACACACGCCATAAAATACGTGTTTTTTTCCGACTGCGTTCCCGGCTCATTAAAACGCTCCTTCGCCATCACAAATACCGCATCAATCAAACCGAATGCCAACATGATGCGATAGGCTACGGGTATCGACCTCACTTCATCGATCAAAGAAATGGAGTAGAGGAAGAAACGTAGGCTGAGCAGCAGTGTGGTCAGCAGCGCAACAGCCAGGCTGGTATGTGAAACGATCAGCTGCAACCCCACAAACTGGGCTGCGCCTGAGTAGATAAAGCCGGACATGACCAGCCCATCAATGACCGTAAGCCCCCCGGCAATGACCAAGGCGCCAAACACAATCCCCGAAAGCGTCGCGGATATCAGGAAAGGGGACGATCGCTTAAAGGCGAGCCGCCACTCTTTCTTTTTCGAACCCACCATCATCTCACCTCTTTCTTATTGTGCATAAGGCACCGGGAAGAATTCAGCAACGTTGACCATATTTTTCTCATCAATAGAATCCAGAATGCGTTGCGCTACCGCCAAATCAAGAATGCCCATGCCAAACGGAGAGAAAATGCGTGTGCGATGACTATCCGGAGCCACTTGCCGGCGAATAACGGCAGCGATACCGCCGGCCATAAATTCATGATGCCCCACCTGTTGGCTGGCCAGATGTGTCGATGTCTGCGCCTTCAGACTGTGGCTGATATCGTCCGCAAAGTTTTGCGCAGACAGGATCACTTCGGGCGCCAAATCCCGCAATGACATATGCAATACCGTCGGCGCATGGCTGAACCATTCCGGCGAAGTGATATAAGGCTCTGTCGCAGAGGTTGCCATGAGAACCATATCCGACTGAGTCACCGTGGCCTCCAACGAAGCGGCCGTTGATTTCCCCACGAAGCTGGCGCATTTATCACGAAACAGCTGGCTGCGTTGCTCAGATAAATCAGCCACATACAGCTCATCAATGCACCAGCCTAATTTAACCAACAGGGCCAAGGTGTGATAAGCGATCGGGCCACAGCCGATTACGCCGAGGCGTTTGACCTTCCCTGGCGTTGAGTGCAGGTAGTGCGCACCCAACGCGGCCGAAGCAGCGGTGCGAGCGGCGCTGATTAAACTGCCTTCCAAACACGCGCGGGGATAACCCGTTTCGCGATCATTGACGATTAATACGGCGGAAGCGCGATCCAGCCCTTTTTCGATATTGCCGGGAAAGCTGGCGATCCATTTGATGCCGGCAATCGGCGCGGCGCTCTCGATAGAAGCAGGTAAAGCGATAATGCGATTGCGCGTACTGTCAGGGAAACGCAGAAAATAGCTGTCAGGGCTCACCGTGCGGCCATCGGCATGTTGCAGATAAGCATCTTGTACCGCGTCGAATACGGACTCAGGGTTCTGCTCCAGCCACTCGGCGATCTGTTTCGCGCCAATGACATGGAATGCAGGCATGGATGTTGTTGTTTGCATAGAGACTCTTTTAATGAGACTGGAGGACATAAAAATGGGTTAAATGGCGATAGCGCATTTTTCATAACCCTGCATTTCGGGAAAATGCTCGTTGACCCAATCGGGGTTATAAAGCGTATCGACGTAACGATCGCCCATATCAGGCGATATCGCTACCACACAGGCTCCTGGCGGAATGGCGCTGGCATAACGTTGCACACCACATAGCACCGTTCCCGAGGATCCCCCCAGTAACATGCCTTGTTGCGCAAGCTGTCGGCACATCCGCACCGTATCGAGTTCAGGGATCATCAACAGCTCGTCGAAGCTGGAATATTGACGGATCGCAGGTGGATTACTGGTCCCTAATCCCGGGATTAAACGTTTGCCTGCCGGTTGACCAAACGTGATGGATCCTTGGCTATCAACGGCGATGATTTTTGTTTTCGGCGCTTTCTCCCGAAGGTAACGGGACACGCCTCCCAGCGTTCCCGTCGTCCCCGCCCCGATAAAGACATAGTCGGGCTCGGGAAACTGCGCCAAAATCTCCGGAGCGGTCGAACAGTAATGCGCGTGAACATTCTCTTCGTTTTCGTACTGGTTAACCCACAGCAAATCAGCGTCTTGTTTCAACAACGATTTGATCAGGTTAATGCGTGTCGCCAGATAACCGCCATTCGCATCACGATCTTTTACGATGATTAATTTCGCACCGTAAGCCTGGATGATACGCGCGGTTTGCGGGGAAATGTTCGGATCGCTGACGCAAGTAAAGGAGTAACCTTTCGCGGCACAAATCATCGAAAGCGCTAATCCAAGATTTCCGGATGAGCTTTCAATGATTTTCATGCCTTTTCGCAACAGGCCTTGCTGCTCCAGCTGTGAAATCATTCGCAAACCTGATTTCACCTTGATAGAGCCCGTCGCGGACAACCCCTCTAACTTCAGGTTAACCTGGAAATGCTTCGCAACAGACAGTTTTATAAAAACGTTTGAAATCAATAACTCCATTGGAGAATTCGCGATCAATTTGCCAGCCCCCAAGCTGAACCATTCACGCAACGCAAGTAAGCCTAACCTTCCCTGCACAACATGAATTGCAAGAAAAAATAATGTTAAAAACGTTAACAACTTGATAAACGGTAAATATAGATAGCACAGTTCCACCTTTCGTCAATAAAAAAGCAGACCATTACACATTAGAAAATCTTTACTTAACAGCTAAGACCAACTTAAAAGCAAACGTTTGCTTATGATTTGATCAGTTCCTAAGAATAAAATTCTGACCGCCCATTTTTTGTCAGTAAAACTGTCTGTTCTTGGCCTTTTTTTGCTTTAACGCGACAAGGCTGATGCAACCCCCAGGCTGACAAAACTTCGTTCTGATTTACCGGACGGTTTTTTTACATTCAGCACGACGAATCGCCCCATCCGGCACCGCAAACCGAACCCCAGAACAGCCCGCCCCCCAGCGAAACCCACTCTTTTATCTAAGAAGATTCCTAACCCAGATGACGGAAATCCCTCCCTGGCGCCAATACGCAGGTTAACCCGCAGATTTACAGTAATAACCCTGTAAAAACAATCGATAAGCGAATTGTTCGCACTCGATAAGTTGCGTCTATCCTTTCGCTATGGGCGCCTGCCGCCCATCGTTCGCTGCGGCTCGCGGCATGCGCGTTTCTGGCTGTACGGGTTTCGGTTTATTTCATAGCGCGTCTCCATTCATCATGTTGAATTTCACAGCAATCTCTCAGCAACAAGGAGTGTTTATATGGCTTACGTCATTACCGACCGAGAAAAACTGCAAGCGATTTGGGAGGCCGCCAAAGCCGGCGATTGGCCGACCGTGTATGCCGCCTCCGTCGATGCGCTCACCGATCCCAACCATGCCAATCAACCTATTCAGGGCGTGGATATCGCGGTGTATACCTGGATCAAAGGCGCCTATGGCGTGAACTCGAACCAGGGGGCGTTTGCCCATTACATTCGTGACCAAACCAAGCTGCAGTATGAGCTGCGCACCGGGCATGTGCCCGATGACTGGGAAACGCGCATCCAGAATGCCTCCGACAACATCGCCAAAAACTTCGCCAAGACGCTGTTTGGCGTCGATCTGAGCAGCGATCCCAACGCGCCGCTGCCGGATGCCCCGCCCACCAGCGCCAAAGTGCCGGACATTCACGAGGTCGGCCTGATCGACGCCGGCGCGGCGGCGTCCGAGGTGTTCACCGATGCCTCCTCGACCGGCGCCCCCAACTATTCACCCTGGGCCGGCACCACGCTGTTCTCCTATTTAGGCGACACCTCGTTCTTTACCGAATGGGTGGCCACCAACGACACCTCGCCTTTTAAGATCGAAAGCGGCACCTACGATTTGATTGCGGCGGCGCAGGTCTCCATGCAGATGAAAAACCTCAGCTACGTGGTTGAAACGCTGCTGGCGGGCGAAGTGCCCACCTATTTAACTACCCTCGGCATTGGCCACGAGACCATCCGCCTCGCCGCCGAAGCGGCGCGTGATTTCTACACCGAATCCTACGGCAGCAGCGTGACCGGCGGCGGCAGCATCATTCCCGGCAAGCTGGATATCGGCTCGGCGATTTTCAACGACATTGCCGACGTGCTGTCCACGCCGAATCTGTACCGCGTCGGTACGCTGTATGACGACGATTTCACGCTGGCGTTCGGCAATATCGCCGTTAACACCGGCAGCGGCGACGACACCATCAGCGTGCCGCGCGGCTGGCAAAACAACGCCGGCAACTACGGCTGGACGGTGATCGACGGCGGCAGCGGCCACGATACGGTCGATTATTCCAGCCTGTCGCACGGGGTAAACCTGAAGTTTGACGCCCAAGGCAGCTATGGCGGGCGCGGGGTGGTCGAGAAAAACGGCATCGGACTGTATGGCTTTAAGGACGGGCTGTACAACATCGAGGCGGTGAAGCTGACGGACTTTAAGGATAACGTCACCTTTAACGATCGGGTGCTGACGCCGGCCAACGGTCTGGAGGTCAACCTGGGCAAAGGCTCCAGCGAGATTCGCTTCGAACACGGCTATACCACTGCGCCGGGTGGGAGCGCGCCGCAGGATTATCTCGGCGTGAACCTGAGCATGCTGTCCAACGATGTGCCCTTCCCCAACAGCCTGCTGAATATTCCCGTAAAGCAGACCCACAATATCTACATCGACGACAGCTTCGAGCTGGGCTTTTTACAGGCCTCTTCCCTGTCTATCGATAACCACCTGTTGGCCTTCGGCACCGAAGGCTCAAACAGCAGCTTCTCGCTGAACTACAACGCGCAAACCCATACGCAGGATCTGTCGATATTCATGCAGGGCGAAAGCGCGCTCAATCAGCACGTCGTCAATATCTACAATTGGGCGCAAGGCGACTTCGGCATCACGCTGGAGCAGCCGGCCATTCAGCTTGTCGGTTTGCAAACCGTTACGTCGCAAGAGCTCGCGGCCGCCTAAGCGAAGCCCGCCGGGTTTACCGGCGGGCGGTTTACCTTCAGCGCGACGGCTCAGGCCCCATCCCGCTCCGCAACCCGCGCCATCAACGCTCCCAGCAGCGCTAGGTCGATCAGCAACGCCAGCGCGAAACAGCCGCCTCTCGCGCCCGGCGCGGCGTAGGTTTGAATCAGCAAAGCGGCAACCACCACGGCGACGATGCTCACCACCGTCGCCAGCCTGCACGCCACGGCGAACGCCGTTTTCTCCCCCACCGCCGTGCGGTAGGCTACGCCCTGCCCCAGGCCGCCGAGGGCGATGCCCGCCAGCAGGGCCGGCCAATCATGGCCGCCGAACAGCATCAGCAGCGTCAATAGCCACCCCGCCGCCGCCAGCAAAAAACCGTAGCGGAGCATAGCCAGCACAGGCCGGTTCCGCAGCGGCTGCCAGCGGGCCAGCGCGGCGCCGCCGAGAAACGCCAGCACCAATGCCGTTAGCAGCATCAGCGTTGCAACGATGCCCAGCAGGCTCTCCGCCTCCAGCAGCAAAGCGCCCGCCGCGACCGGCACGCTGAGCGCCAGGGCGCTCGCCGCCGTTCCCGTGTGTTCCATGGCGCCCAGGGCGCCGTTGTTGATATAGAGGCTCATCGTTAACTCCCGACATGTGGGAATGATGAAATTAATTCATTCCCCTGTTCACATGTCGCCAGCCTATCTCTTGTATAATCGATCAGACAAACTCATAGTTTTCAGCCTTAGATGAGAATAACTCAGCCATGAGAAAAACCCGTTTGCCGCCGCTGGGCGCGCTGCGCGCCTTCCACGCCGTGGCCGGCTGCCGCAGCTTCAAACTGGCCGCCGAGGCGCTGGGCGTCAGCGCGACGGCGGTCAGCCACCAGATCAAGCTGCTGGAGTCAGTGCTGGAATGCCGGGTGTGCGAGCGCAGCGCGCAGGGCGTCAGCCTGACCGAAATCGGCGAGATCCTGTATGCCGGCACCCAGCGCGCCTTCGCCGCGCTGGAGCAGTCCGTCGCCCAAATCACCCGCGCCCGGCAGCCGCCGGCGCTGACCGTCACCACCACCTCCAATTTTCTCACCCACTGGCTGGTGCCGCGCCTGGCGGATTTCAAGGCGGAATTTCCCGCCATCGATCTGCGCCTGCATACCAGCGTCGAGCGGGTCGATCTCAGCCAGCGCACCGTGGACGTCGCCATCCGCTACCGCGAAACGCCGGAAAGCGATCTGCATTGCACCCTGCTGCATGAGGATCGCTTTATGGTGGTGGCCAGCCCGGCACTGGCACTGGAGCGCAGCGAGGATTTGCAGCGGGTAACGCTGTTTCACGTGGAACATCGGCAGGTGCCTGCCGACTCCCCGACCTGGGAAAACTGGCGGCGGCGCTATGGGCCGGAAGGGTTGAACGTGGAAGCCGGGCTGACCTTCAGCGACGAGACGCATGCGCTGCAGGCGGCGGTGGCGGGCCAGGGGGTGGTGATCGCCAGCCGGCTGCTGGCGCGCGATTTGTTGCAGCGCGGCGTGCTGGCCGCGCCGTTCGAGATGGCGTTACCCGGCGCCAACTATTACCTGGTGACCACCGAAGAAACTGCACAGCGCCCCGATATCATCGCGCTGCGCGAGTGGTTGCTGCGGCAAATGACAGCGGGCTAACGGCTGTCGGGGGCGATTTCCCCCAGGCGGATCGCCACGCCGATCGCCTGTGCGGTGGTGGCGGCACCAAGGCGTTGGCGAATGCGGCGCAGGTGGTTTTCCACCGTGCGTTCAGACAGGCCGAGCATCGCGGCGATATCCGCCTGCCGCCGGCCGATGGCGGTCCAGCTCAGCACCTCACGCTCGCGTGCCGACAGCCGGCCCTCTCCCTCGCCGGCCGCCGGTGCGAACAGCCGCCGCGCCGCCTGAAAGGCCGCCGAGCCCACCAGCGACAGCGCCAGCCGCACCGGCGGTGAAGCGTCGATACGCTCGCCCCCCAGGCTGACGGCGCCCTCCAAACCGGCCGGGCCGAACACCGGGATCTGCACGCCGTGCAGGCCCGCGCCGCGCGGCGTGCGCACAATCCGGTAGCGTTCGCCCTGCTGCGCCCGGGTCTTGGTCCAGAAAAACGGCTCGCTGACCCGCAGCATGTGCCGGGTCACCGGGCAGTGCCGCACGTAGGTCAGGGCATCGACGGCCTCGCCGTCGCCGAACCAGTCGCCCTCGACCCAATAGATATGCTCGATCCCCGCCTCCGCCGTGGCGGAAGCGGAAAACAGCACAAAGCGATCGAAGCCGAACGGCGCGGCAAAGGCGCGAACCCGCCCCTGAATGGCGGACAGGGTTCGCTCGTGGTCCATCGCCAGCGCCGTCTGGAAAGCGCGCTGCGCGATCTCGTCGCTCATCGCGCGGCGACGTCGGCCAACAGCGTCTCCGCCGCCAGCTTGCCGAGGTTGTTGGAGGCCAGCGGGCTGTCGCCGGTCAGCAGGCGCCGATCTTTATGCACCTTGCCGGTGATGTCGGCGTTGACGATCTTGACGCCCCGCTCGCGCAGGCGCTCGCCCACCAGCCAGGGCATCGGGCCGGGGATGTAGCCAATGTCGATGTTGGCGCCGGTATCGAGCGAGTCCGGGAACACGCACATCTCATAGCCGCGATAGAGGAAATCCTCTTTGCGCTCGCCGATGCCCGCCGCCAGCAGGCCCGCCGGCCCGTGGCACAGCGAAATCACGTAGCGATCGTTGTCGTGCGCCCAGTGCAGGGTCTTTTTCACCTCTTCGCTGAACGGAATATCATTCAGCACGCCGTGGCCGCCGGGGATGAAAACGCCGAGGTAGTTGCCGCCATCCAGATCCTTCACCACCTCCGTCAGCTTTTTCGGCTGCTTGAGTTGGCTACGGTACTTCTCGTAGGTGGCCTTGACCGCTTCGTCTTCCTGCGGGAACGCCCACATCTCCAGCTTCACCGGATCGCCGGACGGCGTGGCGATGTCGATCTCGAAACCGGCCAGATCCAGGTGATACATCGGCAGCAGCATCTCGACCGGGTGGTTGCCGGTGGAGAAGAACTTGCCGTTTTGCATCAGCAGGTAGCGCTCCTGCGAGGCGATCATCAGCACCTTCCACTTGCCGCCGCGATAGGCGTTCGGGTAGCTGGCGCCCGCAAAGTCGGTTTTGGACGAGGTGTACTGGCTGAGGGAGTAAGGCGATGGGAAGAACGCGTTGTCTTCCGCCACATCCGGGGTAGGATTACGATCGTTGGACACTGAATCAGTCATGATTATCTCCATATTCACCGTTACGTTGCCCTTTCAGCTTAAATAACCGCCGGCGGGGCCGCAATGAGGGATATCCCTCAAGCATCGCCCAGGCGGTGGAGATTCCGCCCGGGCGATAGGGTTAGCTGTTCACGAACGCCAGCAGATCGGCGTTGACCTGATCGGCATGGGTGGTCGGGATACCGTGTGGCGCGCCCTTATAGGTATGGAGCGTGCCGTTCTGCACCAGCTTGGCCGACAGCACGCCGGAGTCCTGATAAGGCACCACCTGATCGTCGTCGCCGTGGATCACCAGCACCGGAATGGCAATCTTCTTGAGATCCTCGGTGAAATCGGTCTGCGAGAAGGCGACGATGCCGTCGTAGTGCGCCTTGGCGCCGCCCATCATGCCCTGGCGCCACCAGTTCCAGATAATCGCCTCAGAGGGTTTGGCACCCGGACGGTTATAGCCGTAGAACGGGCCGGCGGGCACGTCGTAATAGAACTGTGCCCGGTTGGCGGCCAGCTGCGCCTGGAAATCATCGAACACCGCTTTGGGGGTGCCCTGCGGATTGGCGTCGGTTTTTACCATCAGCGGCGGCACCGCGCTGATCAGCACCGCTTTGGATACTTTGTCCTCGCCGTGGCGCACGATATAGCGCACCACTTCGCCGCCGCCCGTCGAGTGGCCCACGTGCATCGCGCCCTGCACGCCCAGGTGTTTTACCACCGCGGCGACGTCATCGGCGTAGTGGTCCATGTCGTGCCCTTCCGACACCTGGCTGGAGCGGCCGTGGCCGCGGCGATCGTGCGCAACCACGCGGAACCCTTTGTTCACGAAGAACAGCATCTGGGCATCCCAGTCATCGCTGGACAGCGGCCAGCCGTGGTGGAAGTAGATAACCTTGCCGTTTTTGGGGCCCCAATCCTTGTAGAAAATCTCGACGCCATCGCTGGTCGTTACGTAACCCATGTCGTTTCTCCCATTTACACTATGGTTAAAAAAGAAGGTTTATACTGCGCGCGGCGCCGGGATCTCTGGCTCCCTCATCCCGGTTGGCCGACGATCTTGCGTTGATCGTTTAACGAGTATAGGTTTAAAGCTCACTTTAAGGTCAAACACGATTCGGCAAACCGCATTCCCGCTTTCACTCGGCATCAGGAGAATTCAAGTGCAGGGAGATGACATCCTCATGACGATGGAGCAACGGCTTGCCGCCCAGCGCCATGCCTTCCTGCGCGACGGCGCACCGACGATCGCTCAGCGCAAGGCCGCCCTGCGCCGCCTGCGGAGCGCCATTCTGGCCCAGCGCGGTGCGCTGACGGCGGCCGTCAGCGCGGACTTCGGCCACCGCTCGCCTTACGAAACCGACATCCTGGAGATCCTGGTCACCGTGCAGGCGATCGATTATCTGCTGCGCCACCTGAAGCGCTTTATGCAGCCGGAACGCCGCCACGTCGCCCTGCCGTACCAGGCCGGGCGCGCCTACGTGCAATACCAACCTAAAGGCGTGATTGGCGTCATGGCGCCGTGGAACTATCCCTTCTCGTTGACCTTCATCCCGCTGGCCACCGCCCTGGCCGCCGGCAACCGCGTGATGCTGAAACCTTCGGAGCTCACGCCGCGCACCAGCCAACTCATCGAAACGATGTTGGCGGCGCTGTTTCCCGCCGATGAGGTCGCGGTGGTGACCGGCGGGCCGGACGTCGGGGCCGGGTTCAGCACACTGGCGTTCGATCACCTGGTGTTCACCGGCAGCACGGCGATCGGCCGCCAGATCATGCAGGCGGCCGGTAAAAATCTGGTGCCCTTGACGCTCGAGCTGGGCGGCAAAAGCCCCGCCGTCGTGGCGCCCGGCGCGCTCACCGCCAGAACCGTTAACAGCCTGGTGTTCGGCAAGCTGTCGAACGCGGGCCAAACCTGCATCGCACCCGATTACCTGTTGCTCCATCAGGACGATGTGGAAAACTTCATCGCGCTCTACGACGCGGCGGTCAAGGCGTTTTACCCTGACGGGCCGACGAGCCATGACTACGGCGCCATCATCAACGACAGGCACTACCACCGTTTGCAGGATCTGCTCACCGACGCCCTGGCGCGGGGCGCGCGGATCATTCCGGTGGGCCACCGCCCGGACTCGGCGGCGGAACGGCCGAAAACCCTCGCCCCCACGCTGATCGTCGGCGCCCCCGACGACAGCCGGATCATGCAAGAGGAGATCTTCGGGCCGCTGCTGCCGATACGCACCTACGCCGCCTTCGAAGAAGCGATCGACGTTATCAACGCCGGGCCGCGCCCGCTGGCGCTGTACTACTTTGGCGCAGGCGGCCCCCTGCAGGACAGGCTGCTGGCGCGCACCACCTCCGGCAACGTCAGCGTCAACGCCACCCTGCTGCATTTTGCCCAGGACGATCTGCCGTTCGGCGGCATCGGCCCCAGCGGCATGGGGGCCTATCACGGCATTGAAGGATTCCGGGCGCTGAGCCACGCCAAGGGCGTCTTCATCCAAAGCCGCTGGCACTTCACCGATCTGCTGCGCGCACCGTTCGGCAAGCTGGCGGACGCGGTGCTCGCGTTCATGTTGCGGCGTCGATAACGCGACGTGTTGACTATCAATAGCACATCGATGAATCGCCGCAAGCTATCACAATATTCACTCATTCCTATTTTATCTCTCCGCCGCCGCTGACTAAGCTTACCCATGTGTCACCCTCTGCCCGTTGACGGTGGGGGTGACGTAAATCGATTGAGTTCAGTTATTTAGCGCAATACCCGACGCAAGCCTGACCCGCCTGCCTTGTTAACCGCTCCACGCCCGGCGGCTGGAGCATCTTTACGGAAGCAGAGAGCGCATTATGACAACTGAAAGCAAATGCCCGTTTTCGGGCGGCAAGCAGCCCGCACCACAGAACGGCCCCACCAATCAGGATTGGTGGCCTAATCAGCTCAGCCTGAAACCGCTGCACCAGCACTCCCCCCTGTCCGATCCGATGGATAAAGACTTCAACTACGCCGATGCCTTCAACAGCCTCGATCTGGCGGCGGTCAAACAGGATCTGCACGCCCTGATGACCGACTCGCAGGCATGGTGGCCGGCGGACTTCGGCCACTACGGCGGCCTGTTCATCCGCATGGCCTGGCACAGCGCCGGCACCTACCGCATCGGCGACGGCCGCGGCGGCGCAGGCGAAGGCCAGCAGCGCTTCGCCCCGCTCAACAGCTGGCCGGACAACGTCAGCCTCGACAAGGCGCGCCGTTTGCTGTGGCCTATCAAGCAGAAATACGGCCGCAACATCTCCTGGGCCGACCTGATTATCCTGACCGGCAACGTGGCGCTGGAATCGATGGGCTTCAAAACCTTCGGCTACGCCGGCGGCCGCGCCGACACCTGGGAGCCGGACGACGTCTACTGGGGCTCTGAGAAGATCTGGCTGGAACTGAGCGGCGGGCCGAACAGCCGCTACTCGGGCGACCGTGACCTGGAAGACCCGCTGGCGGCGGTGCAGATGGGTCTGATTTACGTCAACCCGGAAGGCCCGGACGGCAATCCCGATCCGGTGGCCGCCGCGCGCGACATCCGTGAAACCTTCGCCCGCATGGCGATGAACGACGAAGAAACCGTGGCGTTGATCGCCGGCGGCCACACCTTCGGCAAGACCCACGGCGCCGGCCCGGCGTCTCACGTCGGCGCCGATCCTGAAGCGGCCGGGCTGGAGTCGCAGGGTCTCGGCTGGCACAGCACCTTCGGCACCGGCGTCGGCAAAGACGCCATCACCAGCGGCCTGGAAGTCACCTGGACCACCACCCCGACCCAGTGGAACCACGACTTCTTCCGCCACCTGTTCGAATACGAATGGGAGCTGAGCCAAAGCCCGGCCGGCGCGCACCAGTGGGTGGCGAAAGACATCGGTGAAACCATTCCCGACGCCTTCGATCCCAACAAGAAACGCCGCCCGACCATGCTGACCACCGACCTGTCGCTGCGCTTCGATCCGGCCTACGAGAAGATTTCGCGCCGCTTCTATGAGCACCCGGAAGAGCTGGCCGACGCCTTCGCCCGCGCCTGGTTCAAGCTGACCCACCGCGACATGGGGCCGCGTGCGCGCTACCTCGGCCCGGAAGTGCCGCAGGAAGAGCTGATTTGGCAGGATCCGATCCCGGCGGTCGATCATCCGCTGATCGACGAGCAGGATATCGCCGCGCTGAAAAACGCCGTGCTGGCTTCCGGCCTGTCGGTGTCGGCGCTGGTCTCCACCGCCTGGGCTTCTGCTTCCAGCTTCCGCGGCTCAGACAAGCGCGGCGGCGCCAACGGCGCGCGCATTCGCCTGACGCCGCAAAAGGACTGGGCGGTCAACCAACCTGCGCAGCTCGCCGCGACGCTGGCCAAGCTGGAGAGCATCCAACGCGCCTTCAACGATGCGCAGACCGGCGGCAAACGCGTCTCGCTGGCGGATCTGATCGTGCTGGCCGGCGCGGCGGGCGTGGAACAGGCGGCGAAGAACGCCGGTTTCACCCTGACGGTGCCGTTCGCCCCGGGCCGCATGGACGCCTCGCAGGAACAGACCGACGTGGACTCCTTCGAGGCGATGGAGCCGCTCGCCGACGGTTTCCGCAACTTCCTGAAGGGCAAATACCGCGTGCCGGCCGAAACGCTGCTGGTCGACAAGGCGCAGCTGCTGACCCTGACCGCGCCGGAAATGACGGTGCTGGTCGGCGGGCTGCGGGCGCTCGGCGCCAACGTCGGCGGCACGCAGCACGGCGTATTCACCCATCGCCCGCAGGCGCTGACCAACGACTTCTTCGTCAACCTGCTCGACATGGGCACCACCTGGCACCCGGTGGGTGAAGACGGCCTGTTCGAAGGGCGCGATCGCCGCAGCGGCGCGGTTAAATGGACCGGCACCCGCGTCGATCTGGTGTTCGGTTCGCACGCGCAGCTGCGCGCGCTGGCCGAAGTCTACGGCAGCGCCGACGGGCAAGAGAAGTTCGCCCACGACTTCGTCGCCGCCTGGAACAAAGTGATGAACCTCGATCGTTTCGATCTGGCGTAACTAAGCGACAGCACAAAGCCCGCCACGGTAAACCTGGCGGGCTTTTTAATTTGAGGGTAAAAACCGACGACACAACACATAAAAATGACTAACTGATTGATAAAATTTATAACCCCATGATAGGTTAGGCGATTAAATGTATACAAAGACAATTTAAAAATATTAAAAATCAATAAAATAGGAGTAATCATGGACGATATTAATGTTTACGGAGAAACAGGAATATTTATCATTAAAGAACAAATTTTCAGCAAAAATGGACTCCCGTCCATAGGACACTTCTCTCCTTCTGCTGTACAAATCCAGCGCTACGTCTACCAATTGCGTAAGGAACAAGAGGTTTTTTGGGAGGGGCGAAAGGTCGACTATACACAGCTCGGCATTTGGGAAAAATTTAAGATACTGATGGGCAACGACTTGGTCAGTAGAGACAAACAAGGGGGCAGCACGCTCTATTCACTGGAGTTCGCCGGATTTGAAACAAGAATAACACCTCTGGATGGAGCAAAAGCACCCCTCCCCGAATTTTTAGGAAAATCCTATAAGATTAACGTACCCACACCTTACATTTATGGCCAAGATCCTATCCCAGAGATGAAGCTCTATGGCAGGAAAGACGTCTCATTCATTATGAGCAACGGTGGACAATCAGCCCCTACTGCAATGGCAAAATACAACAAGACGACCAAGAATCTGATAATGATTCGTACTGAACTAGAAATGAAAAATTTGATGTTATCCTTGAGCAGCGCCAAGGAGCTAAAAAAATGAAGAAAACGATGCTGTTCATTAGTCTGATAGTCATTTATGGTTTTATTGGTTATTTTCTGCACATCCCAATGGCAAAGCTCTACTTTGCCGGGAAAACATTGTTTGTTTCTGACGTTGCAGCAACGGTCGTTACCCAGTTTAAGGCCGCCGGGATTTTCATTTTGTGCGGTGTCATCATCCTGACGCAGATCGTACTGACAAAAAAATCAAAATCCCTTAGACGATATGCCGTTATCTATAGCACTTGGGCGGGTATCCACTTCGTCTACCTTCTCGTCATCTTGATACTTAAGAGCAAGTTCCTAGAACCTCTCAACAAAATCCCGATGGATGCAATTGCTATTGAACAGTTTAACCTTGCTGGCCCAGCGCTTATTTCTCTGGTTTTAACCTGTTCGTCGCTATGGCTCGTCAACAAGTCAGGACAATCAGCACGCAATGTCTAAACAACCGAGAATCCTGAATAGTCTACTCAGCAGTTACAAAAAGACCTTCACCTACTCAGGTCGCGAAAGCCGTGGGCCTTATTCAATGCTGCTTTTGTGCCAGCACGTTTGGTTTCTGCTTTATCTCGCTGTTATCGCCAGCAAGATGAATGAGATTTCCATTTTCGCGCTTGCGGCGTTTTTGCTGCCTATGCTAGCGGCCAATGTGCGCCGTTTGCACGATGCGGGTTACTCCGGTGGTTGGTGCCTGACATGGTTCTGCTTCACACCCTATGTAATGCTGATCTTCGCGCTGTTCCTTCCCGCAAAGAACCTCAACAATCCTTACGACGATCGCCCAAACCTGGCGTAAGCCCCCTCAACGGCCTGCTTCGGCGAGCCATGGCTGGCGCCGCGATATTCTCTTTACCCGCTTATTCGTATTTACTCAACAAGTCATATAAAAATTTGATGGGCGGCAATTCTTTTAATGCTGTATTTATATTTAGACGGCAATGGAGACCGTAAACTCAGCTGGCTAATGCGATATATCCCATCCAGGAGAACACCGTTATGGATTATCCTCGATTCACCTCAATATGCGCCAAGGCGGGCCTTATTCTCATCGCTGCCCCTTAGCGGCTGCGGGCCCGCCTGCCAAAGGCGCCCACCGTTCTTATGCCAATAAAAAGAGAGGTTCTGCACCTGCGCGATATTCGCTTAGGCGCCAGAACGTCGCCCTTATTTAATGTTTCACGACGCACATTGCGTTTTTCGCTTTTATTTTTCAGCCGACGAGAAAGCTCATAGGAAATTACGCTTCACTCAGGAAAATAACCGCTACCTGGAGGTCATCATGCAACATATCATCGGTATTTCTTCTCGTCGGCTGAGGATATCGGCCCTTGCGCTGCTGCTCCCGGCAATGTCCTGGGCGGCCGATACGGCGTCTCTCGCCGTAGGGCCGCAATATGACACCACCCATGTCTACGTCGAACGCGGCAAGATGGATGCCTTTGTCGACAGCATCCTGAAAACCTTCGGCGGTACCAGCACCGAACGCGTGCTGGTCAACGTCACGCCCACGCCGAGCGAAACCTACTCCCAGCTGATACTGACGCCGGCCGGCAGCTTCTCGGTGTTCGATTTCAAAACGCCGATCCCGCACCCGTTCGGCACCGAGCGCAATGGTTTTCTGGTCAGGGATATGGACGCCGCCATCCACCAGGCCAGGGCCGCCGGCGCCGATGTGCAGGTCGAGCCTTTCGACGATCCCATCGGCCGCGACGCGGTGATCCAGTGGCCCGGCGGCGTCAACATGCAGCTCTATTGGCACACCAAGGCGCCTGACTACAAGCCGCTGCTGAGCGTGCCGGAAAACCGCCTGTATCTCTCCGCCTACCGCGTCGACGATTTCCTGAAAAGCTACCAGGCGTTCTCGCACGGCAAGGTCGTGAGCGACGAACGGGTCAGCGATACGGCGATCGGCCGCAGCGACAACGGCAAGATCCGTCAGATCGAACTGGACTCCCGCTTCGGCAAAACGCGCATTTTCGTCACCGACGGGCATCTGCCTTATCCGTTCGGCCATGAGCGCACCGGCTATGGCGTCGACGATCTGCCGGCCACGCTGGCCAAAGCGACAGCCAGCGGCGCGCAGGTGCTGTGGCGTTCGACGGCGGCGGAGCGCCGCGCCTCGGCGCTGGTGCGTTTCCCCGGCGGCTACATCGCCGAAATTCACCAGGCGGCTAAATAAACCCAAGGCGCGCTGCGGCGCGCTTTTTTCTTCGGATATCCATGATGAAACGCACGCTACCCGCACTGTTGCTGTTCTCCACGCTCCCCGCCCTGGCGGCGGAGCCCGCCGCGTCCCCCTGGAAAAACATCCCGTTGGACGATGCGGCCACCCTGTCTTTCGACGGTTCACTGCGCGAGCGCTATGAATGGACGGATCAACGGGATCTGAGCGGCGGACGCGACGATACCTTCATGCAGCGCTTGCTGGTTGGCGCGCGCCTCGACTACGGCGACTATTTCGGCGCCTATGTGCAGGTGGGATCGTCACTGGCCACGCCGCGCGACCGTGGGCGCAAGCCGACCGACGAAGATCATGCCTACCTCGGCCAAGGCTATGTGGACTTAAAACTGCCCACCGCCTACGGCCTCGGCACCCTGCGGGTCGGCCGCCAGGAGATTGCGCTGGGTTCGCTGCACCTGATGGGCACCCGCGACGGCCCCAACGTGCGCCGTTCTTTCGACGCCGTCCGCGCCAGCTGGGCCAAGGATAAAAACCGCCTCGACGCCTTTATCGGCCATCCCGTCACCCTTAAAACCGGCAGTTTCGACGACGATACCGACAACAGCCAAAAGGTGTGGGGGCTGTACGGCACCACGCCGCTGGCCGCGCTGGCTTCCTCGCTCGATCTCTACACCTTCGGCTTTGAGGATAGCGATGCCCACTACGCGCAGCTCAGCGGGCAAGAGCGGCGTTATACCGTCGGCGCGCGCATTTTCGGCGCGGCGCAGGGATTCGACTGGGACAACGAGGCCGCCTGGCAGTTCGGCAGCGCAGAACAGCGCGACATCCGCGCCTGGTCGGCGTCGGCGCACGCCGGGTATACGGTGAGCGACTGGCGCTGGCAACCGCGCTTCGGCGGCAAAATTGGCATCGCCAGCGGCGATAAAAACGGTCGCGATGGGCAGCTCAATACCTTTAACGCCATGTACCCCAAGCTGCCCTACCTGACCGAGAACGGGCTGGTGGCGCCGGCTAACCTGATCGCCATCCACCCTTCGGTCACGATTACGCCTTGGCAAACCCTGTCCATCGATTTCAGCTGGGACGCGTTGTGGCGACAACGTCGCGAGGATGCCTTCTACCTCGGGCCGATGCGCCCGGTGAAAGGCAGCGAGCAAGGCTCGCGCTTTATCGGCAATCAGTATCAGGTCGAAACCACCTGGACACCGCGCAGCGATCTTCAGTTCAAGGTGGCCTATGTCTACTTCGACGTCGGCCACAGCCTGCAACAGCATGCCGGGCTGAAAAACATGAACTTCGTGCTGGCGCAGGGCACCTACAGCTTTTAACGCCAGGCCAAGAAAAAGGGCGCCGAATCTGGCGCCCCGTCTCCCTTACAGCGCTTCCAGCTCCGCCGCCAGGGTGGCGACCAGCTCCGCCGCCGGCATCGGCCGTGCCAGGCCCACGCCCTGCCCGGCCCACAGCGACATAAACTCTCCGCGACCGGCCTTGGCCGCCGCCTGGCGGATATCGCCGGTGAGCGCGTTCTGCACCGGATAAGGCAGGATCTGCGCCTCTTCCGCGCGCATCTGGCACATGAAATCATTGACGATACCGCGCGCCGGGCGGCCGCTGAAGGCGCGCGTCAGGCGCGTGCTGTCATCACCGGCGTTGCGCAGCGCCGCCCGCCAGGCTTCGGCGATGCCCGACTCCGGGCTGCACAGGAACGCGGTGCCCAGCTGCGCCGCCTGCGCGCCCAGCAAGCGCGCCGCCGCGATGCCGCGCCCGTTCATGATGCCGCCTGCGGCGATCACCGGGATCTTCACCGCCGCCACCACCTGCGGCAGCAGGGCCATCAGGCCGACGCAGGATTGCTCGATGTCGCCGAGGAAGGTCGGGCGGTGCCCGCCCGCCTCCGAGCCCGAGACGCAAACGAAGTCGGCACCCGCCTCTTCCCAGGCGCGGGCTTCCGCCACCGTGGTGGCGGTGCCGATCACCCGCGAGCCGGCCTTCTTGAACTGCGTAACCGTGGCGCGCGGCAGCACGCCGAAGGTGAAGCTGGCCACCGGCGGCGCAGCCTCCAGCAAGGCCGCGATCTGGTCACGGTTGTTTTCGGCAAATTGGGTGGGGATCGGCGGCTCGCTCAGCCCCAGCGCTTCGCGGAACGGCCGCAGCAGGTGCTGGGCGCGCTTGAGCTCGGCGAGATCCGGGTGCTGCTCATCGAGCAGAAACAGATTGATGTTGAACGGCGCGGCGGTCTGCGCGCGGATCTGCTGCACCCGTTCGAGGATCACCGCCGGTGAAAACAGCGCCGCCGCGCACGAGCCCAGCGCCCCGGCGTTGCTCACCGCCACCGCCAACGCCGGCGGCGACGCGCCGTTCATCGGCCCCTGAACGATCGGATAGCGCAGCCCAAGCTCGCGGGCAAAAGCAGAAGGTGCCGTCATCAATGTGTCTCCCTGTGCTGACTACATTCGTCTTACGGCGGCCGCGCCGCCGAACCGACCAAAAGCATAGCACCTTCTCACCGCCTGGCCGTGCAGTTAATGCTTCGCCTGATGCCTGTCGAGCGACAGGAAGTGATGCACCACCGGTTTCTCCGGCCCGATGTGGAAGCGCAGCGCCTCCTGCTGCAGATCGGCGTCGGCGTGCGACACCCGCTGGTGCTGCCGCAGGTGCTCCGCCCAGGACTCCACCAGGAACCACTCCATGATGCATTCCGGATCGCCGGTGTGCTCGGTGATGCCCCAGGCGTAAGCGCCGTCGCGGCGACGCGCCCGCTCCAGCATCAGTAGCATGCGCAAGAACTGCGGCCGATCCTGTTCGCGGATGCGGTACTCCACCTGAATCATCACCGGGCCGCGATCGTTCTCAACCGGCGTGTTGACCAGCGGCTCCGGCCAATGGTTCGACGGCTGCAGATCGGCCTCGCCGGTCGGCAAGCGCAGGCGGTGGAACAGCAGCCCCGCCGCCAACAGGCCGACGCCGCCGACCAGCAGCGTGGCGGCCACGCCCAGCTCCTGTGCCACCAGCCCCCACAGCAGGCTGCCCGCCGCCATCGCGCCGTTGAACACCATCAGGTAGATGGCCAGGCCGCGGCCGCGCACCCAGTTGGGCAGCACGCCCTGCGCCGCGCCGTTGAGCGTAGTCAGCGCAATGATCCAGCCGGCGCCCAGCACCAACAGCAGTACCACCGCCAGCCACTGCGGCGGCGCCAGCGACAGGGCCGCCATCACCACGGCGGTGAGCACCGCCGCCAGCAGCACCAGCCCGTCAGCGTTGAGCCGCTGGCGCAGGCGCGGCAGCGCGATCGCCCCGAGGATCGCCCCGGCGCCTACCGCCCCCAGCAGCACGCCGTAAAAACCGGCGCTGCCGCCCAGCATGCGGCGCGCCACCAGCGGCAGCAGCGCCCAGACCGAGCTGGAGAAGGCGAAGAACACCGCTGCCCGCAGCAGCACCACGTGCAGCTCACGGCTGGAACGGGCATAGCGCAGCCCGGCGCGGAAAGCGCCGAAGAAGTGTTCCGACAGGCCGCTGTCCTCGGCCTTCGGCCGCTTCCACCACAGCAGCGCCGCGATCACCAGCACATAGCTCATCACGTCCGCGCCGTAGGCTGCGCCGGCGCCGAAGCTGGCCAGCAGCAGACCGCCGGCCGCCGGGCCGATGGAGCGGGCGATGTTAATGCCCAGCGAGTTCAGCGCCACGGCGTTTTTCAGCTCGGTGCGCGGCACCAGCTCCGGCACGATCGCCTGCCAGGTCGGCCCCATCAGCGCCGCACCGATGCCGCCGACGAAGGTCAGCGCCAGCAGGTATTCCACCGTCAACGCACCGGTCTGTGACAGCACCAGCAGGCTGCCGCTGACGCAGGCCAGCAGAATTTGCACGAAGATCAGAAAGCGCCGCCGATCGAGAATGTCCGACAGCACCCCGGCCGGGATCGCCAGCAGAAACACCGGCAGCGTGGCGGCGGTCTGCATCAGCGCCACCGCCGAGGGCTTGCTCGACAGGTCGGTGATCAGCCACGAGCTGGCGACGTCGCGCATAAAGCTGCCGACGTTGCCGAGCACCGTGGCGCCCCACAGCACCGCAAATAATGGGATTTTCAGCGGCGCGAAGCCGCCCGCCGCCGCCTTGTTTTCCGTCTGTTCAGCCATCCGCTCGCTCCTTCAAATCGTTAAATGCCACCAGCAACAGCGCGCCGGCCAGCCCGAGGTGTTCAAAAAATCCGTTCATCATCTGGCCGCGTTCCGCCCCGTCGAACTGCCAGAACGGATTGGCCATCAGCGTCGCCATCAGGGTAAAACCGGCCAGCGCCAACGCGCCGAGCCAGCGATAAAAGCCGCTCAGGATCAGCGCCGACGCCGCCAGTTCCAGCAGCGTCACCAGCACGGCGAACAGCGCCGCCGGCTGCAGGCCGAAGTGGGTCATCTCGGCAACCGCGCCTTCGACGTTCAGCGCCTTGACCAACCCGCCCTGGATGTAGGCAGCGCAAATGGCGAGCAGCAGCAGCCAGCGCACTGCGGGCGCATGCAGCCGCTGCGCGCAGCGGGCGGCGATAGCAGTCAGGTTCATCGCGCCCCCTTAGAACGGCGAATTCTGGATAAAGGCCAGCAGATCGGCGTTGAAGCGATCGGGATCGACCTGCGCCAAGCCGTGAGCGCCGCCGGCGTAAACGTTCAGCTCCGCCTGTTGCATAAGCTTAGCGGCTTTCAGCGCCGAGGCGCCGATCGGCACGATCTGATCGGCGTCGCCGTGCACCAGCAGCGTCGGCTTGTCGATCGCCAACAGATCGGCGGTGTAATCCACTTCGGAGAACGCGCTCACGCCGTCGTACTGCCCTTTCACACCGCCCTGCATGGCCATCAGCCAGAAGTGGTCGATCAGCCCCGCATTGCTCTCCACCTCGTCGCAATGGAAGCCGTAGAACGGCACCGCCAGATCTTTGAAGAACTGCGAGCGGTTGCCCGCCACGCCGCTGCGAATGCCGTCGAAGGCCGCCATGGGTGCGCCTTCCGGGTTGGCCGGCGTTTGCAGCATCAGCGGCGGCACGGCGCCCACCAGCACCACCTTCGCCACCCGATCGCTGCCGTGGCGGCCGATGTAGCGCGCCACTTCGCCGCCGCCGATGGCGTGGCCGACCAGGATCAGATCGCGCAGATCCAGCGTTTCAATCAGCAGAGCCAGATCGTCGGCGTATTGGTTAATGTCGTTACCGTGCCAGGTCTGATCCGAACGGCCGTGGCCGCGGCGATCGTGGGCGATCACCCGGAACCCGCTCTGGCCGAA
The DNA here is from genome assembly GCF_001808215.1 of Serratia sp. HMSC15F11. NCBI lineage: Bacteria > Pseudomonadati > Pseudomonadota > Gammaproteobacteria > Enterobacterales > Yersiniaceae > Serratia > Serratia sp. HMSC15F11. Next base: position 111,987 of record NZ_KV792462.1, read on the forward strand.
AAACAGCAGCTGGTTGTCCCAGGCGTCGGCGGACAGCGGCCAACCGTGGGAGAACAGGATCGGCTGGCCGCGGCCCCAATCCTTGTAGAAAATGCGCGCGCCATCGGGCGCGGTGAGGATGCTCATGACGTGTTCCCCGCTCGGTATTGAATTGGATTTTGTACCGGGTAACAGTACGGCAGGCGCAAAAGCAGTGATAACGGAATAATTTTCGTATGATCGCGAGTTTTTTTGCTGAAGAGGCCGGCGTCACCGCCGGCGTAAAACGTCAGATGTTTTCCAGATCGATACCGCGCGTTTTCGGGCCGAACAGCCCGATCACCAGCATCACGATCAGCATGCTGGCGACGATAAACGCGATCACCCCCAGCGAGCCGCCGTACTGCAAGATAATGCCGATGATGATGCTGCTGAACACCGTCGACAGGCGGCTGAAGGAGTAGCAGAAACCGACGGCGCGGGCGCGGATGTGGGTCGGGAAGATCTCGGATTGATACGAGTGGTAGCTGTAGGTCAACCAGGCGTTGGACCAGGTGATGAAGAAACCGCACAGGATCAGCCACAGCGGGTTGTTCTGCAGCGCGAACAGCGAGCCGAAGATCACTGTTACCAGGCACGACAACACGATCTGCCACTTATTCTCCATCTTGTCGGCATAGAAGCTGCACAGCAGCGAGCCCAGCGGGTAGGCCAGCGTGATGAAGAAAGCGTAAAGCAGGCTGTGGGTGACCGAAGCGCCCTTGCCCGACAGCAGCGCCGGCAGCCAGTTGCCGAAACCGAAGAAGCCGATGGCCTGAAAGAAATTCATCACCACCAGCATCAGCGTGCGATCGCGATACTGCGGCGCCCAGATGTCGCGAAAGCGGCCGCGCAGCGGCGCACCCTCGGCATCGTCAACCGGGCGCGACGGAAAGTCCGCGGGCGCCACGCCGCAGCGCCGCTCCATATCCCGCATCACCTGCCGGGCCTGCGCATAGCGCCGCTGCTGCACCAGCCAGCGCGGCGACTCCGGTAGCCCCTTGCGCACCAACCAGATCACCAGCGAAGCCAGTGCGCCGGCGATCACCACGTAGCGCCAGCCGCTCAGGCCCCAAATGGTCTGCGGCACCAGCCACCAGGACATCAGCGCCACCGCCGGCACCGACAGGAACTGCACGAAGAACGCGAAGGCGAAAGCCCGGGTGCGCAGATGCGCGGGCACCCACTCCGTCAGGTAGGTATCGATGGTCACCAGCTCAATGCCGAGCCCGACGCCCACCAGAAAGCGCAGAAAGATCACCCACTCTGCCTGCTGTTGAAACGCCAGCAGCAACGAGAAGGCGCCATACCAGATCAGGGCGAACATAAAGGTGGCGCGGCGGCCGAAGCGATCGGCGTACGGGCTCAGCAGGCTGGCGCCGACGAACAGGCCGAGAAAGGTGGCAGAAGCGAAAGCCGCCTGGTCCGAGACGCCGAAGACGCCCTGCGCGCCGGTGTGGAAAATACCGTCGGCGATAAGACCGGTGCTGATATAGCCGGTCTGGAACAGATCGTAGAGTTCGAAAAAGCCGCCCAGCGACAGCAGAATGATAAAGCGCCACAGGCCGGCCGACGCGGGCAAGGCGTCGATTCTGGCCGCCAAATCCCGCGCATGGATCGGCGACGCCGCTACAGAGTCACTCACCGTTAACCTCGCATTAACATTTTTGATGACTTTCTATGCTAACGAAGCGGCGTCGGAGTTAAATTTTTAATTAGCAGACTATGAAAAAAAGTTAAGCATAAAACGCTGCAGCAGCCTGTTTTATCGCAGGAAAATACAGCGCGGGGTGCCGCAACGGCCCCCCGAATCGGTGGTTTAACGGCTGGGGTGCTGCTGCAGCCGTTCGCTGCGGTAGAAGTTCAGCAGGCACCAGCCGAGGGCGATCAGCGCCAGCGGCGCGGCGACGAAGCCGATGTTGCCCATGCCCAGATGCAGGCTCACCTGGTTGCCCAACAGCGCGCCGCTGCCGATGCCGAAGTTGTACAGGCCGGAGAAGATCGCCATCGCCACGTCGGTGGCGTCCGGCGCCAGGCTCAGCACTTTGGCCTGCATCGACAGGCCGATGGCCATGATCGCCATACCCCAGAAAATGCACAGCACGGTCAGGTGGCTTTCGCTGCCGGCGGCCGGCAACAGCAGCACCAGGCTCAACGTCAGCAGCGCGATGGCGCCGATAAAGAAGCCGGAAGGAAAACGCTCGCTGTAGCGGCTGAACAGTAAGCTGCCGACGATGCCGGCGGCGCCGAACAGCAGCAGCATCAGCGTGGTGAAGTTCTCCGACAGCCCGGCCACGGTCTGGATAAACGGCTCGATGTAACTGTAGGCGGTGAAGTGCGCCGTCACCACGATGACGGTCAGCATGTACAGCGCCAACAGCGCCGGGCGTTTGAACAGCAGCGGCACGCTGGCCAGCGAACCGGAGTGCTCGCTTTTCAGCACCGGCAGCAGGCGCCACAGCAGCACCAGCGCCAGGGTGGCGCACACCGCGATGCCGATAAAGGTCATGCGCCAGCCGAGCAGCTGCCCCACCACCCGCCCGAGCGGCAGGCCGAGCACCATCGCCAGCGCGGTGCCGCCCGCCAGCAGGCTCAGCGCCTGGGCTTTCTTGCCTGGCGGCGCCACGCGGATCGCCAGCGAGGCGGTGATCGACCAGAACACCGAGTGCGCCAGCGCCACGCCGGCGCGCGAGATGACCAGCGTGGTGAAGTTCCAGGCCACGGCGGTCAGCACGTGGCTGGCGATAAACAGCATGAACACGCCGATCAGCAGCTTGCGGCGCTCGATTTTGCTGGTCAGCAGCATGCACGCCAACGAGGCGGCGGCGACGATCCAGGCGTAGATGGTGATGATCAGGCCGACCTGCTCGGTTTGCATCGAGAAGCTGGCGGCGATGTCGCTCAGCAGACCGACCGGAATAAATTCGGTGGTGTTGAAGATAAAGGCCGAGACGGCGAGGATAACCACGCGCAACCAGGCGGTTGAGCGCGAAACGGCAGCGTGTTCCATGGTAAACAAAATCCGGACAGGTGCGGGCAAGTAGCGATATTTTAACCAACCGGCCCGCTAAATGCGATACGCGTCACACTTTAATTGTGTGGTTTTATTCGCCGCATTTCGACACATTCGCAGACACACAGTTGCACAAATGCTGTGCTAATCTATTGAAGCGTACCAATTTTTCCTGCCGCTCTTCCCCTCCGGCCGCCGCAGACGACGCGCCGCGCCGAAGAGCCGCGCGCAGTGTCCATTTGGCGTTTTCTGAGGCGAGGTCATTATGTCCGCGATTTATGATTGGTCCGTGCTCGCATTGCGCAATGTTTACGATCGCCGCATTCAGGGCAAGCCGGTGCTCGACAGCGCCGCGCTGTTCCCCGACGCCGAACGTTTCACCGCCCAATGGCGGCAGATCCGCGAGGAGGCGCTGACCGTCGCCCACGATCTGCACAATATTCCCCGTTTTCACGAGATCATGATCCAGCAGGAATCGATCTCCGCCAACGACGCGCGCGACTGGCGCATGTTCATCATGAAGGCCTACGGCCAGCCGATCGCCCGCAACCTGGCACGCTGCCCGACGCTGGCGGCGCTGATCGCCTCGTCGCCGGACGTGCTGTCCGCCTCGCTCTCCTTCCTGGCGCCCGGTAAACAGGTGCCGCCCCACCGCGGGCCGTTCCGCGGCATTCTGCGCGGCTATCTGGTGCTGGACATGCCCAAACGCGCCGACGGGGTGCCGGCGGCGGTGCTGAAAGTGGACGGCCGCGAATACCGGCTGCACGAGGGGGAGTTCATGCTGTGGGACGATACCTTCGAACACGAGGTGTGGAACGACAGCGCGCAGGTGCGCACCGTGCTGCTGCTGGACATCCGCCGCCGCGACATACCCGGCGGGCTGCGGCTGCTCTCCAGCGCCATCATCGCCCTGGTGCGGCTGAACGTGCGCTGGATGCAGCGCCAGTTCTAAGTCCGGCGCTCAGGCGACTAACCGTCCTGCGAGGTCGGGCATTGCTGCGCCAGCCACTGCTCGGCGGTGGTGGTGGCTATACCCTGGCGCGCATTGAAGGTCTTCGCCTTATCCCAGGCCACGCCGTCGGGCCGGGCGAAAGCCAGCCGGTATTTGGCGCCGACGTCACGCGGATGGTTCAGCACCTCCTCCTGCAGCCGCTCTTTGTTCAACAGGACTCTGTTGACCTCAACGCCCCAGTGCGCCTGCATGACATCGGCAAGCTCGCGGTAGGTCAACGTGTCCCCGGCGATATAGACCACCTGGTTGCGAAACGCGGGCCGATGGAAAAAAATCGCGGCCGTCAGCCGGCCAATGTCCTCGGGGGTGGTCAGCGTCACCGCGTAACGCCAGTCGCCCAACGCGCGCACCGTTTTGGTGGCCGCGTCCACCACGCCAAAACCCGAGTCAAACAGGTAGCTGGTGAAAATGCCCGTGGAAACAATCACCCACTCCGTCGCCTTCTGCGCACGCAGCAGGTGGCGCACTTCGAGCTGTTCATCCCACACCTGTTGCCCGCTGCCTGTACCGACAACATCGTAGTCCACGCCGAACTGCCACGGGAAATAACGCGCCACGCCCGCCTGCAAAACGGCCTGGGTGATCTTTATCTGCGTGCCCGCCCCGCCGACAAAGCCGCTGCAGTTGATCACCGCGTCAAAGCCGCGCAGCAGCGTACTCAGCTCATCCACGCTGTTTTGCTGCAGATCGCCTTCCACCACGGCGATACCGAGCCGCGCCAGCGCATCCCGCCGCGCGCGATGCGGGCCGGTGACGGCGCGGGCAGCCTCCGGCCGCAGCAGCACGCTGATATTTAAAGCGTGGTGTAACCGGGCCTGCCGGCTCATCGCGCGCAATACCGGCAGCCCCAGTTCACCGGCGCCGAGTATGAGCACGGTATTGATGGATGGATTTGTGGATTTCATTCTTGCCTCCTGTCTTGACACTGCGCCATCCTGACAGCTGACAAAAACGGGTTCAATTAGGTACACGCGTGATACCGGAGAGGAATATGGCGAACGATCGGGAAACGCTGCTGCAATTTTCGCAGGCGTTCTGTGAAGAATTGAGCAACGACGATGAAGGGTTGAAGCGTGAGATCCTCGCGCATGCGGGCAACCGTTGGTCGCTGGGGGTATTGCATATCCTGGGCACCCACGGGCCGCTGCGCCACGGCGAGATAGGCCGCCAATTAGCGGGCGTGACGCAGAGAATGCTGACGCGGACGCTGCGCCATCTCGAACGGGACGGGCTGATATCGCGCTGCGATTATCAGGAAAAGCTGCCCCGCGTGGTTTACACCATCACCGACGCGGGGAAAGAGATGCTGCTCAACATGCTGCCGCTCTGGTCGTGGATTATCGCCTCCGCCGACGCCTTCAGGGCGGCCCGCTCACGCTACGATGATCAAGAACGAAGCGCCGCCGAGGGATGAACGCGGGCCTCCCTGCCCGTGGGGCGGCGCTCAACCGCCGCCCAGATAGGCCTTTCTTACCTCCGGATCGTTCAACAGCTCCTGCCCGCTGCCGGTGAGGCGGATCTGGCCGTTGACCATCACATAGCCGCGATCGGACAGCTTCAGCGCATGGTTGGCGTTCTGCTCCACCAGAAACAGCGTCATGCCGCTGCGGGTCAGCTCGCGCAGCACGCCGAAGATCTGCCGCACCACGATCGGCGCCAGCCCCAGGCTCGGCTCGTCCAGCAGCAGCAGCTTCGGCCGGCTCATCAGCGCGCGGGCGATCGCCAGCATCTGCTGCTCGCCGCCGGACAGGGTCATCGCCCGCTGGTTGCGCCGCTCCTTGAGGCGCGGAAACAGCTCGAACATGCGCGGCAAATCCTCTTCCAGATAGCGGTTGCCGACGGTGATGGTGCCCATCAGCAGGTTCTCCTCCACGCTCATGTCCGGAAAGATGCGCCGCCCCTCCGGCGCCTGCGCGATGCCGCCGGCCGCCACGTAGTGCGTGGAGCGGCGGCTGATGTCCTCGCCGCCAAACAGGATCTGCCCGCCGGCGATGCGCGGCTGGCCGAAGATTGACATCAACAGCGTGGATTTGCCCGCGCCGTTGGCGCCGATCAGCGCCACCGTCTCCCCAGCGTTGACCTGCAGTGACACCTGGCACAGCGCCTGGATCGGCCCGTAAAACACGTCCACTTCGCGAAATTCCAGCATCGCTTCGCTCATCCCGCCAGCTCCTCTTCGTCCGCGCCCAGGTAGGCGGCGATCACCGCCTCATTGTGCTGGATCTCCTGCGGCGTGCCGCGGGCGATCACGTCGCCGTGATCGAGCACGATCACCCGATCGGAGATCTCCATCACCATGCCCATGTCATGCTCGATCAGCAGCACCGTGATGCCGTGATGCTGGCGCAGAAAACGGATGATGCGGCTCAGCGTAGCCGTTTCCACCGGGTTCAGCCCGGCGGCCGGCTCGTCGAGGCAGATCATCTCCGGCGCGGTGCACATGGCGCGCGCGATCTCCAGCCGCCGCTGCTGGCCATAGGACATCTCCCCCGCCAGCCGGTTGGCGCAGTCCACCAGATCCACCACCTCCAGCCAGTAGAAAGCGTGATCCAGCGCGGCGCTCTCCGCCCGGCGGTAGCCCGGCGTGTTCAGCACCCCGGCGATCAGGTTGCGGTTGCTCTGCATGTGCTGCGCCACCAGCAGGTTCTCCACCACCGACATTTCACGGAACAGGCGGATATTCTGGAAGGTGCGCGCCAGCCCGGCGCGGTTGACCAGATGGGTGCCGCCGAACATCTTGTAATAGAGGCGCGAGCCGAACCGCTTCGGGCGTATCCAGTCGCCGGCGCGAAACTTCTGCCCCAGCACCTGGATCACGTCGGTCGGCCGCTTGTGGGTATTGAGCAGGATCGCGCCGCCGCTGGCGCGGTAAAAACCGGTCAGGCAGTTGAACACCGTGGTCTTGCCGGCGCCGTTGGGGCCAATCAGGGCGGTGATGGAGCCGCGCTCCACCTCCAAATTGACGTCGTTCAGCGCCTTGATGCCGCCAAAGCGCATCATCAGGTGCTCCACCCGTAAAATGGCGTCGCTCATGGCGCCACCCCCTTGCGTTCGGCGAAGCTGGCGCGGCTGATGCGCACCAGCCCGCGCGGCCGCCAGATCATCATCGCCACCATCAGCACGCCGAACAGCAGCACCCGGTATTCGGCGAAACTGCGCAGCAGCTCCGGCGCCACCGTCAGCACGAAGGCCGCCAGCACCACGCCGAGGGTGGAGCCCATGCCGCCCAGCACCACGATCGCCAGGATCAGCGCCGACTCGAAGAAGGTGAACGAGGTCGGGTTGACGAAGCCCTGATAGGTGGCGAAAAATACCCCCGCCAGCCCGGCGGTGGAGGCGCCCAGCATAAACGCCGACAGCTTCACCAGCACGTGATTGAGCCCGAGAGAGCGGCAGGCTATCTCATCCTCGCGCAGCGCCTCCCAGGCGCGGCCGATCGGCATGCGCGTCAGCCGGTGCTTGATGTACAGCACCAGCAGCACCACCAAAAACAGCACCGCATAGATGAAAATGAACTTGAGGTTGGGGTTGTAATCGATGCCGAGAAATTTGTGGATCGGCACCCCGCCGTCTTTGGCGCGGCGGCCGAACTCCAGGCCGAACACCGTCGGCGCCGGCACCGAGACGCCGTTCGGCCCGCCGGTGAGCGACATCCAGTTGTTCAGCACCAGCCGGATGATCTCGCCGAACCCGAGCGTAACGATGGCGAGATAGTCGCCGTGCATGCGCAGCACCGGAAAGCCCAGCAGCGCGCCGGCCAACGCCGCCATCAGCGCCCCCAGCGGCAGCATCGCCCAAAAACCGAGCCCGAGATACTGGTAGCCCAACGCCAGTCCGTAGGCACCGATGGCGTAAAACGCCACGTACCCCAGATCGAGCAGCCCCGCCAGGCCGACCACGATGTTCAGCCCCAGGCCGAGCAGCACGTAGATCAGGCCGAGGATCGCCACCGTCAGCAGGTATTTGGTGGCGACGAACGGGAACAGCAGCGCGATCGCCGCCATCAGCGGCAGGATCCAGCGCAGGTTGGATTTATAGCCCAGCGGCCGCACGTAAACGCCGTCGTTGCCACCGTCGAAGCGCGCCAACACCCTGCGCCCCGGCGCGGTTTGCAGGAACAGGCTCAGCAGCAGCCGCCCGGCCATCACCGCGACGATAATCCACACCAGCCGGTGCGGCTCGAAGTTGAAGCTGTAGCCGTTCAGCACGATGCCGACGATCGGCCCGAACACGATCAGGGCGATCAGCCCGGCCAAGACGGCGTCCAGCAGGCTGCGTTTAACGTCCAGCCCGCCGTTGATCACGGATTGCGACATGGCGTTCTCCTTAAACCTTGGCGATCAGCGGCCGGCCGAGCAGGCCCTGCGGACGGAAGATCAGGATCGCCACCAGCAACCCGAAGGAGAACACGTCCTTGTAATCCGAGTTCACCATGCCGGCGAACTGCGCCTCCGCCACGCCGAGCAGCAGCCCGCCCAGCATCGCGCCCGGCAGCGAGCCGATGCCGCCCAGCACCGCGGCGGTGAAGGCCTTGATGCCGATGATAAAGCCGACGTAAAAATCGAAGGTGCCGTAGTTCATGGTGATCAGCACCCCGGCCAGCCCGGCCATGGCGGCGCCGATCACGAACACCAGCGAGATCACCCGATCGGTATTGATGCCGAGAATCGAGGCCATTTTGCGATCCTGCTGGGTGGCGCGGCAGATGCGCCCCAGCCGGGTGCGCTGAATGATGTAGGTAAGGATCGCCATGCCGAGCAGCGACGCCACCAAAATAAACACCTTGGTGTAAGTGATCTGCACCACGCCGCCGTCGAACTCCAGGCGGAACACACCGCTCAGCAGCGTCGGGATGCCCTGCTGGCGCGGCCCCTGGCTGATCTGCGCGTAGTTTTGCAGGATTAACGACATGCCGATGGCGGAGATCAAGGGCGCCAGGCGGGTGGAGTTGCGCAGCGGCCTGTAGGCGATGCGCTCGATCACCCAGCCGTACACCCCGGTGATGACGATGGTGAGCACCAGCGTGCCGAGGATCAGCAGCGGGAACGAGTGCAGCCCGAAGAACGACAGCAGCGCCAAGCCGATGGCGCACAGGTAGACGGAAATCATGTACACCTCGCCGTGGGCGAAGTTGA
>NZ_KV792462.1:121184-174963 GCF_001808215.1 Serratia sp. HMSC15F11
ACCTCGCCGTGGGCGAAGTTGATCATGCCGATAATGCCGTAAACCATGGTGTAGCCGATGGCGATCAGGCCATACACCGCGCCAAGGGTCAGGCCGTTGATCAGCTGTTGCAGAAAGAAGACATCCATAATGAGCAGTCTCGCCTGGTAAGGCCGCCAACGTAGTCCGACGCGGCCCAAAGGTCATCGCGGAACGGGCTCGCCAGGGCGGCGAGCCCGTCGGTCATGGGGTTACAACCTCAATGTTCGGCCGTTTACAGCTGGTGATATTTACCCTTGTCATCCCATTGGTAGACCACGTAGTCCGAGACCTTCAGGTCGCCCTTCTGGTCCCAGGCTTTTTTGCCCATCACGGTATCGACGTCGTGCGACTTCAGCCATTCGGCGGCCTTGGCGCTGTCTTTGCCGCCGGTGGCGTTGAAGGCGGCGGCGATCGCCTGGATAGAGGCGTAGGAGTAGAGGGTGTACCCTTCCGGCTCAAAGCCGCTGGCGCGGAACTTGGCGATCACCGCCTTGCCTTCCGCGATCAGGCGCGGATCGTTGCCGAAGGTCATCAGCACGCCGTTGGTGTACTGCGGCCCGCCGGCGGCGGTCACCAGCTCTTCGGTCACCACGCAGTCGCCGGAGAAGAACTTGGCGGTCACGCCCTGCTCGCGCATCTGGCGCACCAGCGGCCCGGCTTCGGGATGGCAGCCGCCGAAGTAGACCACGTCCGGCTTGACCGAGGCGATCTTGGTCACCAGCGCGTTGAAGTCTTTCTCGCCGCGCGACAGCCCCTCATACAGCACTTCTTTGACTCCGCGCTTGTTCATCGCCGCCTTCGCCGCGTCCGCCAGCCCCTGACCGTAGGTGTCTTTATCGTGGATCACCGCGATGCGTTTGGCCTTCAGAGTATCCAGCATGTAGTTGGTGGCGATCGCGCCCTGCTGATCGTCGCGCCCGCACATGCGGAACATGGTCTTCATGCCGCGCTCGGTGATTTGCGGGTTGGTGGAGCCGGGGGTGATGGCGATGATGCCGGCCTCGTCATACACCTCGGAAGCGGGCAGGGTGGATGAGGAACAGAAGTGGCCGACCACCGCCGAGACCTTGTCCTGATCCACCAGCCGGTTGGCGACCGCGACCGCCTGTTTCGGTTCGCAGGCGTCATCCCCCTGCACCAGCTTGATTTTTTCCCCTTTGATGCCGCCGGCGGCGTTGATGTCCGCCGCCGCCTGCGAAGCCCCGCGCCAATACTGATCGCCATAGGTGGCGTTCGGCCCGGAGAACGGCCCGGCGACGCCGATGACGATATCGGCCTGCGCGGAAAACGCCGTACCTAAACAACCGATGAGCAAAGCAGCGAGCGGACTTTTTATCAATTTCGATGACATTGTTATCTTCCTCAGCACTGTTTTAATACCCTAGATAATTGGCGTTGCATCCAGGCGGCAAGAGCATGAGCCCCGAGAGCTGACTCAAGGTCAGTGACCGGGGTAAATGCTCGCAGCCAACACCGAGGCAGCGTCAAGTATGACGGGTATAGCGGAACGCCCGGGGGCGCGGAACTTTCACTTTATGTGTAGACGGGGAAAATAATTTTCTTGAGAGCGCAGTCGCATTCCCCAAAAATGGGTAAGCAAAAATCCAGCCATTGTGACGACGAATACATATTGTTTGCTTATTCATCCTACATATCAGTTGCGGCGCGGCGTGTGGCAGGGATAACAGGGGGCAAGGCCGTACGGCTAGCGTGAGAGGGTGAGTGGCCCTGCACCATCGCCGTGCAAGGGCTTGTGCAAGCGATGCGACAACGAGACAGGCGGGAAAAATCAGCGCCTGCCGGCGAAAGATGCCGAAAAACAGCGCAAGGTGCTCATTCCCTCAGCAAACGCGCTTTTTTTGCAGTTTAGCGCTTTGACAAACCCCAGGCGCCCCGCTATTATTCGCCCCGTTCACACGATTCCTCTGTAGTTCAGTCGGTAGAACGGCGGACTGTTAATCCGTATGTCACTGGTTCGAGTCCAGTCAGAGGAGCCATATTTAGAGAAGCCCGCTCAGGGAAACCCGAGCGGGCTTTTTGCTTTGCATAGTACGATGTCACTCATCCCATCGTTATTTATCTATTAATTTCCGTCCTTACTTTATTTCATTAGCGAAGCGCTCTTCATCAACACCGCGCCATATTGGACAGAAATCCTTATTCAAGCTAGATGTATATTATACCGTCACGAACTGGTCGGCGACGCTCTGAACACCCAGGATCTCAGCTAAATATTAAATAGAAAAATCAGTTATCTAAATAACTACGTGCTGAAATACACTGGGCTACTCTTCGCCTCCCCCCCTCTCGCTTCGGTCATCAATGCTGTCGACAACCCACTGTCGGAGGGCGATCATGAAAGGCTATGCGGAACTTGAGATCGTGTTTCAACGGAATTCACTCGATGAATTTCAAGCCAGCTTTCGACAGCGCTTTGACGAAAGTGAAAATATTACTCCTTTCATCCCGCTGGCATTAAACATCCACGATCCGACATTTTATTCCGGCAACCCGCAAAGAATGGGCCAGTTATTATCGGAATCACTGTTTATGCCGCCTGCGCTGCGTGATGCATTTACATCCGCACGGGCATTTTCCGATCATCAGCAAAGCACGCTAAAAATACGCCTACTTATCGATTCAAATGCATCCATATTGCACAGCCTCCCTTGGGAAACGCTGGTTGATCCCACCGATACAGCCACACATCTATTGCGCAGCAATCAGTGCGTTTTTTCGCGCTATCTGGCGGCCCGAACTTACCGCCTCCCGATGTTGCGCCCTAAACAAGGCATTAAGGCACTATTAGCCATCGCTAATCCTCAGGGCCTATCGGAAACCTTCACGCCCATCAACGTTCCTCAAGAGCAGGAGCTCGCTGAAAATGCGCTGCGTCATGTTCCGTTGACCACGCTCACGCGGCGCGGAAGCGCGACGCTCCAGGCGATTATCGAAGGCATAAAAGAGGGAGCCGACATTATCTATCTCATGTGCCACGGCATTGTCGGGCAGCAAGGCGCCGTGTTGTGGTTGGAAGATGAGGCCGGGAATGCCGCCAGCGTCACCGGCGAAGATTTCGCCGCGCGTTTGGGCGCGCTGGAAAGAATTCCCAGCTTGGTCGTCCTATGCTCCTGCCAAAGCGCCGGTGCCGGCAATCCCGCACGCGACGCGCTGGTCGCCCTGGGCCCCATGTTAGCCAAAGAGGGCGTGCCGGCGGTATTGGCGATGCAGGGCAAGCTTTCGATGTCTGCGGCAACGCAATTTATCCCGGAGTTTTTCAGACAGCTGGCGGAGCATGGCGAAGTCGATCGCGCTACCGCCAGTGCTCGGGCAAAAATCATGGACTCGCCGGACTGGTGGATCCCCGTCGTTTTTACCCGGTTGAATAATGCGCGTATTTGGTATCCCCCCGGATTCAGTATCGCCGACGGTGAAGATGATCCCTGGGCTCTAATCGTCGACAATATTACCAGCCAAGACAGCACTCCTATCCTCGGTCCGAGCATGAACGAAGCGCTGTTCGGCTCGCGGCGTGAACTGGCGCGTGAATGGGGGGAAATCTACCACTACCCGTTAGGCGGACACGACATAGAGGGGCTGCCGCAGATTGCACAATACCTTGCCGTGACGCGGCAAGGTGCCTATCTCAGGAAAGAACTTTACAGGTATGTCTATGGACGAATACTTGAGAAATATCCTGACGATGTGCCCGACCGGCTAAAGGGGTTAAAAAAAGCAAAGATATACACTTCACTGGGGGAGTTGGTTTCAGTAGTGGGGCAAAAAATCCGCGCCCGTAACCCTCTCGACCCGTTGCGAATATTGGCCGGCTATAAACTCCCACTTTACATCACCACCGATCCCAGCGATCTACTGGTCGATGCCCTCAAAGAACAAGGCGCGACTCCGACTGTACGCCTCATGAAGTGGAATGAGCCCGCTGAAATTTGCGATGCCAATTATGTCACCCGAGCCCCTGCCGGCCCGGCGGACGAAGGCACCGAGACCCATCCGATTGTGCTCAAGCTCTTCGGGGATTTATCCAAACCAGAATCGCTGGTGTTAACCGAAGATCATTTTTTTGACTACCTGACCAAAGTCTCTTCCGCCAAAGACGCCATTCCCCCTTACGTGCGCGCCAGGCTGAACAGCAGCGCGCTGCTGTTTGTCGGCCTGCAGGCTGAATCCTGGGAGTTTCGGGTACTGTTTCGCAGCCTTTTACTGTTGGAAGGCAATGACCTACAGAAAGACTACGAACATTTTTCCGTGCAGATTGATCCAAACAGTATTCTTGATCCCGGCAGCGCACGCCGCTATATCGAAAAATATCTGCAAAGGAAGGCCAAATGGCGTCTGTACTGGGGGGACGTTGCCACCTTTATGGCGGAATTAAATGCCCGTACGCAGGAGGACTCATGAAGGCTCCTTACGTAGGCCCCAGCCCTTTTAGCGCCGAACAAACGCTCTTCGGCCGCGACGCGGACATTAAGCAACTGCAATGGCGCTTAATCTCGGACCGGATAATCGTGCTGTACTCCCCTTCCGGAGCGGGTAAAACCTCGCTTTTGATGGCCAAGAACGGCCTTTTATCCACGCTGACAACACGGTTCCATGTTTTACCCGTGCAGCGCATCGCGCAGGCCGATGATACCGATCCGGTCGCCTCCCTCTTGCAGCGCCTGGAACAAGGTCGTTTTGGCTCGATTCGCCCCAATGATACGCTTCTTACCTACTTCAACCGTATCACTCTGCCTAAATCTGATCCGCCGAAGCGTCTTCTTTTAGTGCTCGATCAATTTGAGGAGGTGCTAACCTGCAATGTCACTCCTGAGCGGCAAAAAGTCTTTTTCCAGCAGTTGAAAGAACTGCTGTCAAACGACGAAAGAACCATCTGGCTTCTCATCAGCATGCGAGAAGAATACTTCTCCTGGCTTGATGATTTCCGAGATGATATTCCCACCCGCCTTAACAACACCTACCGTTTAAACCTGTTGTCGGTCGAGCAAGCCGTCGCCGCCATCAAGGGGCCGGCAGAAGCCATGGGCGTCGCTTTTCCAGTGCAAGACGGAACAGATGCGGCGCAGGTGCTGGTCAGCGAATTGATTAAAGCGCCGGAAGGCGCACGCCCGAGTAAAACCGTGGAACCGGTACAGCTGCAGGTTGTCTGCACGGATCTGTGGAACACCTTAAGCCAAACCGAGCGGCAGGTCTGTGAGGTTCGCGTCGCCGACGTGACGGGATATAACCCGGACAATGCCTTACTGGATTATTGCACCAAGACGCTCAATCTGGCGGCGCAAGGTCCCCATAGATTCAGAACGTTGGGAGATTGGATAGACCGGTATCTGCTGACGTTAAGTGGGCGCCGCTCCGCCGTGATCTTCAGCCCGCAAAGCACGGACGGGCCATCACTTCAGGAAATTCAAAAGCTCGAGGAGCACCATCTCATCCGTCGTCAAAGCCGTGAAGACGACATGTGGTATGAATTGGCGCACGATCGTTTAGCCGGCCCCGTACGCCGCAGCATAGAAGAGTGGCGCAACAATAATCTGAAAGAATGGCAAAAACAGGCGCGGATATGGCATATGGACGGCGAAAAACCAGATTACTTTCGCGCCCTGCCATACCGTACCCAACGAAAAATGAGGCTGGCGGAAGGCGATGCTCCTGATTCAAAAGTCGAGGCGCGATTCCTCGCGGCGTATGCGTCGTATCGCCGCAGGAAACGGCAGCTTTTTTGCGCTTCGGGTTTAGTCATCGCCGTTTTGGCGATAATTATTGGTTTCTTTGTTGACAAAAGCGCCGATGAACAACAGAAAACCAAGCTCGCGTTGAATTATCTCGCCATTCAAACCGGTATTCTTTCCATTCTCAACGATCACCCCATTCCAAGTTTGGAAGCCCTAGCCACCGCGGCCGGCGCGCAGTTACGGTTACCAGCCAACGCAGGCAATCTGCCAACGTTCAAGTTTCAAACGTTGCTCGGCGACTATCTCGGCCGCTATAGGCAACTTGAACACATTGCAACGCTCGGCGATGGCCAAACCACCGTAGTGCGAATCCGCAATAACGAATGCGTTAGCGCCAAGATCGGCAGTGGCCGTTACTCGATAAAGAGCTGTGGAGAAAATAGCGAATTAATCCCCCTCAGAGAGATACAGCAAGCGCATCCCAAAGGCATTGCGGCATTAGCATTCGTTACGCCCCACCTCTTGGCGATCGGTGATATCAACGGAACGATCCGCATCTGGGATCTAACAACAAAAAAAACCGTGGGAGCTCCGCTGAATCAGCCCGTGAGTGACAAGGGTAAACCTGTAAGCAGCAAGGTACGCACCCTCACCGCCACCGACAACTGGCTTTTTGCCGGATATCAAGACGGTACGCTGGCCACCTGGAAAATATCCGAGGCCAAGTTTGAATTATTGTCACAACCCACCAAGAAGAAAACCAACGCCGTAATGGCGATCGCCGCCACAACCCCCAAGAACGCACCCGATAAGGTCACCATCGCCACCAGCATGACAGTCAAATGGCAGACGTTTAACCAAGATAAATCACAACAGTCCGTCCAGTTGGCGACCATCGCACGAGATGCCGAGTACAGCAAAACCTTTTACAGCATTGATATCAGCCCCGATGGGCGACTCATCGCCGCCGGCAGCAGGAATGGCTACATTTATATCTGGGACACTTCACGCCTTTCTCCGACCAAGAATAACGTCGAAAAGGATGTTTCGCCGCGAGCCGACGGCCCCTTGCCAAAATCGTCGTTCTCTTACTCGCCAACGATTATCAACGCGCATCAGCAAACCGTCGCACAACTCAAATATCTGCAAAATGGAGACCTCTTGTCGTTAAGCTGGGATGGAAGCCTCAAATTGTGGCCATTTTCGAACAATAATGCCGCCGCTCCCGCCAACCGCACCCTTTTGCAATTTCCGCGGCAGTTGGTGAGCGTCGCGACCGAGCCTGATGAGCAGAACGCCTATGTCACCAGTGAAGCCGGCGACATACTCAGAGTCAATTTGCGCGTTGACAGGCATCCGTTCGGGCAATTTTTGCTTAGCTCCCGCGAGCCTGCACTGTTTGTCGACGGTACAGAAAATCGTCAAATATTCACCGTGCAGGCTACGGGGCTGACGCAATATCGGTTGGACACCAATACCGGCCAACCAACGCGCCTTCGGCAGTTGCCAGTATCGGACGTCGTCGCTCTCGCCTGGTCAACCTCCACCGCGACGCTCTTTGCCGCACAACAACAAGGCGTTACGGTGTTTCGTAATGTGCTGATTTCACCTTCCCAAGGCGAGCCGCTGGCGTGCCTGCTGCAACCGCCAGGCCGCCGCATCGCCGCCATTCGCGTCAATGATGCCGGCACCCTGCTGGCGGTCACCCTCGTCGGCAAGAACGGGCGAGAGCTCGCCAATAAACTGTATCGCCTCACCGCATCAGCCGCCTCTGGATTCACGTGCCAAGAAATTAAAACCCCGAGCGGCATCTATTTTCCCTTGCCTTGGTTCAGACCCGACAGTGAAGAGATCATCACCGTAAGTGAGAAGAACGAAATCGTCTCATGGGTATTCAACCCGAAGTCGCGTGATACACCTGAACTCGTCCCCAGTCGTACCATTCTGGCTCAAAACGCGCTTTCCGATACTCTCGGACCGATCGAAACCCTGGCGTTCGACGCTTCAGGCAGCACCCTGCTGCTGAGCGACTTTTCAGGCAAGATGTATTTGGCAAAATTTGATGGAAAGCGCTGGTCGTTCACACAGAAGAAAAACGATTCGTTTTTTATCCCCCATCTCTTGGCTGCCAGTGGTAACGACATCGTCGCCATGGCGGACAACAAGGGGCAGTTGTCCTTGCTCTTCGCAGGTTCAGCCATGCGCATCGTTCAAGATTTCCACACGACGCCAATCACAGCCCTCGCCCTTTCTCAGGATGGAGAATGGCTGGTTTCTTCATCAAGCGCCGGGACAGCCATTTGGGATCTGCGCATGGAAAGTTGGGTAAAACAGGCCTGCAAATTGGCCAATCGCCAGAACTTCGATCGTGAAGAAATCAACAATTACTTCCACTACGCGTCCATTAACGCACCCTGCCCCGACAATCCACCGAAATGACTTTTTAGGAGGTTGTATGCCATACCGCACGATCCCGACAACGGATACACGCTATTTCATGATTGTCACCGATAAAAACGGCGCGGAACAAGATAACGATCCCGATGCACCTAACGGCAAACTGAGCGAGTTGATGCTGTCATCCCTGGTGGAGAACGGCATTACCGACGTGTTCATTCGCTGCCACGGCTGGCATCAGGATAAGGCCAAAGCCTTCGCTCAATTTGACAGTTGGATCGGCGCTTTTGCCTCGCTGGATGAAGATCGCCGGCATATGCAGCAACAAATCCCCTCGTTTCAAGAAATGCACATTGGCTTTCATTGGCCCAGTCTGGCATGGGGGGATGAAAAAGAGGCCTCAGACACCAGTTTCTCCCCTGCAAACACTCAGACATTGAGAGAAAGGATCGACTTCCATATCGAGGAGCTCGGCGGCACACCGGAAGTTCGGGCGGCATTGTATAAAATCTTTGATGAAGTACGCACAGACTCCGCGTCAATGACGTTATCCGACACCTTGCGTGCGGCCTATTTAGAGCTCAATGCCGCACTGGATTTGGGTGCCAACGGCGCACCGGGTGAAGGCTCCGCCGATCGTCTGCCTTTCGATCCCGATCAAACCGTGGCTGAAGCCGTCAATAATGTGGCCTTCGGTAATGATGTCGGCGACAACCCGTTACTGGCGCCTCTGCGGCAATTAACCTTTTGGACGATGAAGAAAAGAGCCAAAGACGTCGGTGAAAGAGGGCTGCATCCTCTGCTGCGCGCTATGCAGCAAGCCTCACCCGCCGTACGCATCCACCTGATGGGACACAGTTTCGGTTGCATTGTCGCCAGCGCGGCCATTGCGGGCCCCTCAGGCGCTGCGCCGTTGCCATTCCCGATAAACTCTTGCGTATTGGTCCAAGGCGCCATGTCTATCTGGTCCTTTACCTCATCACTCCCTACATCACATGAAACGGCCGGATTCTTCAATAACATTCTGGTGGATAAGAAAATCAGCGGTCCTTTCGTGGCTACGCGCTCGGACAGCGACATGGCCGTCGGCAAACTTTATCCCTGGGCTGCAGGGGTGGCAGGCCAGGTCGCCTATATGTTTCCCCCGCGCTATGCCGCAATTGGCGCGTTGGGCATTTGTGGCATACCCACCGTTCACAATATTACCCTATTGTCAGGTGCCGGCGCCTATGCCTTCGTTCCAGCTCACATTTATAACGTGAACAGCAGCAATTTTATTTGCCATGGCGACGGCATCTCCGGCTCGCACAGCGATATTGCCGGCCCCGAAGTGGCTCATCTGCTCTGGCAAGCGGCGCTCAAAACGGCGGACGCATCATGATTGACGAAGAACGGATGCCGCTACTGGCTTTCGGCATTCACGCTGATACGGGGTTGCCATTGGAAACCGGGGGCATGGGCCAGCACGAGCAGCATCAGTCTGCAGCTGAATCACTGCTCGGACAAACCGTCGGCGCGGCATTTCCCGACAGAGCGCATTTGGGGTTGCAATTCGGTTTCGATGCCGACCAACTGTCCGAAAGTGGCTGGGGGCTCATCTTCGCCGCGAATAGGGACTCTGCACCTCATTTGGCCGCGCTGGCCCCCCTGATTGAATTACGACGGCGGCAGGCCGGCGGCACACTCCGCATCTTCGCCGGTCCGGACGGTTACCGACAGGGTGAAAGCGCCAGCGGCTGGCTTAATCGTCATGGTTCCTCATTAGACATGATTAACCCCGATCTCGGCATGCCTTATTATCTTGTCCTGATCGGTTCGCCAGAGGCCATTCCGTTTGAATTTCAATATGCGCTGGATCTCGTCGCCGGGGTTGGGCGATTGGATTTCCCCACGCTTGAAGAATTTACCGCCTATGCAGACAGCGTCGTGGCCCATGAAACAGATGCCACTCGCAAAACAGCTCGGCGTATTGAACTGTTCGCGACCCGCCATGATTTCGATCGCGCCACCCAGTTGTTCATCAAGCATGTCGCCACCCCCTTTGGCACTGGCACAGGTTCACTCGGGCCGTTGGGTGAAAAGTATCGCTTTGCGTTAAACAGTTCATTAAGCGAGCAAGCAACCAAAGCCTGCCTGAGCCACCTGCTCAGCGCCCCACATAACCCGCCTTCGCTGCTGATCACGGGCACGCACGGCATGGCCTTTCAGGCCGGCGACCCTCGACTGGCGGAACATCAAGGAGCGTTGGTGTGTCAGGATTGGCCTGCTTATGGCGATATCACCCATGAACACTGGTTTGCCGCGCAAGATATTCCAGAGCATGCCAACGTTCATGGCATGATCCATTTGTTTTTTGCCTGCTATGGCGCCGGTACACCGGCGTTCGATAACTTTCACTCTGACGCGGATCGCGTTCGCATTGCGCCGCATGCGATGACGGCCCGCCTGCCGCAAAAACTCATGACGCTTCCCCAGGGAGGCGTTCTGGCTTCTCTGGGGCATATTGATCGGGTGTGGGCATCCAGCTTCCTTTCTGAAATCGGTATGGCGCAGCCCCAACGATTTCGAGACGTCATCCATCGCTTGCTTTCCGGCCAACGCGTCGGTATGGCCACCGACGCTTTCAACGGGCAGTGGGGGGTGCTAAGCACCAGGCTGTTGGAAAAACTGAATAACAAACTGAATGGACAGGCCGTCCCCGCCGCTGAATTGCTGGCATTGCAAATCGCGCGCGATGATATTCGTAATTACGTCGTATTGGGCGATCCCGCGGTTAGGTTGAAGCCAGAGCAGGATCATGTGAGCGGGTAAGTATCGCCATACCCCGCAGCCCCTTTATGAACCCTGTCACAAAATGCGCATGCCGTTTTCGGCGTTCTACGCCGCGGGCGGTGAGCAATAAATTTGTTAACGCCACGTTACACCGGGTTAGGCAACATTGTTAACGCCGATTGATGCGTCAAACGCATCGCGCCATGCGTTTATTGCGCTTATTTAGTTTATTTTCCTGAGCGAGTCTTCAGCGACAGGCGCGGCGTCAGGCGCCCATAACAAACTGGAGATAAAGATGCATTCCTCTACCTCACCCATGACCACCCGGGCCAGAACCGGCGCGATCCTGCGCGTCACTTCCGGCAACTTTTTAGAGCAGTTCGATTTTTTCCTGTTCGGCTTTTACGCCACCTACATTGCACACACCTTTTTCCCGGCCAGCAGCGAGTTCGCCTCGCTGATGATGACCTTCGCGGTATTCGGCGCAGGTTTTCTGATGCGCCCGATCGGCGCCATCGTGCTGGGCGCTTACATCGATAAAGTCGGCCGCCGCAAAGGGCTGATCGTGACCCTGTCGATCATGGCTGCGGGCACCTTCCTGATCGTGCTGATCCCCTCTTACCAAAGCATCGGGCTTTGGGCGCCGCTGCTGGTGCTGTGCGGGCGCCTGTTGCAAGGCTTCTCGGCGGGCGCGGAGCTGGGCGGCGTGTCCGTTTATCTGGCCGAGATCGCCACGCCAGGCCGTAAAGGCTTCTACACCAGCTGGCAGTCCGGCAGCCAGCAGGTGGCTATCATGGTGGCGGCGGCCATGGGCTTCGCGCTCAATGCGGCGCTGGAAGAAAGCGCCATTCGCGAGTGGGGCTGGCGCATTCCGTTCCTGTTCGGCTGCCTGATCGTTCCCTTCATCTTCATCCTGCGCCGCAAGCTGGAAGAGACGCAGGAATTTACCGCCCGCCGTCACCACCTGGCGATGCGCGACGTGTTTAAAACCCTGCTGAAAAACTGGCCGGTGGTGATCGCCGGTATGCTGATGGTCGCCATGACCACCACCGCGTTTTACCTGATCACCGTCTATGCGCCGACCTTCGGCAAAAAGGTGCTGCTACTCAGCGCTTCCGACAGCTTGCTGGTCACCCTTCTGGTGGCGATCTCCAACTTCATCTGGCTGCCCATCGGCGGCGCGCTGTCGGACCGTTTCGGCCGCAAACCGGTGCTGGTCGCCATGACGTTGCTGACGTTGGCCACCGCCTACCCGGCGCTGAGCCTGCTCGCCGCCGCCCCCAGCTTCAGCATGATGCTGGCCGTGCTGCTGTGGCTGTCCTTCATTTACGGCCTGTACAACGGCGCGATGATCCCGGCCTTGACGGAGATCATGCCAACTGAAGTACGGGTGGCCGGATTCTCGCTGGCCTACAGCCTGGCGACGGCGGTGTTCGGCGGCTTTACGCCGGTGGTCTCCACCGCGTTGATCGAATACACCGGCGACAAGGCTTCACCGGGCTACTGGATGAGCTTCGCCGCGCTGTGCGCCCTGCTGGCGACGCTGTATCTGTATCGCCGCATCGCCATGCCGCTGCAAACCGCGCGCTAAGCCTCCATCGCAAAAGGAATAATGCCATGCAAAAACTCACTCGTTCGATCCTCGCCGCGCTGGTGTGCGCCTCCTGCAGTACGGCGGCGCTGGCCAAAGACGTGACCGTCATGATCTCCGGCGGCTTCAAAGCCGCGCTGGAGAAGCTGGCCCCGGAGTATGAAGCCCAAAGCGGCGACAAAATCATTCTGGTGTCCGGCCCTTCGATGGGCAAAACGCCACAGGCGACCCCCGCGCGGCTGGCGCGCGGAGAGCAAGCCGATGTGCTGATCATGGTGGGCGACGCGCTCACCCAACTGGAAAAAGAGCGCTGGACCCAGCCGGGTTCGCGCGTGGAGCTGGCCGATTCGCCGATCGGCATGGTGGTCAAACAGGGCGCGCCCAAGCCGGTGATAAAAACGGATGCCGACCTGCGCAATGTCTTGCTGCAGGCTGACTCTTTCGCCTATTCCGACAGCGCCAGCGGCCGCTACGTCAGCGGCCAACTGTTCAAAAAGCTGGGCATCGAGGAACAGGTGAAAGGAAAAGCGCACGTGGTTGAGCGCATTCCGGTGGCTTCTGAAGTGGCGCAAGGTAAATATGCGCTGGGCTTCCAGCAGGTCAGCGAATTGCTGCCCGTGGCGGGCGTGACCTTTATCGGCGAGCTGCCGGAAAACGTGCAGTACATCACCCGCTTCGCCGGCGCGGTAACCTCCAAAGCGGAGCACCGCCGCGAAGGCAAAGCGCTGCTGGACTTCCTCGCCTCCTCTCAGGCACAGCTGACCATTCGCGCAACCGGCATGCGAACCGTGCCGGCGCAGCAGCCGGTCAGGCAGAGTGATACTGTTCAGTAATCAGCTTTTCCAGCTCGGCGGCGACGAAAGACTGCATGCGGCCGCCGCGTCTGATGAGGCCTACGGTGCGTTTCACCACCGGATCGACCAGCGGCACCGACGTCAACACCGAATGTTCTGAAGCGGGCATCGACATGGCGGGCACGGCGGCAATGCCGATGCCCGCCTCAACCATGCCCAGCATGGTCGTCACATGGCGAGTTTCGCACACGCTGGGGCGCTCCGGCATGAGGTGTTCCAGGCGCTGATCGAGCAGATTGCGATTGCCGGAGGTTTTATCCAGCGACACGTAGTCCTGCTGATAAAATTCCCGCCAGGTGAGGCTCTTTTTAGCGGCGAGCGGATGGTCGCGTCGGCAAGCGGCCACGTAAACGTCCCCCACCAACGGCACAAATTCAAGATGAGGTTGCAGCCGCCCGGCAAAGCAGATGCCGAAATCGGCCTGGCCGCCGGTGACCGCCTCAATGACATTGCCTGCGCTGCCGTCGATCAGCTTAACGCGCACGCGCGGATAGCGAAGCCGGAAGCGGTGTATCACGTCGGGCATGAAATAGTAGGCCGCCGACGGCACCGTGGCGACGGTGACCAGCCCGGTACGCTCCTGGCTGACCTTATCGATATCGGCCAACACCGCTTCGACATTCATCAGCAGCTGATCCGAACGCTCGGCAAAAGCCTGCCCGTACAACGTCAAGGTCACGCGCCGAGTGGTGCGATCGAACAGTTTGCTGCCCAGCGCGTTTTCCAGCTTTTCAATCCTGCGGCTCAGCGCAGACTGCGACAGGCAGATAGACTCCGCGGCCAGCCGAAAATTGCCGTACTCCACCAGCGCGCGGAAGGCATAAAGATCGTTGAGATCAAAATTCACGGGCATAGCGGCAACCTATCCTTACCATGGCGCCAAAGGCGCAAAGCAACGATAATAGCCGCTTATTTAGCCGCAGCAACCGGTTTAATGCCGAAGCGCGCCTCGCCGTTATCCTCCCAACAGCACCGTCCCCCAAATAATGATGGTCATTATCACCGCCACCAGCTGCGCTGCGCCGCCCAAATCTTTGGCGCGTTTGGATAACGGATGCAATTCCAGCGAAATGCGATCGACCACGGTTTCAATCGCCGTATTCAGCAGCTCCACCACCAATAGCAAGAAACTGCAGGCGATTAATAACAACCGCTCCATTTTTGTAATATCCAAACCAAATGTAACAATCAGTAAAATGACGTTAATAACTAATGTTCGTGGAATGAAGATGGTTGAATAACAAACTTATTCAAAACCTATTCATAGTAAAATATCAATTACCTCGCCAAGAGTCTTTTATCTCTTTTGGTGATTTTTAATCTATGGCTAGTTTGTCTATGTCTGAAACAAGTTCCGTTCATTCTCTTCCCATGCGCTATGCGGACTTCCCCACTTTAGTGGACGCGTTGGATTACGCGGCGCTGGGCAATACGGGAATGAATTTTTACGATCGGCGCAATCAACTCGTGACCGTTCTCGAATATCGCACGCTGCAGCAAAAAGCGATCTCGGGCGCGCGGCGTTTATTGTCCCTGAAGTTCAAGAAGGCTGCTGACCTACATCGCTTACCAGATCGTCCTCAACCTGGGATTGCTGTTCGCCCTCAACGCGCCCTTCACCGCCCTCGCCCCGCCGCTTTTGATCCTGGCGCTGGCATTGGCGCTGGTTTATCGGTTTGATCGGCGGGGTTAAAAACCCGCAGCAGCCTTTGGAAAACAAGAACTTTCCGGTTAATCTTTGGCCGGCTTTACAAATTGGCTTGAGCCGTTATCATCCCTTATCTGGTGTCCTATGCGCCGTTAGCTACCGCTGACTGCCGTTCGATAACATGCCCCCTCAGGGCCCATCGAGTGCAAGGAGTGCGAGCGCCCGCCTGAACAGGCCGAGACGCAGCAAGCAAAGGAAGAGACACACTATGTTTTCCCGTTTGAAACTGCTGTATATCGCCGATGATATTATTTCACCTGATGAATTCCCCCGTATAGTCAGCCCTTCCCGCGCCTGTCACGGCCTTTCATACATGCCGGATAAAGACATTCTGTCGCTTTTTTCTGGTTTTCGCGGTGGTGAGCGGATCCGCCGTGAAGTTGGCGTTACGCAAAACGGAATAAGCTCTAACTTGCGCGCAAGAGTGCAGAGCGACCTGATGAGCGGCGTTGTCGTAGCGGTCGAAACCCGGCCCGGCGTGTTGGCGACGATGGGGCCATTTTACGCCGACATCGACGGCTACCTGATACCGCAGGGGAGACAAGAGCCAAACTACCCGGTGGACAGGATAGTGAGGCGGTACGAAGAGGCCGTGAAGTCTTATGGTGGCCGCCGGGCGCGCCCGTCCGTCTTCCCCGCACAAGTCACGCGGGCCAAACCGGCCCTTGGCCCGGATATCCCGGCGCAAGGTGGAAGAGCCTCACAGTCGGCCGTGTCTGGCCCCTTGACCAAAGCGCAACGCTGGCAGGAGCGAAAATACCTCATTGGCCGCGGGCAACGGAGTATCTACCCGGACGCCCGAATCGCCTCAGAGCGCCTGGCGGCAAACAATGTCGCCGTCGAGAAGGCAAAGCTGGCGGAGAATATCTACAAGACAACGAATCCGCTAAAGGAGACTCCCGGCGTTCCTGAGGGTTGGAAAGATATCAGTAACGATGAGTTGGCGCTAAACAAACTGGGTCTTAAAAGCTCAATGCTTTATGATAACAATTTATCTCCAGATTTTCTGGCCCGAGTATATCAACCTGATAGAGGTATTTTTGGTAAAGAGATGAACCCAACGGTCGTGTTCAGAGGGTCACGAGCGCCAGAATTCCCGCAGGGAATCGGCAGTGCCGCAAAAAAAGCACTTAAAGGTGATTTATCGGGCATTAAAAATGTAAATGACTGGATAAATAACGGTGCTCAAGGGATTGGTAAAAGTTCTGAGTATTATAAAAAGGCTGTTGAGATTGGTGACGGCATATCAAAAACCCCCAGTATTGATATCTCTGGTCATTCATTAGGTGGTGGAATGGCCTCCGCAGCATCAATGACCAGTGGAAAACCCGCATGGACGTTTAATGCAGCCGGACTCCATCATGGAACTGTAGGAAGATATGGATCTGAGATGATTGGTTCAGCCAAGAACATACAGGCCTATCGAGTGGAAGGTGAGCTATTAACCACGTTACAGGAGGTTAATAACGAAAGTGATTATGAGCTTATAAAAAATGCCCTGCCCGATTCTTTGCAAAAACCCTGGGGCGTAGCATTGCCTTTCACCTTGAAAGAGTGGTCATCACTGGCGCTGCCTGATGCCGCTGGCATACCGCACACGCTTGCCGGTGGGGCAGGAACCCTGCTCGATAAACACGGTATAGACCAGACAATAACGTTGATTGAAGACCAGAAAGACGAGGATGTCGCCACTATTAGGGGGAGAATATGAGCAAGTTGATAATGGCAGTCGCGTTACTCTTTACTGTTCTCATGATGCAAGGATGCAAAAAAAACATGGAATATGAACCACAGGATTTTTTTGAAGGCCGTCAACTGGAAGTCGCAAAGCTGATTTATGATGGCGACGAAGTGAAACTGAATGAGAAGCTTCCTTCAATAAGCAAGGAAGAACTGAATCGACCAGTGAAAGCAGACATGACCCTGCTGTTTTGGTCGGTGCTAAACGCAATCTATGATAAAAATACGCCTAAAAGACTGAGCATTATTACTGACTTGGTTAAAGCGGGTGCAGACCCATTGCAACCCAGACCGGAAGGGGGAAGCAGTCCAGCTGAGTTTGTCCTGCAGGGCGATAAAGGCGTCTGGATAAAAGCAATGTTGGATGGTGGGTTACCACCGAATTCTAGAGATAAAGTTCATAACGAGCCAATTATATTCGAAGCGTTAGACGCGAAAAACACTGAGACTTTAAAGGTGATGTTGGATTATGGTGCGGATATAAACACAAGGGATTCATTGGGAAACACCTTGTTAATAAGCTCACTGGATTCTCGTTCGTTTGATCATACTATACTTCTGTTGGAGAGAGGCGCGGATAGTAAAATCAAAGGGAAGTTTGGTTGGACTATGGGTAATCAGCTCCAACGCTTTATAGATAGAGACGTAGGAGATGCCGAAGACAAAGAGAAAATTAATAAGATAAAAGAGTTGTTAATTAAAAAGGGTGGTGACTGGCCTCCACTACCTGTAGAGAATTGACTCTATTCTATCGCCACTATCAGGGAGAGAATATGAGAAAGTTGATAATGGCAATGGCGTTACTATTTACTGTTCTCATGATGCAAGGATGCAACAAAAACATGGAATATGAGCCACAGGATTTTTTTGAAGGCCGGCAACTGGATATCGCACAGCTGATTTATGATGGCGATGAAGTGAAACTAAAAGAAAAGCTTCCTTCTATAAGCAAGGAAGAAATGAATCGACCGGTTAAGGCGGACATGCCCCTGCTGTTTTGGTCGGTGCTAAACGCAATCTACGATAAAAATACGCCGGAAAGGCTGAAAATAATAACCGACCTGGTTAAAGACGGTGCAGATCCGCTGCAACCCAGACCGGAGGGCGGGAGCAGCCCAGCGGAATTCGTCATGAAAGCCGACAAGGGGATTTGGGTCAAAGCCATGCTCGACGGCGGTTTACCGCCAAACGCAAAAGATAAGGTATTCAATGAACCCATTGTATTCCAAACAATCAAAGCCAAAAACACTGAAACGTTAAAGGTGATGCTGGATTACGGAGCGGATATAAATATCAGAGACTCCTTGCAACAAACCTTATTAATGGATGCTTTTTTTAGCTCAGCCTTTGAACACATGACCCTGCTGCTCAATCGGGGTGCGAATCCTAACCCAGTAAATATAAACAATCTTTCGCTGTTAACAGCAGTGAATCGGCAAATAAAAGACAGCCAAGATGGCTCAGAATACAATGAACAGTGTAAGAAAATACTCGAGCTCATGCTTTTGAAAGGGGCAAAGGAAGCGCAGTAATTTCATCAACGCTGATCTGACAGCTTCCGGTTATTTATACTGAGGCTGTCAGATGGCGTCTGGCTAAATTTTCTCAGCCCAGATGCATGTTTCACCAAGTAACGTTTTCATTGGCACCCGCTCACAACACAGAGCACTTTCCCGCGATCGACAAAGTACCTAACTATGTATTCCACATCTTTGAGCAGGTGTTGAATGGCTGCTCACCCCGCCGCTACTGATCCTGGCGCTGGTGTAAAGGCGATCTTGGCAAGGTTTGCGAGAAAAGAAAAGTACCAAGCGCCCCGCAGGTTGAACCCTATCGGCCAGGGTTGAGGGAGTGCCTGCGCCGCCACTCATCGGCGACATCACCTAACGTCTTTGGCATGTCGTTGCGTATCCATGCCATAAATTCACGATCGAAGCGAAAATCTTCTCCGCACGCCTCAACCATGAAACGCCGAACGTTTTGCGTATTTTTGTAGCTTTTATCCACGATCGTGGCGCGTGTTAGCAATGCGCTATGCCAATCGATTTTCAATTTACCCACTCCTATGAAGAGCCGTTCGATAAAGAGCTTCAACCTGGCCTGACAAGTCGCACTTTTGTCACGCCCGTTTCGGCGCAAAGTGGATGTGGGGAAAAGCATAGCCCAGATCGCCATTTCCGCGCTGTTATATGCACGAGCGCATTTATGCCATCGCCGTCGAACAGGGGCGCAATGGCAACCGCCCCTGATCGCTCCGTGGGATTAACGCAATTCCTTCGCTATCGCGCTAAACATCAGCGATGCCTCCAGCGGTTGCGCGCTGAAAGAAGGCTCCGCCTGCGGCCAGGTAGACCACTGGACGATCACCAGATTCTCCGCCTGATTGACCATGATCATCTGGCCGAAGATCCCCAGCGCCCACAGGGAATGTTTGAGGGAGGTCTGCGGAGCAGGCTCAACGTTGGTCGCATTCACCGGCACTTCGTTGTTCCACCATTGGAATCCGTAAATGCCGTCAGGATGCGCCGCCGATACCGAGCCCGCCGCCCGCGTCCAGTTGGCCGACTGGGCTCCCCAATCAGCCGGCAAGATCTGTTTGCCGTTCGGCAACCTCCCGTTATGCAGAATAAATTCGCCGAAGCGCCCCCAGTCTTCCAGCGTGGCGTTAAAGCCGTGCGCGCCCACGTCGTGCTGGCCTTTGGCGTAGGCATGCCACACGCCGTCGCTCGCCATGCCGTACGGCTGCCAGATGCTTTGTTCCAGATAGGTCGCCAGCGGCATGCCGGTGGCGCGCTCCAGCACATCGCCCAGCAGCCACGCGCCGCCGGAGGAGTAAGACCAGTTCTGCCCAGCCGGATGCGCACGCTGCAGGCCGGCCACCAGCTTGCGCACGCAGGCATAGGTGCCGGGTTTGGCTTCACACTCGGTCAGCTGCGCGAAGTCCGATTTCGGGTTGGTGTAATCCTCATTCCACGCCACGCCGGAGGTGTGGGTGATCAGCTGCCTGAGGGTCACGCCGTCCCACGCGGTGCCTTTCAGATCGGGTTCGTATTGCGTGATGAGATCGTCGAGCGAGCGGATTTTGCCCTGTTTAATCGCCACGCCCACCAGCGTGGCCACCACGGATTTACCCACCGAGCGCGACGTCCACAGCGTGGCGTCGGTATTGCCCTGCCCCAGATATTTCCAGGCGATTTTGCCGTCTTTCAATACCAGCATGCCGCTGACGTTCTGGCGCTGAAGATAATCCTGCAGGCTGTAGGTTTTGCCATTCACCCGATAGCTGGCGTCGGTTAGCTGTTTAGCGGCAGCCGGCAGCGGCGTGGCATTGCCGTGGGGAAACACATCCCCGGCATAGTTGCGGTAGTCGTTACGAAAACCGACCACCCGGTCGCTCTGACTCCAGGTGAGCATCTTGTGCGTGTCCGGCAATTGCGCATCGAAAGGCGCCGGACAGGCGCTGAGTTCGGTGCCCGCACAGGCGGCCAGCGCGGCGGGCGCCAGCAGGCCGCTGCAGAAACTGATGACAACGCCCGCCAGCAGGCTGCGGTTAAACACTTTGCTTTTCATATTTTTTCTCGCTTAGCTCAGGAAGGCGTTCAGCTTAAAAAAACGCGGCCTATAATAAAAAACGCCTGATGGGGGAAAATCCCCCGCAAAATCGACGGGAGAGCCGCGTGCCGAGCCTGATTTATTCCTTTGCCCAACTGGAAGCCTTCACCGCCGTGGCCGAGCACGGCAGCCTGGCGAAAGCCGCGCTCAAGCTGGGCAAAGACCGCACGACGCTGCGCGATTTGATTGATTTTCTCGAGGATGGCTTGGGCTATGCGCTGTTCCTGCGCGAGGGTCGCAGCCTGCACCTGACGCCGGAAGGAGAACAGCTGCAGCGCCAGGCGCACCTGCTGATGCGCCAGGTGAAAGCGTTTGAGGCGTTTGCCAAAGACGTGCCCAAGAGCGCGGCGCAGGAAATTTCTCTGGTTTACGATCCCTTTACGCCCCGCGCGCTGCTGCAGGCGCTGATTGCCTCTATGGCCCAGCGCAACATACGGCTGAGCCTGATTAACGCCTCGCGCGAAGAAGCGGAAAGCCTGCTGGCAAGCGGCCAGGCCGATCTGGGCATCTGCCAAGCGCGCCACCGCAGCGTGGGCGACGCCATGGAGTGGCGCGCCTTAGGAGCGATAGAGATGGATTTTTACGCGTCTAAAGCGCTTTTCCCCGGCGCGGAACAGTCGCTTTCGCTGCTGGAGCTCTCGCTCACGCCGCAGGTGATCATGCACCCGGATTCTGACGAGCCCGTGGCGCGCCGCCTGCAAATTTCCGGGCATACCATATTTACCAACGAGCTGGAGATGCTGCGCGCCCTGCTCGAACAGGGCTGCGGCTGGGGATTCCTGCCGACGCATATGCATGCCGAACGGTGGAAAAACGTCAACACGCTGCGCACCGAAGTGGGCAGCCAGGGGATCAGCCAAACCATGGTGACCATCTGGAAACCGGGCAATGACCGGCGGGCGTTGATTGATGAGACGCTGGGGTTGTTGCCGGGGTTGTGGATGGGGGTTGGTGGGTGAAAAGTTGCTGTTAGATTAGTGGTGTTGTTACTGGTAGTTGATCGTAGAGCTCATCGTCCCGTTGCTTTTTCGTTCTTAAGCGGTGCTCGCTGTTTTCTCCCAGTAACCCCCTCACCGCCTGCACCTACCGTTGCTGGCGCTGGTTTGTTGCTTTGCTCGACAGTGTTAGGGACAGCTTCGAACGAAGAGCGGACGTTTAGTATTCATAACTGTTTTAGTACCACACTCTTTTTGAGAGTTCCGATTTTTCATAATTAGTGAGTACTCTACCGGCATACTTGAGAGGCGCATTCCTGATCCAAGTAGCGCCTCATTCACCGCAAAAAACTCTTTGTGCCCTTTTTCCTAATGTGTCCTGGGTGGTTCACCGATGCTCTTCAATAACGCATTGTATTGATGCGGATCTGCCGTATAAATCTTGTCCAACACGTAGTTTGCCACCTTGGAAATTTCTGGAATCTCAACAGGTTTAAATCCACGATCAGGAATCGATTCGAGATGTGAAAACTCGTTATTAAGTCTATTCACAAGAGCTATTGCAGTCGGATCCTCTTCGCCAAAGAATTTCTTGATCCGCTCAAAGGCATCATTCTTGTCATCTTGATGCGGGAACTTAAAGAATAAAAATGCCTCAAGGAACTTACGGAGGTTGTTACCAAATCCATAAAATGGCTCATGAGATTCATTCGCTCCACCTTGATTACGGCATTTGTAGATCTGATGAAACAGGTAGTTGAATTCTGTGATGTAGTCTCGCAGATACGAAGGCATCAGGGAAATCTGACTTGCCCCTCCGTTTCTCTCCACGATGAAATGTTGGCATCCACCGTGATTCTTCTCATTAGGAAGTGATATTTTCTTTAGATACTTCAAGAAATCTAGGTTGTGGGTGGATATAAAAAGCTGCTTGTAGCGATAGTTGTTTGTTCCATCTGCATTCTTGATGGGTTTCGCAATCAGGCTTTCAATCAAACTGAACATGAAGAAGATGTGATTCCCATCTAGGCTGGAAATTGGGTCATCTATATAAATAATCAGATCCTTACCTTTGCTGTCTGGCTCTTCCAGCTTGGCTATGAAGTAGCAGAAAGCAATCAGACTACATTCGCCTTCGCTCAAATTGTAGGCAGATTTGCCATCTCTGGTAACTTCAAACTTAACCGAAGTATTCTCAATATTGTCTTTTGCTTCAAGCGTGATGCCGTCATGGCCAAAGAAGTGATTGAGCAAGTCATTCACTCGCTCCGCGCCCTTGCGTTCATCCTTCTGCTGGCCCTGTAGACGGGTCACTTCGGTTTCTTGTTCGAGAATTTCGGCTTCAGCCTCGGTAAATACAATGTTGGCAGTATCAGCATCTGTTTTGAGACTGGCAATACGGGCTAATTCAGTGTCGTAGGTGATGTCTCCGATAAAAGATGCCACATCGGTAAGCCGTAGAGATTCTCGTGCAGTGTTTTTATCGTTCTCTAACGAAATTGTGCGGCGATTGTTTTTGGCGATCAGATCATTGATGTCACCCACGCATTGCTGAATTGCAGTCGAATCATGAATGTAGACAGGTATGGCAACCTGCTGAAAAATGGAGTTCTTTCTCTTATCCAATGCAGCCTTCAGAGCTCTGAGATCCTGCATGTAGCCTTTCAGGTGATCAGTAAGTGCTATCTTGCTCGCTTCAAATAAAACTTTTTCTTCTGCATAGAACTTATCACCAGTCAAAGTCGAGAAGTTAGGAATGGCTTGGATTTCGGTGGTGATGGAAGTCAGGCATGAATCGATACACGATTCCAGATCCGAGGATTCCTTACTGAAGTGAGAGTCTAATACCTGCCAGAGGTCATGAGGGAGATTCTGACGGCAGAATGCGCAAGTGTCCCGCTTATCTTTGTGTAGTGGTATGCCTTCCTTCACCCACATCTGAAGAGCCGTCTCATTCAACAACTCCTGAATTGGCAGGGTTGGCTTAATCAATCTTGAAAGGAGTTCTTCAGCTACCTTGCTTATTGATTCGATGTTGAGGTTTATCGATACGGTATCGGTAATATCAGGTAAGGCCTCTTGCTTCAAGAGATTGACCTTGGCTGCTTGTTCTTCGGTTGTCAGAGCTATGAAGCTAGTTTTTTTGACTGAGCCAATGTCTTTTTTGATGCTTTCTATGTTGTAGACAGCTGGGCCGTAGATACGATTCTGTTTAATCTTATTGTTGGCATGAAAACGAAGTTTGCCCTCTAGAGCATCAGACGCAGTTTTATGATTGTCTTTCGTTCGATCTCGCTCTTTCTTTTTAGCTTCAAGTTCATGCCGGAGGCCCGCCTTCGATTCAACACTGCCTAGCTTAGTTTGGATTGCGGTAATGGTATCTTCAATTTCTTTATTCTTTTCACCAACAATAGCAAACGTCTTGATCTCGCCGTCGGTTTGATTGACCAAGAAGCTTAGGTTATCGCTCACAAAATCTCGATTGTAGACTCGAACATCGTAGCCATGACTAGCAAGGTCTACTTGTGTTACATCACCTTTGTCACCACGAATAGTAAAATTTGGGTCCACGTAGTTGTGTGGAATGCGCCCCGTTTCCAAAGCGCGGAAAATCCGCGAGAGTGTTGTCTTACCAGAGTAGTTCCGTCCGTAGAGGATGTTAAGCCTCTTGAAATTCTGGACGTTGTTACCTGCATCCTTAAGGCTCTTTCTCCAACTGAGGTCCGCAAAACTACCGAAACTATTGATGTCAACCTGACTGAACATGAACACTCCCTTAGCGCTGACTATTGGCTGCCGATATGCAATTGAAACATATTGTTCATCTAATTTACTCTGAGGTTAAGGAATGTTTAAACAGGTTATTGACCTGCTCTCCATAGATTAATGCAAATAGAATTTTTGCAATGTCCGCTCCTGGTACAAAGTCGCCTGCCATACCAGCCTTCCCCCGTGGAACACACCTTACCGCACTTTCCTGCAATAAAAATCCACCATTCGAAATAATTAAAAAAATACTAATCAACAAAATTTATCATTAACTATTTTTGCATTTTATTATTTTCCCCTCCCACAAACAAATCTCATCCCCCCACTCCCCCCTAGCACCGCCCCCGCCCTTTCCCTACAATAAGGGATCTGTTGAGGCATAACGCAAGGAAAGACGGTGTCGAAAGCCAATCCCAATGCCACTATCGTGGATATCGCCCGCCGCGCCAGGGTGACCAATATCACCGTTTCCCGCGCCTTCAATAAGCCCGAGCTGGTCAAGCCGGAAACCCGCGAGCGCATTCACGCCATCGCCAAAGAGCTGAACTATGTGCCCAACGCGTTCGCGCAGGGGCTGAAAAGCAGCAGCAGCCAGATTATCGGCATCGTCACCAGCAGCATGTACAACCCGTTCTATTCCGGCCTGATCAAGACCGTGTCGCGCATTGCGCGCCAGCAGGGCTACCAGATAATGCTGTTCGACACCGACGGCAGCGAAGAGGCGGAAATGCGCGCCATTCAGGCGCTGTTCGGCTACAAGGCGCGCGGCATCCTGCTGTCGGCGGTGCGCGACGACAAGCACTACCGCCCCGCCTATCTCGAGCTGGCCGAGGTGTATGGCGTGCCGCTGATCCTGATCGACCGCGATCTCTACGATCAGCAGCTGAGCGGCGTGTTCCTCGATAACCGCGAGATCGGCGTGCTGGCCGGGCGTTATCTGGCGGAGCAGCCGGAGCAAAAGCTGCTGATTATCGGCGGCCCGGCGGATTCGGAGATCACCTTAACGCGCACCGCCGGCATCGTCGCGGCGCTGCAGGGCAGCGGGCGTGAGATCCATATCATCAACGGCGACTACGATTTCACCTCGCAAGAGAGCGAGGTGCGCGCCTATCTGGCGCAGCCGGAGAACCGCCCGGATTACATCATCGGCCTGAATGGCATCATCACGCTGGGCGCCATCGCCATCTGCCACGAGATGGGGCTTTATGAACAGGTGAAGTTCTTCTCGATAGACGAACCGCCGCGCGCCGGCGCTTACGGCCTGCACATTCCGGGGGTATATCACGATACGCAGAAACTGGGGGAGATCGCCGCGGAGCTGCTGTTCAGCGCCATTAACAGCCCACGCGGCGAGCTGCCGGTGCGCAGAGAGTTCTTCACCGGCTCGCTGTTGAATCGCTGACGGGCGCTATTGCCCGTAGTAGGCGTGTTTGCCGTGCTTGCGCAGGAAATGTTTGTCCAATAGCTCCGGCTGCATCGGGGCGATGGCCGGCGCCAGCTGGCGCGTCGCCATCGCCATGATCGCCACCTCCTCCAGCACCACCGCGTTGTGCACCGCATCCGCCGCGTCCTTGCCCCAGGCGAACGGGCCATGGGAATAGACCAGCACTCCCGGCACCTGCTGCGGATCGCGCCCCGCCTGACTGAAGGTTTC
Organism: Serratia sp. HMSC15F11; assembly: GCF_001808215.1. Taxonomy (NCBI): domain Bacteria; kingdom Pseudomonadati; phylum Pseudomonadota; class Gammaproteobacteria; order Enterobacterales; family Yersiniaceae; genus Serratia; species Serratia sp. HMSC15F11. Next base: position 146,928 of record NZ_KV792462.1, read on the forward strand.
GATAATCACCTTGCCGGTTTCCCCCTCGTAGTCGCCGGCGATCTCCGCCTCGCTCATCGGCCGGGTGCAGGGAATGTCGCCGTAAAAGTAGTCGGCGTGGGTGGTGCCCAGCGCCGGGATCGGCTGCCCGGCCTGCGCCCAGATGGTGGCGTTGCGGCTGTGGGTGTGCACCACGCCACCGATATCGGCGAAGGCGCGGTACAGCGCCAGGTGGGTGGCGGTGTCGGATGAGGGTTTGCGGTGCCCTTCGCGCACCTTGCCCTCCAGATCCACTACCACCAAATCCTCCAGCGTCATCGCCTCGTAGGCGATGCCCGAAGGCTTGATCACCACCAGTCCGCTCTGGCGGTCGATCGCCGAGACGTTGCCCCAGGTAAAGGTCACCAGCCCGTATGCCGGCAGGCTGAGGTTGGCGGCCAGCACCTGCCGTTTGAGTTCGTTCAGCATGCGATGCCTCCCTCAATCATCTGTTGTTCGATCCAGGCCTTGGCCTGGGCGATGCGTTGCTTATCCTGCCCGTCTTCGCGCGCCCACATCTCCAACAGGTAGGGGCCGCGATAGCCGAGCGCGTTGAGCACGGAAAAGGCGTGGGCGAAATCCACGCAGCCCTCGCCGAACGGCACGTCGCGGAACTGCCCGGCGCTGCCCGGCCCCACCGCGACGGTGTCTTTGAGGTGCACGGCGGTGATGCTGCCGATGCCCAGCGCCAGCTCGGCGGCGACGTCGTTGCCCCAGGCGCTGAGGTTGCCGAGATCGGGATACACCGTGAACCACGGGCTGTTGACGTGGCGGGCGATGTCGCGCCATTTGTTGATGCTGTTGATGAACGGCGTGTCCATCACCTCCACCGACAGCATCACCTGCGCCCTGGCGGCCTGTTCCGCCGCCCACTGCATGCCCTCGATAAAGCGTGCGCGGCTGTGGCGATCGGCAGGTTCGTAATAGACGTCGTAGCCCGCCAGCTGGATGTTGCGGATGCCAAGATCCGTTGCCAGTTCCAGCGCCTTGCTCATCAGCACCCGCGCCCGCTCGCGGGTGGCGGCGTCGGCGCTGCCGAACGGATCGCGCCGGTGCGCCGACAGGCACAGGCTCGGCACCGTCACCCCGCTGTCGAGCCGCGCTTGGATAAACGCCAGCCGCTGGCGGCGATCCCAGTCCAGCCGCTGCTGGCGCGCCGGCTGCTCGTCGATCGACATCTCCACAAATTCAAAGCCCAGCTCGGCGGCGGTGGCCAGCCGCTGCGGCCAGCTCAGATCGGCGGGCAGCGCCTTTTCATACAGCCCCAGACAGGCGGCGTTAGTCGTTTGCATCAGTCACCTCACTCAAAACCAGGGCGACCGCCAGATAGCGCGCCTGCTGGGCGCGCAGGCGCCGGTGAGCGGCGGTCGCGGGATAATAACAACGCAGTTTGGGCGGCGCGGCGGCGATCGCTTCAGCGAACCCGGCGTACTCCCCGGCGCCGACGGCGGCGCACAGGGCGGCGGCGCGGCAGCCGCTTTGGCGGGTTTCCACCACCTCGAGCGGCAGGTTGCCGGCGTCGGCGTACATCTGCATCCACACCTCGGACTGCGTCGGCCCGCCGGTCATGCGCACCCGCTCGATGCGCGGGTTCAGCTGCACCATGCGCTCCTGATGAATCAGGTGCGAGAACACGATGCCCTGGTAGATCGCCTGCACCACGTCTGCCATCTCGTGGTGGGCGCTCAGGCCGATCAGCCCGCCCGGCGTGTTGCCGCCGAGGTTGGAGCCGTACAGATACGGCAGGAACAGCAGCCCGCTGGGCTGCTCGCGGCGCTCGGCCACCCAGGCGTTGAACTGGGCGTAGCGCTGCCGGTCGTCGGCGCAGAACTGGCGCAGGAACCAGGCCAGATTGCCGGCCGAGGTCGGGCTGCCTTCGTGCACGAAATAGCGGCCGTCGATGCAGTAGCGCCCCCAGGCGTAGGGGTAATCGGCGGGAATGATGCGCTCGGTCACGCAGGTGGCGATCGACCAGGTGCCCGCCACCGCGCTGAGCGTGCGATCGTCGGCCACGCCGGAGCTGAGCGCCGCACCCACCACGTCGAACAGGCCACCGTACACCGCGGTGCCTGCCCGCAGGCCGCACTGCGCCGCCGCCGCGGCCGTCACCCGCCCGGCCAGCTGCGCCGAGCCGATCGTTGGCGCGGTTTTCTCCTGCGCCTCTTCGATGCCGAAGGCCGCCATCAGCGCCGGATCGTAAGCGCCGCTGCGCTGGTTAAACAGGTTGCTGCCGGAGATGTTGGTCACCTCGGCCGCCGCCTCGCCGGTGAGGCGAAAACGCAGGTAGTCGTGCGCCATCAGGATGCGATCGACGGCGGCGTACTGCGCCGGTTGCTGCTGCTTCAGCCAGCGCAGCAGCAGCGCCGGGTGGCTGGGCCACAGCGGCTGCAGGCTGCGCGGGTAGGTCTGCGCGTCCACCCCGGCGCGGCGCAGCTCAGCCGCCGTGGCCGCCGCGCGGTTGTCCGAAGAGAGAATGCCGTTGCCGACCGGTTTGCCGTGGCGATCGATGGCGTACAGCCCTTTGCCGTGCGCCGAGAAGCTGACGCCGCGCACCTGGCCGGCCTCCTGCCCCGCCGCGTGCAGCGTCTGGCGGATCGCCGCGCAAACGTCATCCCACAGCGCATCCATATTGCGTTCGCTGAAGCCCGGCTGGGCGGCAATCGCCGCGCCGTCGCGCTCGGCGATCGCCAGCTCTTCGCCGCTTGCCCGGTACAGCCCGGCCTTGATCACCGTGCCGCCGACGTCTATGCCAAGAAAGACTGCCATCGCGCCTCCTATTTGCGCCGCACGGAGCTGAGGTAGATGGCGGCCAGGATGATGCCGCCCTTCACCACGTTCTGGATATATGGCGACACGTTCATCAGATTGAGGCCGTTGTTGAGCACCCCGAGCATCATCGCCCCCACCAGCGTGCCGACGATGGCGCCGCGCCCGCCGGAGATCGCCGCCCCGCCCAGTACCACCGCGGCGATGGCGTCCAGCTCGAAGCCTTCGCCGGCGTTGGGCTGCCCGCTCATCAGGCGCGAGGTCAGCACCAGCCCGGCCAGCGCGGCGGTCAGGCCGCTGATCACGTAGACCAGCATCTTGTAGCGCGGCACGCGGATGCCGCTCAGGCGCGCCGCCTCTTCGTTGCCACCCATCGCGTAGACGTAGCGGCCGAACGGCAGCTGGTTGAGCATCAGCCAGGCCAGCACGTACACGCCGAGCATGATCAGGATCGGCACCTGGATGCCCAGCACCGTGCCACGGCCGAAGAAGGAGAAGACGTCGGGCAGGCCGGAGATCGGGTAGCCGCCGGTATAGAGCAGCGCCAGGCCGCGGGCGATGCCCATCGACGCCAGGGTGACGATGATCGGCGGCATGCGCAGGTAGGCGATGCAGGCACCGTTGGCCAGGCCAAACAGCGCGCCGACCGCCAGCGCCACCACCATCGCCAGCGGAATGGGCACCGCCGCCAGCATCAGCCCGGCGGCGACCGAGCCGGCCAGCGCCATCACCGGCCCCACCGAGAGATCGATGCCGCCGGTCAGGATGGCGCAGGTCATGCCCACCGCGATGATGGCATTGATCGACACCTGGCGCGCCACGTTGGTCAGGTTGTTGACGCTGAGGAAGCTGTCGTTCAGCAGGCTCATCAGCACGAACAGGACAGCGAAGCCGATAAACGGCAAGACCGCCGGGTGATGCAGCAGTTTTTCCCAGCGCTTGCCGAGGCTGGGGCCGGCGGCGCGGCGCGCCACGGCGGGTTGTTCAATTCCGATCATAAGGCACTCCCGGTCGCGTGAAGCATGATGTGGTTGGATTCGATGTCGTCGCCGGTCAGCTCGGCGACGATGTGGCCGCCGCGAAACACCAGCACGCGGTCACACACGCCGATGATCTCCGGCAGTTCGGAGGAAATCATGATGATGGAGATGCCCTGCTGGGTCAGTTGCTGCATCAGCTGGTAGATCTCGGCCTTGGCGCCCACGTCGATGCCGCGCGTCGGCTCGTCGAAGATCAGGATGTTGCAGTCGTTGTTGAGCCAGCGGGCGATCACCACCTTCTGCTGGTTGCCGCCGCTCAGGGTGCTGACGGCGGTCTCGGCGTCCGGAGTTTTCACCCCCACGGCACGGATCAGCCGCTGCACCACGTCGCGATCCTTGCGGGCGCTGACGAAGATCTTGCCGCGCCGGTGGTGCCGGTTGAGGGTGATGTTCTGCGCCACCGAGAACGGCAGCACCAGGCCTTCGGTTTTGCGGCTCTCCGGCAGCAGGCCGATGCCCTGCGCCAGCGCCTGCGCCGGGGAGCGCAGCGCCGCCGGTTGGCCGCCGAGGCGGACGCGTTTGCGGTGGCAGCGGCCGGCGCCGATCAGCGCCGAGACGGTCTCGGTGCGCCCGGAGCCCACCAGCCCGGCGAAGCCGAGGATCTCGCCCTTGTGCAGGTGGAAGCGGTCGGTCACGCCGTGTTTCTCGCGCTGGATCTCCGCCTCCAGCAGCACCGTCGCGGTATCGACCGGGTGCTGTTTCACCGGGAAGGCGTTCTCGATTTTGCGCCCGACCATCAGCCGCACCAGCTCTTCCACGTTGGTGTCGCCGGTAGCCAGCGTTTCGATGTAGGCGCCGTCGCGCAGCACGGTGATGCGATCGCAGATGGTGAAGATCTCGTCCAGGTGGTGCGAGATAAACACCATGCCAACGCCCAGCAGCCGTAGATCGTTCATCACGCTGAACAGGTGCTCGGCCTCGCCCGGCGTCAGCGTGGCGGTCGGCTCATCCAGCACCAGCACCCGCGCCTCCAGCGACAGCGCCTTGGCAATCTCAACGAACTGCTGCTGCGCCACGCTCAGCTGTTCCACCGGGCAATCGAGATCGATAGCCATCGTCAGCCGCTTGAAAATGGCCTCGGCCTTGCGCCGCATCGCCCGCCGATCCAGCAGGCCCCAGCGGTTCCTGATCTCCCGGTTGAGGAAGATGTTGTCGATGGCGCTCATGTAGGGAATCAACGAGAATTCCTGAAAAATAATGCCGACCCCGGCCTCGATCGCCTGACGATAGTTGTTAAAGCGGCGCTGCTCGCCGTCGATAAAAATATCGCCCTCGTCCGGCTGATAGATGCCGCACATGATTTTCACCAGCGTCGATTTGCCGGCGCCGTTTTCGCCCAGCAGGGCATGCACTTCGCCGCCTTGAATGGTCAGATCGATGCCGTCCAGCGCCTTCACGCCGGGAAAGCTCTTTTTTATTCGCTTCAGTTCCAGTAAAGGTGTCACCGCATAGCCCTCCACGCCGAACGCCCCGCCGCAGCGGGGCGAACCCGGCCGCTGTTACCAGCTAAAGCCGGCCGCATTGCTGCGGTCGATCAGCTTCACTTTGACCGGCACGGTTTTCGGCACCGTGGCACCCCAGTAGCGGGCCAGCGCAATGCCGAGCGCGATGCGCAGCTGGTCGCGCGGGAACTGCGCCGAGGTGGCGATGAACGGCGAGTTCGGCTTGAGGATCTCTTTGATGGCTTCCGGCTGGCCGTCTACGCTCACCAGCTTGACCTTGGCGCCGTTGCTTTCGATCGCCGCCAGGGCGCCGAGCGCGCCGACGTCGTTGACGCTGAAGATGCCTGCCAGATCCGGCGCCGACTGCAGCATGTTTTCGGTCACGGTCAGCGCGGTGTCGCGCTCCTGCTTGCCGTTTTGCTTGCTGACGATCTTAATGTCGGGGTATTTCTTCATCGCCGCTTCAAAGCCGCGCACGCGCTCCAGGATCGGCACCACCGGGATGCCGTCGAGGATCGCCACCTTGCCTTTGCCGCCCAGCGCTTTCGCCAGGTACTCGCCCGCCTGGAAGCCGGCGTCGTAGTTTTCCGAGCCGACGAACGAATCCAGCGGCCCTTCCGCCTGGGCGTCGATCGCCACCACCACCGCGCCGGCCTTATGGGCGGAGATCACCGCCGACTGCACCCCCACCGAATCGGTCGGGTTGATCAGCAGGATATCCACCTTCTTCTGCAGCATGTCTTCCACGTCGCCGATCTGTTTGGCGACGTCATGGCGCGCATCGGCCACGTACACCTTGGCGCCGATATCCGCCGCCGCCTGATCCAGCGCCTGCTTCATGGTGACGAAGTAGTCGTTGTTCATTTCCTGGAACGACATACCGATCGTGATTTGCTTGGCCAGCGCCCCATGGCTGGCCGCCAACATTCCACCGGCGACGATAAAAGGTAAGGTCTTTTTGAATAATGAAAACATAGCCAATTCTCCTGTAGGGAAGCTTCTTGTTGTGGTTATCAGAGCAACAGCATGTCTTTACGTTTGGCCGACCGGCCGGCCCCCCATTGCGAACGGGCCGGCGATCGTGACTGCAACAGCGGTACGGCGGGAGGGTCAGGGAACCAGGATCACCTTGATGGAGTCGGTCGAGTCCGCCAGGGCGAAGGCTTCGTCCCAGTCGTTCAATGAATAGCTGTGGGTAACCACGCCATTGGAGGTCACCAGCCCGCGCTCGAACAGATCGATGGCGATTTCGTAGCTGTAAGGCGCCAGGTGCGCGCCGCGAATGTCCAGTTCTTTGCGATCGCCGATGATGGACCAATCGACGGTGGTTTCCTTGCCGAACACGCTGAACTCCACGAAGCGGCCCAGCTTGCGGATCATCTGCAGCCCCTGGGTGACGCCGATCGGCGCGCCGGTGGCCTCGATGTACACGTCACAGCCGTAGCCGCCGGTCAGCGATTTGACGATCTGGTCGGCGTCTTCCTTCAGCGGGTTGATCACCACGTCGGCGCCAAATTCCTTCGCCAGCGCCAGGCGCTCGTCGATGGCGTCGATCACGATCAGTTTCTTCGGCGTCTTCAGGCGCGCCACCTGCACCATGCACAGCCCGAGCGGCCCGGCGCCGGCCAGCACCACCACGTCGTCCAGCTGGATGTCGCCGCGCGCCACGGTGTGGATGGCGCAGGCCATCGGCTCAATCAATACCGCGTCTTCATGGCTCAGGCTTTCCGGGATCTTGTGCACGATGGCGTTTTCGGAAAAACGCATGTACTCCGCCATGCCGCCCTCCGCCACGTCTTTTTGGAAACCGTAAATGTTATGCGTCTCACACATCCAGTAACTGCCGGATTTGCAATAGCGGCACTCCCAGCACGGTACGATCTGCTCGGCGATCACCCGCTCGCCGATCCGGTATTTGCCTTCCGCGCCCTCGCCCAGCGCGGCGATGCGGCCGTAGAACTCATGCCCCGGCACCACCGGCGGTTTAACCCACGGGTTCTCTCCCCAAAACATCTGCGCGCCGTTCTTGCACTTGCAGTCGCCGGCACAGATGCCGCAGCCTTCCACCTTGATCACCAGCTCGCGCGCCTTCGGTAGCGGCGTGGGCACCTGTTCGAAACGATAATCCTGCGGGCCGTGGCAAACGACCGCGCGCATTTTTTCCGGCAACTGGCTCATCTCTTCCTCCAATACACTCGTTAAACTCTTGAATTTTCTTAATGTTGACGTTGTCATTTTTATCAAACAAAAAACAATAAGCGTTATAAAGTGATAAATTTCAATTTATTAATCATCAAACACCCAGGAAAACTCAAAATGACAACGTGAACATAGAGCGACATATAACCAAAGCTGCGAAAATAATTATTTGAGCAAAATCACATATCGTTAACATCGCGGCTAAAAATGCTACAAATGCGGATCGCGATCCCATTTGCGGGATCGGCGATCCGGGGAGATCCGCTACATCAGCAGGCGCACGCGATCGTAGATCTGGCGATCTTCCGGCCGCGACGATCGCGCCTGCTGGCGCAGGGTGCGCACCAGCGTGTCGATAAACGCATGGGCGGCGGCGCTCAGAATGCTGTTGCGCCGGGTGACGATATTCAGCTGCGCCGGCTGGCAGCTCTCCCGCAGCGCCAGCGGCTGCACGCGGGAAGCGAACTGCGGCAGCGCGGCGATCGGCCGCGGGCACCAGGTACACATCTCGGCGGACTCCACCAGCGCCTGCAGCATGCCGAACGAATGCGCCTGGATGATGCGCTGGCGCGGCAGGCGCGCGCCGTGGCGGTGGAACACCGCATCGAGCAGCGCATCGAAACTTTCCTGGGTATAGCTCATCACCCAATCCTGCTCCAGCAGCTGATGCAGCGAGGTGCTGTGCGCCAGCGGGTGGCCGCGCCGCACCATATACGCCGTTTCATACTCCAGCAGCGGTTCGCAGTGAAACTCCTGCGGCGCCGACGATGCCGGCAGCGGCGTGATGGCAAAATCCATCGTGCCCTCGCGCAGCTGCGACTGGGCATTGGCCATCAGGCTTTCCGACAGTTCCAGCCGCACCGCCGGCACCTTGCTGCGAAACGCCATCACCGCCGGCGGCAACACCGTCAGCATCAGCCAGGGGGTGATCGCCGCCTTGACCAGATCCGCCGTCCGCCCGCGCAGCGCCGCCATTTCCCCCTGCGCCTGCTCCAGCTGATTCAACACCAGCCGGGCGTGCGCCAACAGGGTTTTGCCGTAGGGGGTAAAGCCCAGCCCGGTCGGGGTGCGGATCAGCAGCGGCAGAGCCTGCTCCTGCTCCAGTTCGCGCAGCGCGCGGGTCACCGCCGCCTGCGACAGCCCCAGATGCCGCGCCGCCGCGCGAATGCTGCCGCTGTCGGCGCTGGCCACCAGCGCCTGCAGTTGGTGCAGTTTCATGTTCACCTCCTGACAATCATCAGTTGTCAGCATAACCGAACGGCGGCTACCCGGCAAAAACGGAGTTTGCTAGTCTCGATGCCTATCCCTCTGCCCCATTCCCCGCCCGTTGGCCGGGACCCTTTGCCGGAGACCGTGATGAGCCCTCCACTCGTACTGCCTGAGATCGCCGCCGTTCATGATGAAATGGTCGCACTTCGCCGACACATTCACGCCCACCCGGAGCTGGGCTTCCAGGAGTTCGCGACGTCGGATCTGGTGGCGCAACGGCTGGCGGAATGGGGTTACCGCGTCACGCGCGGCGTAGGACAAACCGGCGTTGTCGCCACACTGCAGCGCGGGCCGGGAAAATCACTCGGCATCCGCGCCGACATGGACGCCCTGCCGATTGCCGAAACGACCGGCTTGCCGCACGCCAGCACCCATTCCGGGGTGATGCACGCCTGCGGCCACGACGGGCACACCGCCATGCTGCTGGCGGCGGCGCGCTATCTGGCGCGGCAGCCGAACTTCAGCGGCACGCTGCACCTGATCTTTCAGCCGGCGGAAGAAGGCGGCGGCGGCGCCAGAGTGATGATTGAAGACGGCCTGTTTGAGCGTTTCCCCTGCGACGCGGTGTTCGCCATGCACAACGTGCCCGGCTTCCCCGCCGGCCACCTGGGCTTCGCCAGCGGCCCCTTCATGTGCTCGGCCGATACGGTACACATCACCCTGCACGGCCACGGCGGCCACGGCGCGGTGCCGCAGAGCACCGTCGATCCGGTGGTGGCCTGCGCGGCCATCGTCATGAGCCTGCAAACCATCGTGGCGCGCAATATCGATCCGCAGGAAACGGCGATCGTCACCGTGGGGGCGATGCAGGCCGGCCAGGCCGCCAACGTGATCCCGGCGACCGCCACCCTGACGCTCAGCGTGCGCGCGCTGACGGCAGCGGTGCGTGAGCGGCTGGAGCAGCGCATCACCGAGCTGGTCACGGCGCAGGCCGCCAGCTTCGGCGCCCGCGCGGAGATCGACTATCAGCACGGCTACCCGGTGCTGGTGAACCACCCGGCAGAGACCGAGCTGGCGCGCGCGGTGGCGCTGGAATGGGCCGGAGAAAACCGGGTTATCCCCACGCTGCGGCCGTTCACCGCCAGCGAAGATTTCGCCTTTATGCTGGAGAAGTGCCCAGGCAGCTATATCTCGATCGGCAACGGCCCCGCCACGCCGGGCAATTCTCTGCACAATCCCGGTTATGACTTCAACGACGACAGTCTGTCGCTGGGCGCCACCTACTGGGTCAAATTGGTCGAGCGCTTTTTGGCTCGCCCTGCGGTTTAATCGCCAACGCTGAGGAAATGACATGAAAACCATCAAAGGGCTGTTGTTGTTACTGCCGCTGGCCGCGAGCTTTCCCGCGCTGAGCGGTGAATTCAGCGGCAAAGTGATCAAGCTGGGCATCGATCCCACCTTTCCACCGCTGGAATATAAAACTCCGCAGGGCAAGCTGACCGGCTTCGGCGTCGATATCGCCCAGGCGCTGTGCGACCAGATGCAGGCCAAATGCGTGTGGGTAGAAAGCAGCTGGGACGGCATGATCCCCGGCCTGCAGGCGAAGAAGTTCGACGCCATCGCCTCGTCGATGACCATCACGCCACAGCGCCGGCAGCAGATCGCCTTCTCCAGCAAAGTCTCCAACGCCCCGGCGCGGCTGGTGGCGCATAAGGGCAGCAACCTGCAGCCTACCGTCGCCTCGCTGAAGGGCAAATCGGTCGGCGTGCAGCAAGGCTCCAGCCAGGAGGCCTATGCCAACGCGCTGTGGCGCCCGGCCGGCGTCAACGTGGTGGCTTACCAAAGCCAACAGGAAGTGAACGAAGATCTGGCCAACGGCCGGCTGGATGCGTCGCTGCTGGCCAGCGTCAGCGCCAGCGAGTTTTTCAAAACGCCCGGCGGCAAAGATTTCGCCTTTATCGGCGCCGAGCTGACCGACAGCAAATACTTCGGCGTCGGCGACGGCATCGGGGTGCGCAAAGACGATACCGCGCTGCTGAACGCCTTCAACGCCGCGCTGCAGGCGATCCGCGCCAACGGCACTTACAAGAAAATCAACGACAGGTATTTCGACTTCGACATGTACGGCGCGGAGCAGTAACAAGCGTTCCCCGGCGGTCACCTGCAGATCCTGCAGGATGGGGAGGCGCCTTCGGCCGCCGGGGAACGCCCCAACGGAAACGGCAGTGTCGGCAAGAACGGCAAATCAGGCGGGATAAGGATGCGGGCCAGGCAGGACGCCCGGCCCGCTAAAGCGGGTTACTTCACTTCGCCCATTGCTTTCAGCTTTTTGGACAGCTCGCGGCGCTCTTTGGACAGATCGGCATTTTTGATGATGTAGTCATCAACGCGATCTTCGTAGTCGCTGCGCATGTTGGCGATGATGCCCTGAATGTCTTCAATGCTCATGCCGGGCTTGATGTACTCACTCAGGTTGTCGAGCAGCAGCACGCGCTTCTGGTTATCACGAATTTTCTTTTCGTTGTCGACGATCTCGCGTTGCAGTTTGTTTTTGCGGCGGAACATACGCACAAACTCCAGCACGTCCTGGAAACTCGGCTTATTTGCATTATCCATCTTTATACCCTTGCTTTAGTAATACACAGATTCATTTGCTTACGGCCACATGGCACCAAGATACAGGTTTGTGGCAGTCCGGCACAACAGTGATTGCCTTATCTTACCCACTTTGCCCCGGCGGCCAAAACCCAAAGCGCCGCCTTCATGATCTGACCCCTTATTCGCGCCCGGCGGCGGTGCAGACCTGGAGCAGATCCCCCAGCTCTTCCAGCTGCTGCGCCAGCTCCATGCTGAGCCAGACATAGCCGTAAATCGGCGCTTCGCCGTGCTGGCCGAGGCTGACCTCTTGCATCAGCGTTTTCAGCTCGCCGGCGATCTCCGCCAGCTGCCCCGCCGCCGCCTGCCGCTGCGCCTGCGGCCCTTCGCGCATCAGCACCGCCAGCGATTCCAGCGAGCTCAACGTCAGCAGCTGGGTGCTGCGCAGCGTGCGGGCGTTTAACATGATGAAGTGCGTTTCACGCGAGGCCCAGTAGGCGTCGGCCATCAGCTCCAGCGTGCACACCAGATTGCGGCTGAGGGTTTGCACCGCCTCGAACACCGCTTTGGGGATGCGGGTTTCCTTGCTGGCGGGCACGATCAGGCTGCGCAGCTTCACCACCTGATTCAGCAGGTCCTTGAGCTGCGGCTCCAGCCGCGGCCGCTCAATGACGTTCGGCGAAAAATACGCGCCGTAGAGGCGGGCGGCGGTTTGCAGGCAGTCCGCCATCTGCATGCGCCACAGAATATAGGCGCGCTGTGGGTAGATGCTGGTGAACAGCAGCGCCAGCAGCGAGCCGAAGATCACGTCGCCGCTGCGCCACAGCGCGGTATGCATGTCGCCGGCGCCCGCGCCGCACACCACCGCCAGCGTGATCCCCACCAGCAGCGCCATATACGGCCGTTTGCCCAGCGTCAGGTAACCGCAGACGAACATCACCACGCCGCACCAAGCCAGCATCAGCGGCAGCGAATAGAGTTCCAGATACAGGGCGATCAGGCCGGACGCGGCGCCGAACACCGTGCCGGCAATGCGTTGCAGCGCCCGCTGCAGCACGTTGCCCCAAAACGAGATCGGCCCCATCACCACCACCAGGGTGATCAGCGGCCAGGTGCCTTCGGGCACCGCCAGCAAGCGGATCAGCAGAAAGGTCAGGATAAACGCCAACCCGATGCGCACGCCGTGGACGATGCGATAGTGGCGGTAGGTCAGCAATTCAAGGGAAGAGATTTTTCGATCGAGGCGCACAATGCCTCCGATAAAGACCAGCCAGACCGCTATTTTAGCGGAGGAAGCCCGGCAAGGAAAAGGCGAATGAGGCGTCCCCCATTCGCGGTCAGGCTCAGGCGGCGTACTTGTCGACCAGCGCGCGTAGAACGGCGGCGGTTTCGACATCCATCACGCCGTCATACTTCTGCTGGCGGAAGTGCAGCTGGAACGCGCGCACCAGCTGGCGATAGCCTTCTGCGGTATTTGCCGCCGAGGTGTCGTAGCCGTATTGGGCGAACAGTTTCAGCAGCTCGGCCTGCGCCGGCAGCCCCTGGCGGCAGTATTCCTGCTGGCGCTGCTGCTTGGTCGCCTCGTCATACCAGGCGCCGACGCCGGCCTGATACAGCTGCTGCCACGGGAACTGCGGGCCCGGATCGCTCTTGCGGCCCGGCGCGATGTCGGAGTGCGCCACCACGTTCACCGGCGAGATGTCAGGGTAACGCTGCAGGATATTCTGCGCCAGCTGGGTGACCGCCTCGATCTGCTGCGGGTTAAACGGCGGGAAGGTGATGTTTTCACCGTCGCCGCTCGCTAGGTTGACGATCTCGATGCCGATCGAGGTGTCGTTGATATTGCTGCGGGTGCCCCACTGGCTGGTGCCGGCATGCCAGGCGCGCTCGTTCTCGTCCACCAGGTTGAAAATGCGCACGCCGCTAAAGCCGGCGGCCTGATAGGTGGCCTCGGTCGGATCCGGCACCAGATAGTGCGCGCTCACCGATTTTCCGGTCAACGACTTCACCGAGTCGGCAAAGTTTTGCGCCGTGTAGTGCAGCACCAGAAAGCGCACGCGGTGGCCGAAGCTGGCGACCGATCGGTAGCTATTGTAATCAATCTTGTACATCGTAAAGTCCCTCTCTCGTTTGATTTCACTGAGCGGCCTCTCATCATGACAGGCCGCTCCGCACAGGTGAACCTTTGGCTCACCCTTTTGTTTTAGCTAATTGCTAAATCATGCGCAAGTGTTTTTTAGCAAAACCGTTATTTACCTTTTTGCTAAAGAGTGCGATCATCGAACAATGGAAACTAAAGAAATCAGGCGCAACAATCTGCGCGAATTGATGGCCCGCTACGCCCGGCAAGGCGTCAACCAGAATGAGTTCGCCACGCTGGTTGAGTCTTCCGCGCCGACGCTGAGCCAAATCATCGGGGAAAAATCCTCCCGCAATCTTGGCGACAATCTGGCCAGGCGGATCGAGGCCAGGCTGAATTTGCCCAAGGGCTGGTTCGACGTGTTTCACGAAAAGCAGCTGGTGCGCCCGTTTGACAACGTGGCGGCGGAGTCGGACTTCCAGCCCGCCCGTTTGAAACCGGTGGTATGGGAAGATACCGAACAGGACAAGGAAGAGTTTGTGGAGATCCCGCTGCTGGATATTGATTTTTCCGCCGGCGACGGCTGCTACGAAATCGTCGATCGCGAGGAGTTTTCGCTGATCTTCCGCCGTTACTACCTGCACAAGATGGGGGTGGCGGTCAACGCCGCACGCATCATTCGCATCTCCGGTTCCAGCATGGAACCACGGCTGCAGGACGGCGACGTGGTCGGCATCAACACCGACGACACGCGCATCCGGGAAGGCAAGACCTACGCCATCCGCCACGGCAATTTGCTGCGGGTGAAGGTGCTGATCGAGCAGCCGGACGGCGGCGTCATCATCCGCTCTCTCAACCGGGAAGAATACCAGGACGAGCACCTCAGCTATCAGCAGCGCAAAGAGCAACTGGTGGTGCTCGGCCGCGTCTTCTGGTCCTCTTCGTCCTGGTAGCGAAGCAACCTCGGGCGCCCGCTGCGCCCGGCGGTTATTTGAAGTCCACCACCATCTGCTGCTGGATAGACAGCCCGCGGGTCGACTGCACGCAACCGGCGATGTAGTCGGTGAAGCGTGGCGGCTTCGGCATGCCCAGCTTGAGGATCTTCTCGTTGCTGAAACGCACGTTGAGCATGGCGAACGATCCGTACAGGCGCATCGCTTTGAGCATCAGCCGCTCGTTGCACGGGCCGAAAATGTCTTTCAGCTGGCGGCGCATTTTCACCAGCGCGTCATACGTCACCTGCGCATACTCATCCCCCCCCGGCGCCTTTTCCAGCGCCGCCGCCATGGCGTTGTCGATTTCGGCAAAGCTGACGCTGCTCTCCACGCCGGCGGAGATGTGATACACGTCGTTCTCCAGCGTTTCGCTGTTCATCAGCATCACCAGCGCATCCGCGCAGTAGTCCGCCGGGATCACGTCGATATTGTCCTCCAACGAGCACATGAATTTGCGCAGCATCAGCGCCATGCCGAACACCCAGAAAATGCTGCTGGAAGGCTGGCAACCCAGGCGGGTGTGCCCCACCACGATCGACGGACGAGCGATGGTCAGCGGCATTTGCGGGCAGCGTTGGCGCATCAGCTGTTCGATGGTGGATTTGGAACGCGTATATTCCACCAGGTGCTCGGCGTCTTCCTCAAACTCGCCGCTCTCCGCCACCAGCGAACCCGGCTCCGGCGAACAAGACATGGCGGTACCGACGTGCAGGAAACGTTTTAATCCCGGCACCTGCGCCATTCTTTCGGCAAAGGCCAGAGTGCCTTCTACGTTTACCTTCCAAATGAGCGGGTTATTACCAAATGAGGCAACGGCTGCACAGTTAATAACGTGCGTGACATTGTTAATACGTGCGTCAGTTAAAAAGTCGGCCGGCTCGGAAAGGTCGCCCAACAATATATTTTCTATCGTAATTTTAGACAGCAGATTCGCATCGATATTAAACTTTTCCATATTCGTGCGAATACGGGCCAGCCCTTGCTGCGCATCATCGGCGCGCACCAGTAAAAGATAATTAATAGACTGATTTTCAATCAATAATTTTTCGAGAACTGCACCACCGAGAAAGCCGGTAGCGCCGGTCAACAGTAGCGTTTTCATAATTATCACCCACATTGGCATTGAATGTGGAAGATTGTATCTGCGGATAATTAAACAAATATTAAATAGAATTACGGCGCCCCTACTCAATTTTCTTAATATTATCTTAAGGAATCTTTTGAAACATCCATCATGGATTTCGTAACAAAAGAGTCGGGCACGCATTGCGATTAATCCCTACTGTTTAAATACCATTGATGTAGCCCCTGATTTAATTTAACGGTCAATGTTATTTCTCTTCTCGTCCGTGGAGGACTTATGACCTATAACCAAAAAGCCTGGTTGGGGGTTTTGCTGCTGTGCACCCTGTTTTGGGTGGCGGTCATCGGCGGCGCCTGTTCGCTGTATAACCGGGCGGATCGCCTCAATGCACACCAGCCGCAGAGCGAGTTCGCCGCGCGCCACAGCCTGGCCCCCTGCTCGCAGCAAGGCGCTCAGGCGTCCACCGCCCCCCGGAATGGGTAGGGACAAGACCCGCTAACGATCCTATTATGCCCTAAGGTTAACAGGGAGATAACGATGGCTCGAAAGCTGGATAGCTTACCGCAGGCACAACGCGAAAAAATAGAAACCGATTTGCTGGCCATCAGCGTGATCTACAACGAACGCTACGGCATCGCCTCCACTCAGGCGGAAACAGAACAACAGGTCCCCGACCACCTGCTCCCCTACTTTCATCAACGGCTGAATTATTATCGCCGTGCGTAATTGCGCGCATTTCGCTAACCGCCGCTTGGCATCGCTCCCCACGCCGTTACAATAGGGGCATCTTGTATCCGCCACTGAAGAGACGCGATTTTGAGCAGCAAGGCAACGGCCACATTTTACATTCACGACTATGAGACCTTCGGCAAGAGCCCGTCGCTGGACCGCCCGGCGCAGTTCGCCGGCGTGCGCACCGATATGGATTTCAACATTATCGAAGAACCGCTGGTCATCTACTGCGCCCCGGCCGTCGATTACCTGCCGGAACCGGAGGCGGTGATGATCACCGGCATCACGCCGCAGGTGGCGCGCGCCAAAGGCGTTAACGAAGCCGAATTCACCCGCCAAATCCATCAGGCCTTCAGCGTGGCCGGCACCTGCATTCTCGGTTACAACAACATCCGCTTCGATGACGAAGTGAGCCGCAATATCTTCTATCGCAACTTCTACGATCCCTATGCCTACAGCTGGCAAAACGGCAACTCGCGCTGGGATCTGCTGGATGTGATGCGCGCCTGCTATGCCCTGCGCCCGGACGGCATCGTCTGGCCGGAAAACGAAGACGGCTTCCCCAGCTTCCGCCTGGAACACCTGACGCGCGCCAACGGCGTCGAGCACACGCAGGCTCACGACGCGATGTCGGACGTTTACGCCACCATCGCGATGGCCAAGCTGGTCAAGCAGGCGCAGCCCCGGCTGTTCGACTTCCTATTGCAGCACCGCAACAAACACAAGCTGAACGCCCTGATCGACGTCGCCGACATGACGCCGCTGGTGCATGTCTCCGGCATGTTCGGCGCGGCGCGCGGCAACACCAGCTGGGTGTCGCCGCTGGCCTGGCACCCGGACAACAAGAACGCAGTGATCATGTGCGATCTGGCCGGCGATATGACGCCGCTGCTGACGCTGAGCGCCGAGCAGCTGCGTGAACGCCTGTATACCCGCCGCGACGACCTGGCGCCGGATCAGGCGCCGGTGCCGATCAAGCTGGTACACATCAACAAATGCCCGGTGCTGGCGCCGGCCAAAACCCTGCTGCCGGAGAACGCCGAGCGGCTGGGCATCGATCGCCAGGCCTGCCTGCAGAACCTGCAGCTGCTGAAACAGCACCCGGAAGTGCGCGAGAAAGTGGTGGCGCTGTTCGCCGAAGCCGAGCCGTTCAAAGGCTCCGACGACGTCGACGCCCGGTTGTACGACGGTTTCTTCAGCGACGCCGACAAGGCGGCAATGAGGATTATTCAGCAGACCAAGCCGCAGAACCTGCCGGCGCTGGATCTGGCCTTCAGCGACGGCCGCATGAAAGAGCTGCTGTTCCGCTTCCGCGCGCGCAACTACCCGAATACGCTGGACGATGCCGAGCAGCGCCGCTGGCTGCAGCACCGCCAGGAAGCGTTGAGCGCGGAGCGCGTGCAGAGTTACCTGCTGCAGCTCGAGTCGCTGTATAACCTGCACGAAGGCGACAAAGAGAAAACCGCCCTGCTGAAAGCGCTGTTCGATTACGGCAAAGAGTTGGTGGGGTAAAACCCGCAGCAAGCAGAAAAAGGAAAATCAATTCATTGATTTTCGGCTGATAACCACAAGAGAGGAAAAAACCGTTTTTCCTCTCTTGTCAGCACAATAAAAAGGCCGCGAATGCGGCCTTTTTGGTGGCAGAGGAGACGGCTCGCGCTTAGGCGGCGTCTTCGCTCGCTTGCGGCACCGGCAAACGGAAGCTGCGGGTGACGAAGGCCAGGTAGATCAGGCCGATAGCCGCCCAGACCAGACCCAGCGTCATCGAGCTGGCTTCCAGGTTGACCCACAGCGCGCCGACGGTCAGTGCGCCCATCACCGGCAGGATCAGGTAGTTGAACGTGTCCTTCACGGTGCGGTTCATCTTGTCGCGGATATAGAACTGCGAGATCACCGACAGGTTGACGAAGGTGAAGGCCACCAGCGCACCGAAGTTGATCAGCGCGGTCGCGGTCACCAGGTCAAACGATACCGCGGACAGCGCGATGGCACCCACCAGCAGCACGTTCAGCGCCGGGGTACGCCACTTCGGATGTACATAGCCGAAGAAGCGAGTCGGGAACACGCCGTCGCGGCCCATCACGTACATCAGACGCGAAACGCCCGCATGCGCCGCCATGCCAGACGCCAATACCGTCACACAGGAGAACACCAGGATCACCGACTGGAAGAACTTGCCCGCCACGTACAGCATGATTTCAGGCTGCGACGCGTCAGGATCCTTGAAGCGCGAGATGTCCGGGAAGTACAGCTGCACGAAGTAAGACACCACGATAAAGATGATGCCGCCGATCAGCGCCGTCAGGAAGATGGCTTTCGGGATCACTTTCTCTGCGTCTTTGGTCTCTTCGGACAGCGAGCTGATGCCGTCGAAGCCCAGGAACGAGAAGCACAGGATGGTCGCGCCGGTAATCATCGGCACCACGTGGGCGTTATCGGACCAGAACGGGCGGCTGCTGACCAGCGTACCGGCACCTTCGCCGTGGTAAATGCCGTTGATCACCAGGCCGAGGAACACGA
This sequence comes from Serratia sp. HMSC15F11, assembly GCF_001808215.1. Taxonomy (NCBI): domain Bacteria; kingdom Pseudomonadati; phylum Pseudomonadota; class Gammaproteobacteria; order Enterobacterales; family Yersiniaceae; genus Serratia; species Serratia sp. HMSC15F11. Next base: position 165,608 of record NZ_KV792462.1, read on the forward strand.
TCATGATCGCCACCTGCACCACCACGATGATGGAGTTCAGGTTAGCCACCAGCTTGATGCCGCGCAGGTTGAAAATCGTCATCAAGCCGACCAGCACCGCCACGAAGATCCAGGACGGGACGCCCGGGAAAATCGCTTCCAGGTAAATCTTGGCCAGCAAGATGTTGATCATCGGCATGAACAGGTAGTCCAGCAGCGATGACCAGCCCACCATAAAGCCGACGTGCGGGCTGATGGCTTTCTGGGCGTAAGTGTAGGCAGAACCGGCGGAAGGGAACTTCTTCACCAGCTTGCCGTAGCTCAGGGCGGTAAACAGGATCGCCAGCAGAGCGAAGGCGTACGCGGTCGCGACGTGACCATCGGTCAGGCCGGATACGATGCCGAAGGTATCGAAGATGGTCATTGGCTGCAGATAAGCCAGGCCCATCATCACTACCGGAACCAAAGTCAGGGTTTTGCGCAGCTGAGTGCGCTGAGCCGGAGCGGCGTTGAGGGTATTATCGGACATTGTTCAGCCCCCCCTTACCTTGAGCCTTGCGGATGGCGGACACGCCAAGACTTAAGGTTGCGGGGAAACTTCGCAACGAGCGACTTAATTCTAAAAGAAGGGGGTTGTAAGCTGGATAACGGGTCGAGGAAACCTCGGCTGCTCCATAGTCGCTGCGGCCACAGCGGAAACCGGCGGGCACCGGTGCTAAAGTGAAAAATTGCCCCATCTTTCTAATCCTCATGAGTCACGACCATAAAGTTTTGTTTGATCGTGCACGAAACTATTTATCTATCCGGATCGGTGTCCGGCCTCGCTTGGTGTATGAAACGCTACGTTGGTAAAACTTAATGCAAAAAAAAATAACCGACGCTTTCAAAACGTCGGCTATCTGCATTTGAGATATTTTGCACCAGAATGCCTCCGGATGACAAGATCCGGAAGCCCTCAAATACAAATTCTTTTTGTCGATCGAACGGAAAACCAGCCCGGCAGGCGAATTAATCCGCTACCGGCAGGCCGGTCGCCCGCATATACTTCTTACTTTATACGCCCATTCAGGCATTTTTCAACATCCAGTCGATCTCGGTTTCCGTCACCCGCCGTTCAAACTGCAGCAGTTCGTCCGTCTTGCAGGCGTGATAAACCTGGGTAAAACGCTCGCCCAGATAATGGGTCAGCGCGTGCTGGTGTTCGAACTCGTACAATGCGTCGCTCTGGCGGATCGGCAACGGCAGCCCCTCCTGCTCCAGCCCATTGCCGGTCACCGGCTCGGGCAGCGGCAGCGCGTTGTCCAGCCCGTACAGCATGCCGGCCAGGATCGCCGCCATCACCAGATAGGGATTGGCGTCGGCGCCGGCGACGCGGTACTCCACCCGGTGGTTCTCCGGTTCGCCGCAGGGAATGCGCAGCGCCACGGTGCGGTTGTTGTGGCCCCAGGCGGCCTGGATCGGCACATACATCCCCGGCTGGAAGCGCCGGTAGGCGTTGACGTTCGGCGCCAGCAGCGCCATCGACGCCGGCATCAGGGTGATCATCCCGGCCAATGCCTGTTTCAATAGCGGTGAATCCTCGCCTTCGGCGTCGACGAACAGGTTGTTGCCCGCCCCGTCCTGCATACTGACGTGCACGTGCATGCCGCTGCCGGCGTAATCCTCATAGGGTTTGGCCATAAAGGTGGCGTGCATGTCGTGGTTCTCGGCCACCAGCCGCACCAGCCGCTTCAGCGCCAGCGCGTGGTCGCAGGCCAGCAAGATATCGTCGGTATGACGCAGGTTGACCTCGAACTGCCCCGGCGACGCCTCCGCCACCGCACCGTCCGCCGGCAGCCCCTGCAGCTTCGCCAGCGCGTCGATGTCGTTCAGCACCTCGGCGAAATGGTTCAGGTTATCGACGGAATACACCTGGCTTTGGGTGTTGCGCTCCTGGGTGCCGGGCGCGCATGGCGGCTGCAAATCGCCCTCCGCGTCGCGCTGCCGATCGATGAGATAAAACTCCAGCTCTACCGCTGCCACCGGGAACAAGCCGCGCTGTCGCAGCGCCTGCCACACGCGGTTCAGCACATTGCGGGGTTCAACGTCAAAGGGAGTGCCATCTTCATCCAGCATGGTCAGCAGCACCTGGCCGATATGCTCGGGATCGGCGGCCGACGGCGTCAGCGAGCCGGGTACCGGCAGGCATACGCGGTCCGGTTCGCCGAGCTCCTGCCCAAGACCGGTTTCCTCCACCACGTTGCCGAGGATGTCCATGGCGAACACCGATGCGGGGAAGTAGCTGCCTTTTTCCAGTTTTTTCAACCCTGAGACGGGTATGCGTTTGCCGCGGAAGGAACCATTGAGATCGGTGAGAAGGATATCGACATACTGCGTGGCGGGATGGCGTTCCAAATAATGAGCAACCTCATTTTGGAACGCGCTACTTCGCCTCTCTTCATGATGCTGTGCAAAATGTTCAACTGCTGCGCTATTGGTTTGCATACGTCCCCCGCCATTATGCTCTTAAGGCGCGTTGGCGCCCGTCCGCCGTTCGATTCAACACATGATTGGATTTCTCGCCAGGCTGCGCCGCTGCTGGGCGCTCAAAATAACATCCACAATATGAAACATAGCCTTAACAGAATAGGTTTGCAAATGTTACAATCCTGTTTGATTATTCGCCACCGGCTGCTAAATTGATAAAATATTGACCGAAAAGGCCTTGCCGTCCTTTTTGCGTCAACTATTTCGTCCAACGCACCGAGAGTGAACATGGGCAATATATTTTCCAAACCTGCCCTAACTACCGATATCATGCAGCATCGTTATCGCCCAGACAGGCGCCCGATAGCGATATTCATGTCTGCCTGTCGCCCCTACCAGAAGGAAGTACCGCTATGAGCGAAGCCAGCTTGGCACCGGGCAAACGCCTGTCGCAGATCCGTCAGCAATTGGGTTTGTCGCAGCGCCGGGTCGCCGAACTGTCCGGGTTAACCCACAGTGCGATCAGCACCATCGAACAGGACAAGGTCAGCCCGGCCATCAGCACGCTGCAAAAGCTGCTGAAGGTGTATGGCCTGTCACTGTCGGAATTCTTTGCCGAACCGGAAGCCGCCGACGAACCGCGCGTGGTGATCGACGCCGAGGACCTGATTGAGATCGGCAGCCAGGGGGTGTCGATGAAGCTGGTGCACAACGGCAGCCCGACGCGCAACCTGGCGATGATGCTGGAAACCTACCAGCCCGGCACTACCACCGGCGAAAAGATCAAGCACCAGGGCGAAGAGATCGGCACCCTGCTGGAAGGCGAGATCGTGCTGACCATCAACGGCCAGAGCTACTGCCTGACCGCCGGTCAGAGCTACGCCATCAACACCGGCATTCCGCACAGCTTCAGCAATACGTCGGCGCGCATCTGCCGCATCGTCAGCGCACACACCCCCACCACCTTCTGACCGCTTCTCGCACCGGCGCAGCCTGACGCGGGTTGCGCCCCTGTCCACCCACGCTTTTCATCGCCGTTATGCCATTTTGTTGGTTGCCAACGGCGCAATCTGTGTTACAACAGAGCAAAACAGCCATCTAAACATCTAAACGGCCTTGCTACACAATGTCAACCGCAACGCCTTCGCGCCTCGAGATGCGCAATATCTCGATCGCCTTCGCCGGCTTCAACGCGCTGCAAGACGTGGACTTCACGCTGCAGGGCGGCTCAATTCATGCGCTGGTCGGCGCCAACGGCGCGGGCAAGTCGACGCTGATGGCGATCCTCTCCGGCGCCCACGATCACTACCGCGGCGAGATCCTGATCGACGGCCGGGCGGTGGAAATTCATTCCCCGCTGCAGGCGCGCCGCCACGGCATCCACGTGGTGCAGCAAGAGGTGGACGTCGCGCTGATCCCCACGCTGTCGGTGGCGGAAAACATCATGCTGGACTGGCTGAACGAACCGGGCCACTGGCTGAACTGGGCGGAGCTGCACCGCCGCGCCGCGCAGCTGCTGCAGCAATGGGCGCTGCCGCTCAACCCGCGCAGACGTCTGGCGGACTGCACGTTGGCGGAAAAACAGCAGGTGCTGCTGGCGCGCGCGCTGTCGCACCGCTGCCGTTTTCTGGTGCTCGATGAACCGACCGCGCCGCTCGATCGCGCCGAGAGCAAGCGCCTGTTTAACGTGGTGCGCCGCCTGCAATCCGAAGGCATCGGCATCGTGTTTATTTCCCACCGCATCCACGAACTGAGCGACATTTGCGATCGGCTGACGGTGCTGCGCGACGGCCGGCGCGTCAGTGAAGACCCCATGCGCGGGCTGCGCGGCGAGCAGATCGTCGAGAAAATGCTCGGGCATCGGCTGGACGACATTTTCCCGCCGCCGCGCCCACCGCACGCCGAGCGAACGCTGCTGCAGGTGCAAGGCTTGCGCGATCGCCACAAGCTGCGCGACGTTTCGCTGCGGCTGCATGAGGGCGAAATTCTCGGCATCGCCGGGCTGGCCGGAGCCGGCAAAACCGAGCTGTGCAAAGCGCTGTTCGGCGCCGGCGCCGTGCAGCTCGAGCGCGGCGAACTGCGCGGGCAACCCTGGGCGCCGCGCGCGCCGCACCTCTCGGTCGAACAAGGATTGGCGCTGGTGCCGGAAGAGCGCCGCAAAGAAGGCATTTTTATCGATGAGGCGATCCCGATGAACCTGAGCGTCAGCGCCGACGACAGCTTCTCGCGCTGGAGCCTGTTCAGCCGGCGGCAAGAGCTGCGCTGGGCACGCGAGATCATGCAGCGCCTGAACGTTCGCGCCTCGGGCCCGCAACAGCGGCTGGCGCGCCTGTCCGGCGGCAATCAACAAAAAGTGGCGATCGGCAAATGGCTGCGCGGCGACGCCGAGGTGCTGATCTTCGATGAACCGACCAAGGGCGTGGACATCAAGGCCAAGCAAGAGCTGTTTGGCCTGATCGACGGCCTGGCGCGCGCCGGCAAAGGCGTGATTTACGCCTCCGGCGAGTTCGCCGAGCTGGTTGGTCTGTGTGATCGCATCTGCGTGCTGTGGGACGGCCGCATCGTGGCGGAGCTGAACGCCGCCGACATCGACGAAGAAACCTTATTGCTCTATTCCACCGGAGGAACCCCTGCGTGAGTAAAGAATTAGCCCTGCGGCCTGCGCTGCCCTGGCGCCAACAGCTGTTCGATTTCCTCTACAAATGGGGCATGTTGCTGACCGTGGCGGCGCTGATCGCCCTGTTCGGCCTGGTGTCGGACAACTTTCTCGATGCCAACAACATCATCAATATCCTGCGTTCGATCGCCATCGTGACGGTGATCGCCATCGGCGTCTCTATCTCGCTGTCGGTCGGCGGTTTCGATCTGTCGGTCGGCTCGACCGCCTCGTTGGCCAACGCGCTGGTGATTTCGCTTTTCGTCTGGCACGGGTTCGGCACCACCGGCGCCATCGTGGTAACGCTGCTGCTGTGCACGCTGGTCGGCCTGTTCAACGCCCTGCTGATCGTGGTGTTCAGAATTCCCGATATGCTGGCGACGCTGGCCAGCCTGTTCGTGATACAGGGCGTGGCGATGACCTACAGCTACGGCGGATCCATCACCCAAAACATGGTGCTGCCGAATGGCGACATGGCGGAAGGCCTGATCCCGGAGGTGTTTTCCGCCCTCGGCCAGGTGCCGGTGATCGTGCTGATCATGCTGGCGGTCACCGTGGCGGTGCAGCTGTTCCTGTCGTTGACCAAGCATGGCCGCCGCATGTATGCCATCGGCGGCAACCCCGAAGCGGCGCGTCTTTCGGGCATCCGCACCGTGCGTTACAGGGTTGCCGCTTACGTTATTTCTTCTTGGCTGGCGGCGCTTGGCGGCATCTTGCTGGCGTCACGTATTGGCTCTTCGCAGGTCAACGCCGGCGGCGGTTATCTGATGGATGCGGTGGCGGCGGCCTATATCGGCTTCTCGCTGGCCGGGGCCGGTAAACCCAATGCGCTCGGCACCCTGATCGGCGCGGTGCTCCTCGGCGTGCTGCAAAATGGCCTGGTGATGCTGTCGGTGCCCTACTACGCCATGGACATTATCAAAGGCCTGGTGCTGGCGCTGGCGCTGGCCATCACCTACATCCAGAAACGCTGATCCTCCCCGGCGCACATCCGCTGCGCCGGTTTTCCCTTTAATTCATCCGGTTACTCTTTCTCACCAGCAGAACAAGCATACAAATGATATGAATTATCATTAGCGTTTACATTCAGAAAAAAATCCTTACAATACCCTCACGCAACGCTGATGAAGCACCGGAACTCTCAGCTAACTATGAATAATTTCTTTAGAAATTCAATTGGTTAATTACTTTCACTTCAATCCAGGAAAGGTTTACCTCATGGAAACGCCACGTTACAGCAAGCTCGCCGCTCTGGTGATCGCCTCGCTCAGCGCCACCGCCGCACTGGCCGCGCCGCAGGACGATACCCAGGATACCATGGTCGTCACCGCCTCCGGCTTCCAGCAAAAAATTCAGGACTCCGCCGCTTCCATCTCGGTGATCCCGCGCCAGCAAATTGAAGACAAAGCCTATCGCGACGTGACCGACGCGCTGAAAGACGTGCCGGGCGTGGTGGTCACCGGCGGCGCCAGCAGCAGTGACATCAGCATCCGCGGCATGTCCTCCAAGTACACGCTGATCCTGGTGGACGGCAAGCGCGTCGACACCCGCGGTACCCGTCCGAACAGCGACAACGCCGGCATCGAGCAGGGCTGGCTGCCGCCGATGGAAGCCATCGAGCGTATCGAAGTGGTGCGCGGGCCGATGTCTTCGCTGTACGGTTCCGACGCCATGGGCGGCGTGATCAACGTCATCACCCGCAAGACCTCCCGCACCGAGTGGAAAGGCTCGCTGCACGGCGACGCCACCCTTCAGGAAAACCGCGATTCCGGCGATCTGTTCCAGACTAACGCCTACGCCTCCGGCCCGCTGATTGAAGGCCTGCTCGGCGTGCGGGTTAACGGCCTGCTGTCGCGCCGCGCGGAAGATAAAATCGTCAACGGTTACAATGAACAGCGCATGCGCAGCGGCACCGCGGTGTTTACTCTGACGCCGGACGAGAAAAACGAATTCGACTTCGAAATCGGCCGCTCGCTGCAGGATCGCAACAGCACGCCGGGCAAATCGGTGGTGGCGGAACGCTGCAGCAAAGGCAAATGCACGCCAACGTCGCGCAGCGAAAGCCTGTATACGCGCACCAACTACGCGCTGACCCACAACGGCTATTACGACTTCGGCAACTCAACCAGCTACGTTCAGCGGGAAGAGACCAACAACCCAGGTCGCAATATGAAGATGTACAACACCATCTTCAACACCCAGAACCAGTTCGAGCTGGGCTCGCATATGCTGAACCTCGGCGGCCAGTATCGCTATGAAAAACTGAGCGATGGCGGCAACCAGCTTGAATCCGCAAAAGACGTCAACCAGCTGACGCGCTGGAGCTGGGCGCTGTTCGCCGAAGACGAGTGGGCATTGACCAACGACTTCAGTCTGACGACCGGCATCCGCATGGATCAGGACGAAAACTTTGGCAGCCACTGGACGCCGCGCATGTACGGGGTCTGGCACCTGACCGAACAGTGGACGCTGAAAGGCGGCGTCTCCGCCGGTTACAAATCGCCGGACCTGCGCCAATCCTCCGCCAACTGGGGCCAGGTTACCGGCGGCGGCGTGCGTAAAGGCATCATCGTCGGCAATCCGGATCTGCAGCCGGAGAAGAGCCTGAGCGAAGAGATCGGCCTGATGTGGGATAGCCTGAAAGGCATCAACGCCGGGGTGACGGTCTTCAACACCGACTTCAAGAACAAGATCACCGAAGTGCGCCGCTGCGAAGACACGCCGGACTGTAAGATCGGCAACGATCTCTACGACTTTATCAGCGATCGCGTCAACGTCGACAAAGCCAATATGCGCGGTGTAGAAGCCACCTTCGGCTGGCAGATCAACAAAGACTGGAAGTGGAACACCAACTACACCTACACCGCTTCCGAGCAGAAGAGCGGCGAGTTCCAGGGCAAAGCGCTTAACCAGATGCCGAAGCACATGGTCAACACCGTGCTGGACTGGCGCGCCACGCAGGACCTCAGCCTGTGGTCGCGCGTTAACTTCCGCAGCAAAACGTCGGAATACCTGAGCCGCACCTCGATGGCCAAGAGCACGCCGTCCTACACCTTCGTCGATGCGGGCCTGAGCTACCAGGCGGCGAAAAATCTGCAGCTGACCGGCGGGGTCTACAACATCCTCGACAAGACCGTGGATTACGATCACTACCGCACCACGCTGGACGGCCGCCGTTACACCGTCGGCATGACCTACAACTTCTGATGCCCCCGGGCGCGCGCTGCGCGCCCTTTTCATTCCATCACCGTGAGGAAGCTCCATGAGATTACGCCGCTCCCCCCTGATGATCGCCCTGCTGGCCGCGATGGCGCTGGCGGGTTGCCACAGCAAAACCGACGCGCCGGTGGCTCCGGCCACCGTCAACGTCCAGCACCTGAACGGCAGCACCGAGGTGAAAAAACACCCGCAGCGCATCGTGGTGCTGGATTACGCCTCGCTTGAAACGCTGCAGCTGCTGGGCGTCGAGCCGCTGGCGCTGCCCGGCAATCGCAAGAACTTGCCGGATAGCCTGAAGCGCTATCAGGATGACAAATACCTCAATGCCGGCACCCTGTTCGAGCCGGATATGGCCGTGCTGCGCGCCGCCAAGCCGGATCTGATCCTGATCGCCGGCCGGGCGTCCAAAGCCTATGACGAGCTGAACGCGCTGGCGCCGACGCTGAACATGTCCGTCGATCCGCAGGATCAGCTGGGCAGCCTGAAACAGCGCACGCTGCAGCTGGGCGAGCTGTTCGATAAGCAGCAGCAGGCGCAGGCGGCGGTCGATAAGCTGGATGCGCAGATCGCGGCGGTCAAACCGCAGGCAGCCCAAGCCGGGCGCGGGCTGGTGGTGCTGTTCTCCGGCGGTAAGATCAGCGCCTACGCCCCCAAGAGCCGTTTCAGCTTCGTCTATGACGCCCTCGGCTTCTCGTCTGCCCTGCAGTCCGACGAAAAAGACGTGCGCGGCAACAAGCTGACGCCTGAGCAGGTGGCCAAACTGAATCCGGACTGGCTGTTCGTTATCGATAGAGACGCCGCGACCGGACGGCCAAACGCGGTAGCACCGCAGAAGATCCTTACCGGCACCGCGCTGAAGAAAACCACGGCGGTGAAAAAAGGCCAGGTGGTTTACCTGCCGGCGGCCGAGGTGTATCTGTCCGGCGGCATCGTCACCGCCCAACACGTCGTCGAACGCGTGAGCGAGGCGCTGAACCACACTGCGCGATAAAGAAAGCCCGGCGATGCCGCTCACTTAAGCCTGAGTGGCATTTTT
>NZ_KV792462.1:174983-184585 GCF_001808215.1 Serratia sp. HMSC15F11
TAAGCCTGAGTGGCATTTTTTATCCAGCCTCTTTACGTGACGTGCAGGATAAATTGCCGTAAATACCCCGAATTTCTCTGTTATTGCAATGAACGGCAATTGGAGGGGCCGAAGGCGCGGCCCCTCCACCCGCGCCCTTGCTTAACACCGTCTGTCCGCTGTGCGGAAATTACTCGGCCCATCCTGGGCCTCGCCCCTTCGAGGCCCAGGGATGGGCTGAGTAACGTTGGCAAAGCCAACCGTCTGATTGGGCAAAGGCGCGGGTTGCCAGGGGCCGCGCCTTCGGCCCCTGGCTCGGTCGAGGTGCAGAAGCTTCATGATGCACCTCTCATTTATCGACCGAAAACTGCACAAATACGTTCAGAAAAACGCTAACTAACCAGCATTACGGCGATGCCGGGGTTTTTCTTGCGTTAAATGGTCGGCTGGTTCACCAGGCCGTCTATCAGCACCTGCGGCGTGCCCTGCGAGCAGCGTTCGATGCGCCCGCGCACGCCGTAGACCCGCGCCAGGCTCTGCGGCGTAATCACCTGCTCCGGCGCACCGTCGGCGATCAGATCGCCATCCTGCAGCATCAGCACGTGGTCGCCGTGGCGCAGCGCGATGTTGATGTCGTGCACTACCACCACCGTCACGATATTGCGCTTGCGGGTTTCACGGCGCACCAAATCCATCACGTGGAACTGATAGTTGAGATCGAGCGCGCTCAGCGGCTCATCCAGCAGCAGCAGCGAGGGCTGACGGATCAGCGACTGCGCCAATCCCACCAGCTGTTTCTGGCCGCCGGACAGTTGATCGAGGTAGCTCAGCGCCAGGTGCGCGATGCCCAACTGCTCCAGCAGGGCCATCACTTCCGCTTCGCTGCCGGCGTTGCTGCGGCCGCCCGAGGCGCGCTGCGCCACGATGATCGACTCCAGCACGTGCAGATGCACCCCGGCGGGCAGCGACTGCGGCAGATAGACCACTTTCTCCGCCCGACGGGCGAACGGCATCTGCATCAGATCGCCGTCGTCCAGCCACAGCTTGCCCTGCGCCGGGTTCAGCCCGGCCAGCGAGCGCAGCAGCGTTGATTTGCCGCTGCCGTTCGGCCCCAGCAGCACGGTAATTTGCCCGCGTGGCAGCATCGGCACCGAGAGATCGTCGATCACCGGGCGCTTCGGGTAGCCCGCCGAGAAGTTTTCTATTCGTAAGCCCTGGATCATACGTTCCCCCGATGGCGCAGAATAATGCTCAGGAAGAACGGCACCCCGACCAGCGACGTGACGATGCCCACCGGAATGATCACCCCGGGCACCAGATTTTTCGACGCCACCGAGGCCATCGACAGCACCAGTGCGCCAATCAGCGCGCTGGCCGGCAGATAGAAACGGTGATCTTCGCCGAAGATCATGCGTGCGATGTGCGGCGCCACCAGGCCGATAAAGCCGATCGGCCCGACGAAGGCCACCGCCAGCGCCGAGAGAATGCTGATGCGCAGCAGCGTGGTCAGCCGCAGACGGCGCACGTCGATGCCGAAGCTCACGGCCCGGTCTTCACCCAGACGCAGCGCGGTCAGTTTCCACGAGCTCATCATCGACAGCGGCAGCAGCACGGCGAATACGCCGAACAGGATGCCCAGCTTGTCCCACGAGGCGCGCGCCAGGCTGCCCATGGTCCAGAACACCAGCCCCTGCAGCGTGTCCTCGCTGGCGATGAACTGCATCATCGATACCAGCGCGTTGAAGGTAAACACCAGCGCGATGCCGAACAGCACCACGCCGGAGGTGGCAACCCGCGTCCAGCGCGTGATGCCGTCGAGCATCAGCGCGGCGAACAGCGCAAAGATAAAGGCGTTGGCGGAGATGAACCACTGATCGGGAATGCCCGGAATGCCGATGCCGAGCACGATCGCCAGCGCGGCGCCAAAGGCCGCGGCGGAAGACACGCCGAGGGTAAAGGGGCTGGCCAGCGGGTTATTCAGGATGGTCTGCATTTCCGCCCCGGCCAGGCCAAGCGCAAAGCCCACCACCACCGCCATCAGCGCGTAAGGCAAGCGGATGTCCCAGACGATCACCCGCGTGCCGGCATCGGCCGCGGCGGGATCGAGCAGCGTTTGCCATAAGGACGACAGCGACAGCCCGGACGGCCCCATGGTGAAATCCAGCAGCAGCGAGCCCAGGATTGCCAGTGCCAACGCGCCCATCATCAACAGGCGATGGCGAAGAATATGCTGATAACGCCCCATCACGCCGGCGTCGGGTTGCCCCTTGGCTTCAGTCGTGGGATCGGTGGATACGCTCATTAGTTAGGATACCTGTTACAACCATCATGACAGCGGCGCGAAAGCGTCCGCCGTAAACCGGAAAGCGCGCGGCGACAGCTTGCGCTCAGCCGTCAACAATAAAGCAAACGATAATACTTATCAATCATATCAATAGGTGAAAACGGCGTTATGAAAATGTAATAAATTGTTTTCTATCGCCATTTTTCATCCCCTCGCCTTTACCCCGCCAACGGCCATTAGGTTCATTATTCTGAAAGTTATTCCTGATCCGACCAGACTCTGACAAATAACGAAAAAACCACTTAGAATCCAAAACCACAGCACCGCGCGTGCAAAAAACCTTCAGGCCGCCGCAAGAGCGGCCTTTATTGACGAGGCTGTAATGAGAAGTCCATCTCCGGCGGTAACGCCCAAACGCCCGGCGCTGCTGAACTGGCTGTTGTACAGCCCGCTGCACGCCGACGACGAGCCGTTTCAACGCCAGCTGCGGCTCACGCTGACGCCCTCTCCCCTCACCCCCTGGCTGAATGCCGTAGGGCCGGCGGCGCTGTTGGTGGGGTACGCCTGGCTGAACCAGCGGCTGGTCGGCATCGGTTTGCTGCTGCTGCTGTTGCTGTTAACCGCCGGACGCGCCGGGTTGGCGCAGCGGCGCCAACCCGCCTGGCCGGACGCCATGCTGGTGACGGTGCTGCTGTGGATGCTGCTGGTCGGCGCCAGCGCCGCGCTGGCGATGCTGTCAGGCCGCTTCGTTTTAATCCTGTTCGCCGGGCTGACGATCACCGCTCTGGCCTGCTGGCTGATGCAGCGCCACGCCGCCGCGCCGCGCTTCGCGCTGCTTGAGGTGATCGCGTTGACGCTGCCCTACCTGCTGGCGGCGCCACTGTCGCGCGTGCAAAACCTGTTTGTCCTGGCGGACCTCGCGCCGCTGTGGCTGGTGCTGGCCCATGGCATGATCGCTCGCTACCACCGCCAGCGGGTACAGCACGTCACGCTGGCTTGGGAGAAGCAGCAGGCGTCGCACCGCGATCGCCTGACCGGCTTCCTCAACCGAGCGGGCGGCGAGGTGGTGATGCGCAGCATCTGCCGCCCCGCAGCGGCGCAGACGATCTCCCACCTGTTCATTCTTGAGTTCGGTCCGCTGGCTGCGCTCTACCAAAGCCACGGCGTCCAGATTGGCGATGACGTGCTGCGCACCGTCGGCGAGCGCCTCAAGACGCTGATCCGCCCCAGCGACTATGTCTGCCGCTATACCGGCGGCCTGTTTTTGATACTGGTGCACGATCTGCCCTACGGCGCGGAAAGCGAGTTCCTGGCGCGCATCGTGCCGCCGCTGGAGGCGCCCTACGATTTTGGCGCGTTCGGCGAGGTGAACATGCAGCTCAACGCCGGCATTTTGGCGCTGACGCAGGATTATGCGACGGTGGAAGATTTGATGAGCTCGGCGCAGCAGGCGCTGGCGGAAGCCAAAGGCGGGAAAAAGTAAAACCACACGCGGCGGGAACCCCCGCCGCGTCTCACTCGCCGAAAATTACTTCACGTCCATCTTCGGGAATTCCATTTCGCTGTACTTCACGACGCGGGTGCCGCGCGACAGCTTGTAACCGAACCAGATCAGCAGGAACAGCGGAATGCCGATGTAGGTCGCGGTCACGCCGTACCAGTCGATCTTGTCTTGCAGGAAGGCCTGGTAGTTCTGGCCCAGGGTAATGATCAGGCACAGCACGAAGGCGAAGATCGGCCCCAGCGGGAAGAACCCGGAACGGTACGGCAAGTCGTTCAGATCGCGCCCCTGCAGCATGTAACCGCGACGGAAGCGATAGTGGCTGATGGCGATGCCCAACCAGGCGATGAAACCGGTCATGCCCGAGGTATTCAGCAGCCACAGGTAAACCGACTGGTTACCGAACATCGACGTCAGGAAGCACAGCCCGGCCACCACGCAGGTCGCGTACAGCGCGTTGCGCGGCACGCCGCCTTTCGACAGCTTGGCGAAGATGCGCGGCGCCTTGCCTTCTGACGCCAGGGTGAACAGCATGCGGGTAGAGGCATACATGCCCGAGTTACCGGCCGACAGCACCGCCGTCAGGATCACCGCGTTCATCACCGCCGCCGCCGACAGCAGGCCGGCATGCTGGAACACCAGGGTAAACGGGCTGACGCTGATGTCCTTCACGTCGTTGCGCAGCAGGCTCGGATCGGTGTACGGAATGATCAGGCTGATGATCAGAATGGCGAAGATATAGAACAGCAGGATACGCCAGAACACCTGACGCACCGCGCGCGGGATGTTTTTACCCGGGTTTTCCGATTCGCCGGCCGCGATGCCGATGAGCTCAGTACCCTGGAACGAGAAGCCGACGATCATGGCCACGCCGATCATCGCCGAGAAGCCACCGGCGAACGGCGCGTCCCCTATCGTCCAGTTCTGCCAGCCGGCGTGCTCGCCGCCCTTCAGAATGCCGACGATCATCAGCACGCCGACGGCGATGAAGATAATCACGGTGCTGACCTTGATCAGCGCGAACCAGTATTCCGCCTCGCCGAACCCTTTCACCGAAATGTAGTTCAGCAGGAACATCAGGCCGAGGAACAGCGCGCTCCAGATCCAGCCGGGGGTGTCCGGGAACCAGTAGCTCATCACCAACTGCGAGGCCACCAGGTCAACGGCGATGGTCACCGCCCAGTTGTACCAGTAGTTCCAGCCCAGCGCGAAGCCGAAGCCTTCTTCCACGTATTTGGCGCCGTAGGTGGAGAATGAACCGGAGACCGGCATAAAGGCCGCCAGTTCGCCCAGGCTGGTCATCAGGAAGTACACCATCAAACCGATCAGCGCGTAAGACAGCAGTGCTCCGCCGGGGCCTGCCTGAGAAACCGTGGCGCCGGAGGCGACGAACAGGCCGGTGCCGATGGAGCCACCGATGGCGATCATGGTCAAATGCCGGGCTTTCAGCTCGCGGCGCAATCCGGGTGCTTGCTGCCCCGATGTTTTTATATCCTGCTGAGCCATTCGTACCCTATCTGCTCTTTGAAAAATGAGGGCGGATTGTAACAAATACCCGCCGGTGAACTAGCAACATTGCACTGATATAAGATAGCTTCATAATTCAGAGGCAATTATTAGCCGCGGCCCTTATGGCCTTACTTACTCTCATTAATGTGAGCGCGCGCAGGTTTTTATGCTTTTTCCGGCCTGCGCGGCAGCAGAGGGCGTGACGCGCTGCCGATTACAGCGCGCAATAGCTGAGAAAACGCTGTAATGCGTTGGAAATGTGCTTTTGCCGATGGCGGATCAGGTACAGGGTGCGCCGCAGCGGCGGCAGCGGTACCGGCAGTTCTACCAGCGCGCCGCTGGCCAGCTGTTCCGCCACCACCCGCCGCGACAGGCAGCTGATGCCGATGCCGTGCCGCACCGCGTGCTTGATAGCCTCCGAGTTGCCGAGCTCCATCACCAGCTGGAAGTGCGGCAGGTGCGCCAACAGCAGATGATCCAGCACCTCGCGGGTGCCCGAACCGCGCTCGCGCAAGATCCACGGCGCATTGGCCAACGCCTCCAGCGTCGGCGGTTGATGGGCCAGCGGGTTGTCCGGCGCGGCGAACACCACCAGCTCGTCCTCCAGCCACGGCTGCGTCACCAGCTCCGGCATATGGCAAGGCCCTTCGATCAGCCCCAGATCGACGCGGAAATCCGCCACCGCCACGATCACGTCCTGGCTGTTGCCGACGTTCAGCTCCAGCGGCGTGGCCGGAAAATCCCGGCGGTAACGGGCGATCATCTCCGGCAGCATGTAGTTGCCGATGGTGCTGCTGGCGGCGATGCGCAGCGCCCCGCCGTCATGACGAAACAGCTGCTCGATCTCCCCCGCCTGCTCCAGCAGCGCCAGCGCCTTGGGATACAACAACCGGCCGTGCTCGTTGATCACCAGCCGTTTGCCGACGCGATCGAACAGCTGCACGCCCAGTTGCCCCTCCAGATCCGCCAGCGCCGCGCTGACCGCCGACTGCGACAGCGCCAGCACCACCGAGGCCTGAGTGGTCGAACCGCTTTTCAGCACTTCGGTGAAGACTTCCAGTTGACGCAACGTGATATGCATAGCCGTCCCGGTAGTGAAAAAGGGTTCTGCCAGAGAACCGCAAAATGATGTCAATATGATGTGGGTAGCCCGGCGAGGCTACCCGGTTTACAGCCAATTCGGCGCGTTACTTGCCCAAGGCGACCAGCTGCGCCGCCGCAGCCAGCACCGCCTCGCGCGGCGTGCCGGCTTCGTCCCGCTGTATTAATTGCAGCATCGCCACCAGGCGATCGCGATCGACCACCTTGTTTTCTTCAATCAACCGCCGCACCGCGCGCCCCACTTCCTGGTCTATCTGCTCTCTGCGTTGATCGTCGGTATCCATCGCCTGCTCCTGTTCAGTTGGAAAGTTGACGGCGGCTCGCCGCTCCTCCTCACCCTAGCCGCAATGCGGCTTTATGCCAATGCCTGACGCCATACCACTTATTCAGATAGGTTATAAATATATAATCAATTTCTCTTTTATTCAGCCCAAACGTACTCTTAGCAGCAAGAAACAGACTGAAGGACTGACTTTTATGGCGACTGATACCACTCACACTTATCCCGAGCGACGCTTTCCGCTGTTCGGCCTGCCGCGCCTGGTACCGGGGCTGGCGCTGACCGGCGCGCTCACCGCGCTGGCCGTCTGGGCCGGCGACATTCCCTGGGTGGCGGAGCTGGGCCTGGGGGCGCTGACGCTGGCGATCCTGTTCGGCATTCTGGTGGGCAACACGCTGTATCCCCGCTGGCAAACCGTTTGTCACGGCGGCGTGCAGCTGGCCAAACAACGCCTGCTGCGTCTGGGCATTATCCTTTACGGATTCCGCCTGACCTTTCAGCAGATCGCCGACGTAGGCGCCAGCGGCATCATCATCGATGCGCTGACCCTGACCACCACCTTCCTGCTGGCCTGCTGGCTTGGCAAGAAAGTGTTCGGCATCGACAGCCAAACCGCGATGCTGATCGGTGCCGGCAGCAGCATTTGCGGCGCGGCGGCGGTGATGGCCACCGAGCCGGTGCTGAAGGCCGACTCCAGCAAAGTGGCGGTGGCGGTCTCGACCGTGGTGGTGTTCGGCACCCTGGCGATCTTCGCCTACCCATGGCTGTATCAGCTGAACGAACACTTCCAGTGGCTGCCGTTCAGCCAGGAAACCTTCGGCATCTACGCCGGCTCCACCATCCACGAAGTGGCTCAGGTGGTCGCCGCCGGGCACGCCATCGGGCCGGACGCCGAAAATGCGGCGGTGATCGCCAAGATGATCCGCGTGATGATGCTGGCGCCGTTCCTGCTGCTGCTGTCGGGCTACATCAGCCGCGGCGGCGCAGGCAAGGCGGAAAAATCCGCCATCACCATTCCGTGGTTTGCCGTGCTGTTTATCGCCGTCGCCGGGCTGAACTCCTTCAACCTGCTGCCGGCCACGCTGGTGCGCCACCTGATCACCGCCGACACCTGGATGCTGGCGATGGCGATGGCGGCGCTGGGCTTGACCACCCACATCAGCGCCGTGCGCCAGGCCGGGATGAAACCGATTCTGTTGGCCACGCTGCTGTTCGTTTGGCTGCTGGTCGGCGGCGGCGCGATAAACCAGCTGGTGCAACACTGGCTCTAATCATCCCCTTCAGCGGCCCGCTTCGGCGGGCCGCCGCTTTTCATCATTCAATCCGCCCGCCATCAATGCCATAATGTCACCGATAACACAGGAGAATGAAGATGAAGTTTGTCGGTGCACATGTCAGCGCGTCAGGCGGCGTGGATCAGGCGGTTATCCGCGCGCACGAATTGGAGGCGACCGCGTTCGCCCTGTTCACCAAAAATCAGCGTCAATGGAAGGCCGCGCCGCTGGCCGCCGACGTGATCGATAAGTTCAAGAGCGCCTGCGCGCAGTATGGCTTCGGGCCGGGGCAGATCCTGCCGCACGACAGCTACCTGATCAACCTGGGCCACCCGGTGGCCGAGGCGTTGGAAAAATCGCGCGAGGCGTTTATCGACGAGTTGCAGCGCTGCGAACAGCTGGGGCTGACGCTGCTGAACTTCCACCCGGGCAGCCACCTGCTGCAAATCGATGAAGACAAGTGCCTGGCGCGCATCGCCGAATCGATCAACATCGCGCTGGATAAAACCGCCGGCGTGACGGCGGTGATCGAAAACACCGCCGGCCAGGGCAGCAACCTGGGCTTCAAATTCGAACATCTGGCGGCGATCATCGACGGCGTGGAAGACAAGAGCCGCGTCGGCGTTTGCATCGACACCTGCCACGCCTTCGCCGCCGGGTACGATCTGCGTACCGAAGAAGAGTGCGAACGCACTTTTAAGCAGCTTGGCGACATCGTCGGTTTCAACTACCTGCGCGGCATGCACCTGAACGACGCCAAGAGCGAGTTCAACAGCCGCGTCGACCGCCACCACAGCCTGGGAGAGGGCAACATCGGCAAAACGGTGTTCAGCTACATCATGCGCGATCCGCGTTTCAACAATATCCCGCTGATTCTGGAAACGGTAAATCCGGATATCTGGGCGGAAGAGATCGCCTGGCTGAAGGCGCAGCAGTAACCCACCTCTGGCCGCTCGCCTAGGCGCGAGCGGTTTCCCCCACCGCGTGCTCCGCCGCCAACATGGCGCTGAACTGGCGCAGCGTCTCTTCATCCAGGCCCGCAGCGCTGAACACGGCGGCGGTAAAGCTGACCGGCGCCGATCCCGGAGCCGTAATGACACGGTCATCCACGACGGCGGCGGCGCTCGCAACGAAATGGCGCTGCCCGGTGTAGCCCTCAGCATGGCGCGTCAAAAACCCGGCGTCGTTGGAAGTATGCGCCCTGCCGTTCAACAGGCCGGCCCGCGCCAACGCCAACGTTCCACCGCAAATGCCCGCCAGGGTCGCGCCGCGTTGAAACTGCTCGTTGAGCAACGCGCTGATATCCGGCGCCCGTTCGGTTTCCCACTGAGTGCCGCCGACCACCACCAGCACCTCGGGGCGCCAATCCGCCAATTCGGCCACGCTTTTTTCAACCTCTACCGTCAGCCCGCCCTGCGAGCGAAACGTTCCGACCTGCGGCGCAAAAAACGCTACCTCCAGCCCATAAAACGGGCCGCCAACGCCGGCAATCAGCGCGTATTCCCAATCGGCGAAACCGGATGCCAGTACGATCGCCACTTTTTTAGCCACGGATGAATCTCCTTGAGTCATTCCTTGTTCGCATGAACAAAGTCGCGCTGTCAGCTTAGAAAGCGTTGTGGCTTTTGGCCAGGGGTAAATCGTGCTAACTGCCTCAACCACAAGTAAAAGACC
>NZ_KV792463.1:0-40365 GCF_001808215.1 Serratia sp. HMSC15F11
TTAAGCGAAGGCGCGGGTGGAGGGGCCGCGCCTTCGGCCCCTCCAATTGCCGTTCATTGCAGTAACAGAGAAATTCTGGGCATTTACGGCAATTCGTCCTGCTCGTCACGTAAAGAGACTGGATAAAAAATACCAGTCAGGCTTAAGTGACCGGCATTAGGCCAAGGCCCGTCAGATCAGCTTTTCTTCAGCGGCTTGACCAGGTGGTCAAGCCCTTCGATTTTTATCGCCAACGTCATCTCCATCAGCATGCCGAGCTTGCCTTTGGGGAATTCGCCCTTGCGGGCGAACCACAGCAGGTACTCTTCGGGCAGGTCGATCAGTACCCGCCCCTGGTACTTGCCGAACGGCATCACGGTATTGGCGATCTCCAGCAGGTTTTCCTTTTCCATCAGTCACCCAGCAGGCGGATCATTTCCGCTTCGTCGATCACGGCGATACCCAGCTCCTGCGCCTTCGCCAGCTTGGAGCCGGCCGCTTCGCCGGCGATCACCAAATCGGTTTTCTTCGACACGCTGCCACTGACCTTGGCGCCCAGCGCCGTCAGGCGATCTTTGGCCTCGTCGCGCGACAGCTGGCTCAGCGAGCCGGTCAGCACCACGGTTTTGCCGGCGAACGGGCTGTCTATCTCTTCGGCGACCACCACCACCGGCGCCGGCCAGTGGATGCCGATCTCGGCGCCCACCAGCTCGTTGATCACCTGCTGATTGAGCGCTTCATCGAGGAAATTGCGGGTGTGTTTGGCCACCACTTCACCGACGTCCGGCACCTCTTTCAGCGCCTCGATATCGGCGGCGAACAGCTTCTCGAGCGATCCGAAATGCGCCGCCAGGTTGGCGGCGGTCGCCTCGCCAACCTCGCGAATGCCCAGCGCATACAGGAAGCGAGCGAAGGTGGTCTGTTTGGATTTCTCCAGCGCATTGACCAGGTTCTGCGCCGATTTCGGCCCCATGCGATCCAGGCCGGTCAGAATGCCGGCGGACAAACGGAACAGATCGGCCGGGTTCTTAACGTACTCTTTGTCCACCAGCTGCTCGATGATCTTGTCGCCCATGCCTTCAACGTCCAGCGCGCGGCGGGAAACGAAGTGCTTCAACGCCTCTTTGCGCTGCGCGCCGCAGATAAGACCGCCGGTGCAGCGCGCGACGGCCTCGCCTTCCACGCGCTCAACGTCGGAGCCGCACACCGGGCAGTGCAGCGGGAACACCACTTCGCGCGCATCCTGTGGCCGACGATCTTCCAGCACCCCCACCACCTGCGGTATGACGTCGCCGGCGCGGCGCACGATCACCGTATCGCCGATGCGCAGCCCCAGACGCTCAATTTCATCGGCGTTGTGCAAGGTGGCGTTGCTGACGGTCACCCCGGCCACCAGCACCGGCTCAAGGCGCGCCACCGGCGTAATCGCGCCGGTGCGGCCAACCTGAAACTCCACTTCGCGCACCACGGTGATCTGCTCCTGCGCCGGGAATTTGAACGCCGTCGCCCAGCGCGGCGCACGCGCCACAAAGCCCAGCGTTTCCTGCAGATCGATATCGTCAATCTTGATCACCACGCCGTCGATGTCGAAACCGAGCTGCGCGCGGTCCTGCTCGACCTGGCGATAAAACGCCAGCACTTCCTCGCTGCCGGTGCGGCGTTGGGCGCGATCGCTGACCGGCAGGCCCCAGGCCTTGAACTGCATCAGGCGCTCAAAATGGCTGCGCGGCAGCTCGCCGCCTTCCAGCAGGCCGACGCCGTAGCAGAAGAAGGTCAGCGGGCGTTTGGCGGTAATGCGCGGATCGAGCTGACGCAGCGAGCCGGCGGCGGCGTTGCGCGGGTTGGCGAACACCTTGCCGTCTTTGCGGCGGGCTTCTTCGTTCATCTGTTCAAAACCGGCCTGCGGCATGAACACTTCGCCGCGCACTTCCAGCCGGCGCGGAATGTTGTCGCCGGTCAGGCGCAGCGGGATGGCGCGAATGGTGCGCACGTTGGTGGTGATGTTCTCGCCGGTGGTGCCGTCGCCGCGCGTCGCCGCGCGCACCAGCTCACCGTCTTCGTACAGCAGGCTGACCGCCAGGCCGTCCAGCTTCAGCTCGCAGCAGAAGGTCAGCGGATCGCTGCTTTTGAGCCTATCCTGCACGCGCTTGTAAAACGCCAGGAAGCTTTCTTCGTCGAACACGTTGTCCAGCGACAGCATCGGCACTTCATGACGCACCTGGTCGAACGCCGCCAGCGGCGCGGCGCCCACGCGCTGGGTCGGTGAATCGGCGGTGACCAACTCAGGATGCGCGCTCTCCAGTTCGCGCAGTTCGCGCATCAGGCGGTCATATTCCGCATCCGGCACTTCCGGCGCATCCAGTACATGATACTGGTATTCATGATGGCGCAGTGTGGCTCGTAGTTGATTGATTTGTTGGATTATCGATTCCATGGCTCACCATCAAAGATAAAAAACCCCCGGCTAGCGGGGGCTTTGTTGTTACGGATGTTCAGTGCGCGCGGCAACCCGGTCAGGCGTTGTTTTCCAACACTTCACGGATACGCGCTTTGTAGGTTTCCAGCTTCTGCGGCGTCATCATGCGGCGCTCGTCGTCCAGCACCACGCCGCCCACGTCGTCGGCGATGCGCTGTGCCGACTGCAGCATCAGCTTGAAGTTCTGATTGGCGTCGCCGTAAGACGGCACCATCATGAACATCGACACGCCCGGCGTGGAGAAGTCGGACATCATGTCAGGATCGAACGACCCCGGCTTGACCATGTTCGCCAGGCTGAACAGCACCGGGCCGCTACCGGCCGGGCTGATATGGCGGTGGAAGATGCCCATCTCGCCAAACTGGAAGCCCGCCTGCAACACGCTCTGCAGCAGCACTTCGCCGCCGATTACGCCGCCCTGATGGGCTGCGACGTGCAGCACCAGCACGGTCTCTTTCAGCTTGGCCTGAATAGGCGCAGCCGCCGGCTGTTGTGGCTGTGGCGCAGGCTCCTGCGCCGGCTTCACTTCCGGCGCCTGCTGCACAGGGGCCGGCTCGGCGTGGAATGCCGGTTCCGCCCCTTGCGGCGCCTCATGTTCATGCGGCAGATCGTCGACGCGCGGCTCACGGCGCGCGGCCGGTTGCGGTTGCTCGGCCTGTTCTTCGTCCGGCGCGTAGTTGTTCAGCAGGATGTCATCATACTCCGGCCGCTGAGACAGCGGAGGCGGCGTCTGATGGGCAGCCGGCTGTACGGCGCGGGGCGCAGGCGCCGAAGCGGGCTTCGGCGCGGCCACGGGTTCTTCGCGTGCGGCATCGAAATGGCCGAATGACGGCTCGTCTTGCGGGTGAGCGGCGCGTACGCGCACCTCACCGACGCCTTCTTCGAGATCGTCGATCGGAGTTTGTTCACGTTCCTTTTGGGAACGTTTGGCTGGGCGATCGCGGAAGAGCGCTGACCGTTCTTTGCGACTGGTCCACAGACCGTGCAATAACAGCGCTATTATGGCGATCGCGCCAACAACGATTAATATCAGACGCAAATCCTGCATCATTGCTATCTCTGTTGTTCCAATACATTGCCACCGCGGCAAACATTCACTCTTTAACTCTATTTGCCCGCGCACACAAGTGCAAGTCCGTGCTGAACTTTATGCCAATAAAGATGATTATACTGCCTTTTTCTGCTGGTTTTTCAGCCAACCCTACCCTAGCCAGTGGAAAATCATCCCTATATGATAATGATGCCTGTTCAGACAACGAGATAACTTAAGATATGTCCTATACGCAGCCCCCTGCCCGCTCAACCAGCGGCATTCACTATTTCGCCGAAGGCTGGCGCCTGATTTCGCGCCCGGGGATTAAACGCTATGTGGTCCTGCCGTTGCTGGTCAACGTGCTGCTGATGGGCTCCGCTTTCTGGTGGCTGTTCAGCCGGCTCGGCGACTGGATCCCGGCGATGATGAGCCACGTTCCCGACTGGCTGCAATGGTTGAGCTACCTGCTGTGGCCGCTGGCGGTCATTTCGGTGCTGCTGGTGTTCAGCTATCTGTTCAGCACCCTCACCAACCTGATCGCCGCGCCGTTCTGCGGCCTGCTGGCCGAACAGCTCGAAGGTAGCCTGACCGGCAAACCGCTGCCGGACACCGGTCTGCTCGGCATCGCCAAAGATCTGCCGCGCATCATGGCGCGCGAATGGCGCAAGCTGATGTATTACCTGCCGCGCGCGCTGCTGCTGCTGGCGCTGTACTTCGTGCCCGGCATCGGCCAGACGGTGGCGCCGGTGCTATGGTTCCTGTTCAGCGCCTGGATGCTGGCGATCCAGTATTGCGACTACCCATTCGACAACCACAAGGTGAGCTTTGCCGACATGCGCCGCGCCTTGCGCCAGCACAAAACCGACAATCTGCAGTTCGGCGCGCTGGTCAGCCTGTTCACCATGATCCCGATCCTCAACCTGGTGATCCTGCCGGTCGCCGTCTGCGGCGCCACCGCGATGTGGGTCGATCGCTACCGCTCGCAATTCGTCCGATAACCGCCGCTTTTTACCGCCGATAGCGCGGGAATTTTCGACAGGGCGCGCATTTCGCGCCCTTATCATTGTGCTTAAAACTTATTTCCTAATAACATATAGATATACCAATTCTTTACTTCCCTGCCGGTACTGTTAGCGTATGCTTTCGATGTTCCCCACATTTTCATAGAGTTAAAGGACGGGCTATGAGCAAGATATATGAAGACAACTCATTAACAATCGGCCATACGCCGCTGGTTCGTCTGAACCGTATCGGCAACGGACGCATTCTGGCCAAGGTTGAATCACGCAACCCGAGCTTCAGCGTCAAATGCCGCATCGGTGCCAATATGATTTGGGATGCGGAACAACGTGGCGTGCTGACCGCCGGTAAAGAGCTGGTGGAGCCGACCAGCGGCAACACCGGCATCGCGCTGGCCTTCGTGGCCGCCGCGCGCGGTTACAAGCTGACGCTGACCATGCCGGAAACCATGAGCATCGAGCGCCGCAAGCTGCTCAAGGCGCTCGGCGCCAATCTGGTGCTGACCGAAGGGGCGAAAGGCATGAAAGGCGCTATCGCCAAGGCCGAAGAGATCGTCGCCACCGATCCGAACCGTTACCTGATCCTGCAACAGTTCAGCAACCCGGCCAACCCGGCCATCCATGAAAAAACCACCGGCCCGGAAATCTGGGAAGACACCGACGGTGAAGTCGACGTGTTCATCTCCGGCGTCGGCACCGGCGGCACGCTGACCGGCGTCAGCCGCTACATCAAGAACACCAAAGGCAAGGCCATCACTACCGTGGCGGTCGAGCCGACCGACTCGCCGGTCATCAGCCAGGCGCTGGCCGGTGAAGAGCTGAAACCGGGCCCGCACAAGATCCAGGGCATCGGCGCCGGCTTCATTCCGGGCAACCTCGATCTGGACCTGGTGGATCGCGTCGAGAAGGTCTCCAACGACGAAGCCATCAGCATGGCGCGTCGCCTGATGGACGAAGAAGGCATCCTGGCGGGCATCTCCTCCGGCGCAGCGGTCGTGGCGGCGGTGAAACTGGCCGAAGAACCGGCGTTCGCCGACAAGACCATCGTGGTGATCCTGCCCTCTTCCGGCGAACGTTACCTGAGCACCGCGCTGTTTGCCGATCTGTTCACCGAGCAGGAATTGCAGCAGTAATTCCACCACTGCACAAATCGCTAAAAAAGCACCCTGCGGGGTGCTTTTTTGTGGACTGGATCAAACTTTATAGCAGTCCAAGATTGCTTTTGCCCGTCGGCTTTAGTATTTAACGGTGCATTATTTCGATGCGCAAAATTAATCCCCCCTCGAGCCCGGTCAAGGCTGAATCGATTTACTCATCTGTCGCCGACGCGTCGAATCGGGCATAATGGGGAGCGGATTGGAACGACGTCTAAAGCCGAGTTTTTTGATCTGAAGTGCCTAACGCGTCGTTTTCTGTTGCATCAACGTTCGCCCCTGTCCATAGTCAGGCGCTATAACCAGACAAGCTAAAGTCAGGCCCCTGGGCTAAACTTTAGCTCCACAACATTAATCCAATAAGTTGGGGAAACATCAATGTTCCAGCAAGAAGTTACTATTACCGCTCCGAATGGTCTGCATACTCGCCCTGCCGCTCAGTTCGTTAAAGAAGCCAAAGGCTTCACGTCTGACATCACCGTGACCTCCAACGGCAAAAGCGCCAGCGCTAAAAGCCTGTTCAAACTGCAAACTCTGGGGCTGACTCAAGGGACCGTAGTGACCATCTCCGCTGAAGGTGAAGACGAGCAGAAAGCCGTTGAGCACTTGGTAAAACTGATGGCAGAGCTTGAGTAATCGGCCCGTCTTTTTAGTTAACACCAGTCAAGAGTAAGGTAGGGTTATGATTTCAGGCATTTTAGTATCACCGGGCATCGCTTTTGGTAAGGCTCTCTTGCTGAAAGAAGACGACATCGTCATCAACCGGAAAAAAATCTCTGCTGATCAAGTAGAGCAGGAAGTCTCGCGTTTTCTGGCCGGCCGCGCGAAAGCGTCCGAACAGCTGGAAGCGATCAAGACCAAAGCTGGCGAAACCTTCGGCGAAGAGAAGGAAGCTATCTTCGAAGGCCACATCATGTTGCTGGAAGACGAAGAGCTTGAGCAGGAAATCATAGCCCTAATCAAAGACGATCTGGCCTCCGCAGACGCCGCCGCCTACACCGTGATCGAAGGTCAGGCGAAAGCGCTGGAAGAGCTGGACGACGAATACCTGAAAGAACGCGCCGCCGACGTGCGCGACATCGGTAAGCGCCTGCTGCAGAACATCCTGGGCATGCCGATCGTCGATCTGGGCTCCATTCAGGACGAAGTGATCCTGGTGGCCACCGATCTGACCCCGTCAGAGACCGCGCAGCTGAACCTGGACAAAGTGCTGGGCTTCATTACCGATCTCGGCGGCCGGACTTCCCACACCTCTATCATGGCGCGCTCCCTGGAGCTGCCGGCGATCGTCGGTACCAGCGACGTGACCAAGCAGGTGAAAAACGACGACTACCTGATTCTGGATGCGGTTAACAACAAAATTTACGTTAACCCGACCGCTGACGTTATCGATCAGCTGAAAGCCGCCCAGAACCAATACATCACCGAGAAAAACGATCTGGCCAAGCTGAAGGACCTGCCGGCGATTACGCTGGACGGCCATCAGGTTGAAGTGTGCGCCAACATCGGCACCGTGCGCGACGTCGCGGGTGCAGAGCGCAACGGCGCGGAAGGCGTCGGCCTGTATCGTACCGAGTTCCTGTTCATGGACCGCGACTCGCTGCCGACCGAAGACGAGCAGTTCCAGGCTTATAAAGCCGTGGCGGAAGCCATGGGCTCGCAGGCCGTGATCGTCCGCACCATGGACATCGGCGGCGACAAAGACCTGCCGTACATGAACCTGCCGAAGGAAGAGAACCCGTTCCTCGGCTGGCGCGCTATCCGCATCGCGATGGACCGCCGTGAAATCCTGCACGCCCAGCTGCGCGCCATCCTGCGCGCCTCGGCGTTCGGCAAACTGCGCATCATGTTCCCGATGATCATCTCCGTGGAAGAAGTGCGCGATCTGAAAGGCGAAATCGAGACGCTGAAAGCGCAGCTGCGCGAAGAAGGCAAGGCGTTTGACGAGAGCATCGAAGTGGGCGTGATGGTGGAAACACCGGCTGCGGCGGTCATTGCTCACCACCTGGCGAAAGAAGTCGACTTCTTTAGTATTGGGACAAACGATCTAACCCAGTATACTCTGGCGGTAGATCGCGGCAACGAGCTGATTTCTCATCTCTATAACCCGATGTCCCCATCAGTGCTTGGCCTGATCAAACAGGTTATTGATGCATCTCACGCGGAAGGCAAGTGGACCGGCATGTGCGGCGAACTGGCTGGCGATGAGCGTGCTACACTGTTGTTATTGGGCATGGGGCTGGATGAGTTCAGCATGAGTGCGATTTCAATCCCGCGCATCAAGAAAATTATTCGTAACACGAATTTCGAAGATGTGAAGGCGTTGGCAGCGCAGGCCTTGGCACAGCCAACGGCACAAGACCTGATGAATTGCGTCAATAAATTCATCGAAGAAAAAACGCTCTGCTAAACTTCCACGACACTGGAACGCCGCCCAATTTAATGCTTAGGAGAAGATCATGGGTTTGTTCGATAAACTGAAATCTCTGGTTTCTGATGACAAGAAAGACACGGGCACTATCGAGATCGTCGCTCCCCTTTCTGGCGAAATCGTCAATATCGAAGATGTGCCGGACGTAGTGTTTGCTGAAAAAATCGTTGGCGACGGTATCGCCATCAAACCGGCCGGCAACAAAATGGTTGCTCCGGTTGACGGCACCATCGGTAAGATTTTCGAAACCAACCATGCATTCTCTATCGAATCCGACAGCGGCATTGAGCTGTTCGTCCACTTCGGCATCGATACCGTAGAACTGAAAGGCGAAGGCTTCAAACGCATCGCCGAAGAAGGTCAGCGCGTCAAGAAAGGTGACGTGGTTATCGAGTTCAACCTGCCTCTGCTGGAAGAAAAAGCCAAGTCTACCCTGACGCCGGTCGTTATCTCCAACATGGACGAGATCAAAGAGCTGATCAAACTGTCCGGCAGCGTGACCGTTGGCGAAACCCCGATCATCCGCATCAAGAAGTAATCGCGAATGAGCAAGAAAAACGGCGCCCTCGGCGCCGTTTTTTTATCCCCTTCGTCTTTCGAACCGCAGCGTTGTTGCCCGCACGTGCTCACCCCGGTCACTTACCGGAACCGGAGTAAGCTCCCGGGGATTCCCCTGCTTGCCGCCTAGCTGCAATTCGAAATCCTTTGGGTATGCCGCGGATAATAGACGTTATCGGCGCAGGCAGTTTGAACATGGACAGCGCGCAACCTTCGGAGCGTACACGCAGTACGTGACGAAGGCGAGCACTGCCCTGGTTCAAAATGGCAAGTAAGATAGTCTATTATTGCCAGCGCGGGATACGCAGGGTAATGACCAGCCCCTCTTTATCGCCGTTGCGCGCCTCAACCTGGCCGCCGTGCGCCAGCACCACCTTGCGGGTGATCGCCAGCCCCAGGCCGTAACCCTTGCCCGACAGCGCCGACTTCACGCGCACGAACGGATCGAAGATGCTCGACAGCTTCGCCTCCTCGACTCCCGGCCCCTGATCGCTGACCGCGATCTGGAGCTGGTTATCGACGCGCGTCAGCGCCACCGTCACCCGTTGGCCGTGGCTGGAAAAGCGCAGCGCATTGCGCACGATGTTGTCCACCGCTCGCCGCATCAGCTCCGCATTGCCCTTGACGGTGTACTCCACGTCCGACTCGGCCTGCAGCACGATATCCACGCCGGGCACCTGCGCCTCGTAGCGTGCATCGCTCACCACCGCATCCACCAGGCCGTACAGATCGAAATACTCCTCGTCCGGCAGGCTGCTGTGTTCGGCGCGCGACAGCGCCAGCAGCTCGCCGATCATCTTATCCAGCCGCCCCGACTCGTGTTCGATGCGCTTAAGCGAGGTTTCGACGTTGCCGGCATTCTGTCGCGCCAGGCCGATCGCCAGCTGCAGGCGCGCCAGCGGCGAACGCAGCTCGTGCGAAACGTCGTGCAACAGCTGCTCGCGGGCGCTGACCAGCAGCTCCAGCCGCTCGGCCATGGTGTCGAAATCGCGCGCCACGTCGGACAGCTCGTCATGACGGCGGCGCATTTTCGGGAACAGCCGCACCGACAGATCGCCCTGCGCCACCCGATCCAGGCCGCCGCGCAGCTGACGCATCGGCCGGGTCAGGTTCCAGGCCAGCACGGCGCTGAACAGCAAACCGCCCAGCCCGCCGACCCACAGCATCGGCGCAGGAATGTTGAAGAAATGGGAACGCCGCTCCGGCCGATATTCTTCCCGCAGCCCGCGCACGTTATAACTCAGCCAGTATCCCTGCCCTTCCCCGGTTTGCACCCAGGCAGAGATTTCCTTCGGCATCCGCCGCCCTTCAAATACCGGTTCTTCCGGCGCGGGCGGCGGCGGTTGGGTCATCGGCGTCACCGACAGCAAACGCCTGTCGTCCTCGGGCCAATCGCGCATCAGGGCTTCCAGCGCCGGCATGCCGCCGCTGCGCAACTGGGTAGCCGCCGAGGTCAGCTGCAGGCCGATGACCCGCCGCGCCATGGCGTTTTCCGGCGGCACATAGCGATCGCCATACAAAGAAAACGCCACCCACAGGGCCTGCGTCATGATGAGGAAGGTCAGCCAAAAGCCGAGCAAGATTTTCCAGAACAGTCTTCCGCGCATGTCAGGTTACCGAATGCGATAGCCGATGCTGCGCACCGTCTCGATGCTCAGCGTATTGCCGGCCAGCGCGCTCAGCTTCTGGCGGATATTGCTGATATGCACGTCCACGCTGCGATCATAGGCCTCGCGCGGTCGCCCCAGCCCCTTCTCGGACAATTCATCCTTCGACACCACGCGATCCGGCGCGCGCAACAACAGCTCCAGCAGATTGAATTCCGAAGCCGTCAGATCAAACGCCTTACCGCGCCATTCGCTGCTGCGGGTTGAAGGGTTCAGCGTCAACTCGCCGAAGCTGATGGCGGCTTCGTCGTCCGCCTCCTGCGGCCGCTCTTCGAAACGGCGCAACACCGCGCGCAGACGCGCCACCAATTCGCGCGGGTAGCAAGGTTTGGGCATGTAATCGTCGGCGCCCATCTCCAGGCCAATCACCCGATCGATGTTGTCGCCTTTGGCGGTCAGCATGATGATCGGCAGCCGGCTCTTCTTACGCACGTCGCGCAGCACGTCGATGCCGCTCATGTCCGGCAGCATGATATCGAGGATCATCGCGGTATAGTCGCCCGACAGCGCACCCTCTACCCCCGCCTTGCCGGTCAGCACCAGCGTAGCGTCGAAGCCTTCGCCCGTCAGGTATTCGCTCAGCATGGTGCCAAGCTCCAGGTCATCGTCGACCAGTAAAATTTTCATGCCTTGCTCCTTCACCGATTTTCGTTATTTTCCCGCCAATTCCGCCGGCCCGCAGCCGGTTTTACTCAATCCTTACACATCGCGGTTCGCGTCACGCCACCGTTATTGTGGCTGCTGTCGCGCGATTTCTCTACTTCTGTCAGGGTATTGGCGTGCAGACAGGCGCCGGCCACCGCGCAGGCGGGCCGGCTATGCCGTCGGTCAAAAGGGAAGTGAGAGGGGTTTTCCCGGCGGAACGCGCCGCCGGGAGGGCACATTCAGTCGAACACGCCGGTAGAGAGGTAACGGTCACCGCGATCGCAGACGATCGCCACCACGACGCTGCCCGGGTGGGCCGCCGCCACGCGCAGGGCGCCGGCCACCGCGCCGCCGGAGCTGACGCCGCAGAAGATGCCTTCACGCTGCGCCAGCTGGCGCATGGTCTGCTCGGCATCGCGCTGCTCGATATCCAGCACCTGATCCACCAGCTCAGGGCGGAAAATGCCCGGCAGGTAAGCGGGCGCCCAACGGCGAATGCCGGGGATGCTGCTGCCTTCTGCCGGCTGCAGGCCGATAATCTGCACCTGCGGATTCTGGCTCTTCAGGTAACCGCCCACGCCGGTAATGGTACCGGTGGTGCCCATGCTGGAAACGAAGTGCGTGATGCGTCCTTCGGTCTGGCGCCAAATCTCCGGGCCGGTGGTGGTGAAGTGGGCGTAGGGATTGTCGAGATTGTTGAACTGATCCAGCACCTTGCCCTGCCCCTGACGCTGCATCTCCAGCGCCAGATCGCGCGCCCCTTCCATCCCCTGCTCACGGCTGACCAGGATCAGCTCGGCGCCGTACGCGCGCATCGCCGCCTGCCGCTCCAGGCTCATGTTCTCCGGCATCAACAGCTTCAGCGTATAGCCTTTGAGCGCGGCGATCATCGCCAGCGCAATGCCGGTATTGCCGCTGGTGGCCTCGATCAGCACGTCGCCGGGCTTGATCTCGCCGCGCAGCTCCGCCTGCTGGATCATCGCCAACGCAGCGCGATCCTTCACCGATCCCGCCGGGTTATTACCTTCCAGTTTGACCCATACCTCGCTGCCCGCCTGGGCGGCCAGCCGTTGCAGTTGTACCAGCGGGGTGTTCCCGATGCATTGTTCGAGCGTTGTCACGATCTTTGCCTGTGTTGGTGTGCGTAAAGTAAAAAGGCAACCCGCGGGTTGCCTTGAAGAAAAGGGCAGCTAAAACCTATCAGGCACTTTTGGCTAACGCAACAGGTTGCAGCAGTTGATCGCCGGCATACAGCCGCGCATTGAGGCTGCCGACGTAATAACGGCCGCCGCGTACCGGGGTTGGATTGCCTTCCGGCAACACCACGCCGATCGGTTCCTGATGCCAGCCGATCGGCTGCACCGTCAGCTGCCAGAAGTGGCCACGCGGGCTGACTTCCAGCACCTGCACCGGCAGCGGGCAACGCTCGCTGCTTTCGGTCGCCACTTCCATTTCCCACGGGCGCAGAAACAGATCGACGCTGCCCTGGTGCATCGGCTGGAACGACAGCGGCCACTGGTGCGCGCCGACGAACAGCTGGGAGCCGCGAATTTCGCCGTTCAGGCGGTTCACTTCCCCCATGAACTCCAGCACGAAGCGGCTGGCCGGTTCGCGCATAATCTCTTCCGGCGACCCGACCTGTTCGATATTGCCCTGGCTCATCACCACGATGCGGTCGGCCACTTCCATCGCCTCTTCCTGATCGTGGGTGACGAACACGCTGGTGAATTTCAGCTCTTCGTGCAGCTGACGCAGCCAGCGGCGCAGCTCTTTGCGCACCTGCGCATCCAGCGCGCCGAACGGTTCGTCCAGCAGCAGAATTTGCGGTTCCACCGCCAGGGCGCGCGCCAACGCCACGCGCTGTTTCTGGCCGCCGGACAGCTGAGACGGATAGCGGTTGGCCAGATGGCCCAGCTGTACCATTTCCAGCAGCTGGGTGACTTTCTGTTTGATCGCCGCGGCGTTCGGCCGCTCGCGGCGCGGCAGCACGGTCAGGCCGAAGGCGATGTTGTCGAACACCGTCATGTGGCGGAACAGCGCATAGTGCTGAAACACGAAGCCCACGCGCCTGTCGCGCGCGTGCATGTGGCTGACGTCGGTGCCGTGGAAGCCCAGCTTGCCGCCGCTCTGGCTTTCCAGCCCGGCAATGATGCGCAGCAGCGTGGTCTTGCCGGAACCGGACGGCCCGAGCAGCGCCACCATCTCGCCGGAAGCAATATCGAGCGAGATATCGTTCAATACCTTGGTGCGACCGAAGGACTTGTTGATGCCGTTAATCTCAATGCTCATGATTTTCCTCCCGCTCGAGACGCGCGTTTTGACGTTCCAGACGCCACTGCAGCGCGCTCTTCAAAAATAGGGTAACGATCGCCATCAGGGTCAACAGGGCGGCGGCGGTAAAGGCGCCGACGGTGTTGTAATCCTGCTGCAACAGCTCGACCTGCAGCGGCAGGCTGTAGGTTTCGCCGCGAATCGAACCGGACACCACCGACACCGCGCCGAACTCGCCGATGGCGCGCGCGTTGGTCAGCACCACGCCGTACAGCAGCGCCCAGCGAATGTTGGGCAGCGTCACGCGGCGGAACATTTGCCAGCCGGACGCCCCCAGCAGAATGGCGGCCTCGTCTTCCTGGCTGCCCTGGCTGAGCATCATCGGCACCAGCTCGCGCACCACGAAGGGGCAGGTGACGAAAATGGTCACCAGCACCATGCCCGGCCAGGAGAACATGATCTGGATGTTATGCGCATCCAGCCAGCCGCCCAGCAAGCCGTTGCTGCCGTAAAACAGCAGGTAAATCAGCCCCGCCACCACCGGTGAAACGGCGAACGGGATATCGATCAGCGTCAGCAGCAGCTGGCGGCCGGGGAAGGTGAAGCGCGTCACCAGCCACGCCAGCAACGTGCCGAACACCAGGTTGAACGGCACGGTGATCAGCGCGATCAAGACCGTCAGCCAAATGGCGTGCAGCATGTCTGGATCGAGCAAGTTGCTCCACATCGCGCCGAACCCTTTGGAAAAGGCCTCGGCGAAAATCGACATCATCGGCACCACCAGCAGCAGCACCGAGAACAGCGCGCCGATGGCGATCAGCGTCCACTTGCCCCAGTTGACGCGCGGGCGCTCGGCGCCGTTGAAGGCGGAAACATCGGCCATCAGTGCACTCCTCCCAAACGTCTGCCGAAGCGGCTTTGCAATACGTTAATGCTGAACAGCAGCAGCAGCGACGCCGCCAGGATCACCGAGGCGATGGCGCTGGCCGCCGGGTAATCAAACTCCTGCAAACGCACGAAAATCATCAGCGAGGTCACTTCCGTCTTCCAGGCGATGTTGCCGGCGATGAAAATCACCGCGCCGAACTCGCCCAGGCTGCGGGTAAAGGAGATGGCGGTGCCGGCCAGCAATGCCGGTGCCACCTCGGGCAACACCACGCGGCGGAAACTCTGCCAGCGCGTAGCGCCCAGCGTCTCGGCAGCCTCTTCGTATTCCGGCCCCAGCTCTTCCAGAACCGGCTGCACGGTGCGCACCACAAACGGCAGGCTGGTGAACGCCATCGCTACCGCGATCCCAAGCCAGGTAAAGGTGACCTTGATGTCGAAGTGCGCCAGCCACTGACCGTACCAGCCGGTGGTGGAAAACAGGCCGGCCAGCGTCAGGCCGGCCACCGCGGTCGGCAGCGCGAACGGCAGATCGATCAGGCCGTCCAGCAGCGAACGGCCGGGAAAACGGTAGCGCGTCAGGATCCAGGCCATCAGCATGCCGAACACCGCGTTAAACAGGCTGGCGACGCCGGCCGCCAGCAGCGTCACTTTATACGCCGCCACCACCTGCGGGTTGGAAATCACTTCCCAATATTGCGCCAGGCTCATCTGTGCCAGCTGCATCACCAGCGCGGTGAGCGGCAACAGCAGGATCAAACAGGTATAAAACAGGCTGCTGCCGAGGCTGAGGCCAAATCCGGGCAGCACCCGCTTACTGGACGACAACGCCAACATTTACTTGCGCCCTGCCGCTAACAGCTGATCCAACTCGCCGCCGGTGGCGAAGTGGGTTTTCATCACCTGCGGCCAGCCGCCGAACTGGTCTTCCACGCGGAACAGTTGGGTGTCCGGGAATTGCCCCTTCGCCGTCGCCATCGCTTTCTGGTCATACACGCGGTAGTAGAAGCTGGTGATCACCTGCTGCGCCGCCGGGCTGTAGAGATAGTTCAGATAGGCTTTGGCCGCCTGTTCGGTACCGTTGCGCTCGACGTTTTTGTCGACCCAGGCCACCGGGAACTCCGCCAGAATATCGACCGGCGGTACGATCACTTCGTATTTGTCTTCACCGTATTGCTTGCGAATGTTGTTCACTTCGGATTCGAAGCTGATCAGCACGTCGCCCAAGCCGCGCTCAACGAAGGTGGTGGTCGCACCGCGACCGCCGGTATCGAACACCAGCACGTTTTTCAGGAAGCGAGTCATGAAGGCGCGGGTCTTGGCCGGATCGTTGCCGTCGGCCTGATTGGCGGCGCCCCAGGCGGCCAGATAGGTGTAACGGCCGTTACCGGAGGTTTTCGGGTTCGGGAACACCAGCTTCACGTCGTCGCGCACCAGATCGTTCCAGGTGTGGATGCCCTTCGGGTTGTCCTTGCGCACCAGAAACGCCATGGTGGAGTAGAACGGCGAACTGTTGTTCGGCAGGCGCGCCTGCCAGTCCGCCGGGATCAGCTGCCCGCGATCGTGCAGGATCTGCACGTCGGTGACCTGGTTGTACGTCACCACGTCGGCGCGCAGGCCCTGCAGGATCGCCAGCGCCTGCTTGGAGGAACCGGCGTGCGATTGTTTGATGGTCAGCTTGTCGTTCGGATGCTGTTGATTCCACTGCTGTTCAAAGCCGGGATTCAGCGCGACGAACAATTCACGGGAAACGTCATAAGAGCTGTTCAGCAATTCCGCCGCCGACGCGGCGCCGCTCGCCAACAGCGCAGCCGCCAGCCAACCTTTCAGCACGAGATTTTTAACCCGGTTTTGTTTCATTCTGCACCTTATCACTGAGTCATTCCTTCAGGCTTTCGCCTTATTGACGACCAGTGTATTTATAACTCGGTGCGGAGCTGTAACGCTTTTATATACCGTTTAGTGATTTACAAGCATCAAACGCTATAAGGCAGGGAATGCGAGGCGTTTTCGGGACGGGAAACGGGCCGAAGCCGGGCGCGCCGGCTTCGGCAACGGCGTCACAGTGACAGCAGGCGCGTCAGCGATGGCGCAAAGTAGTAGCTGCCGGTAACCGCACGGCTGAAACGCAGCATCGCGTCGCGTTTGCCGTCCAGATCGCCGAACATGCTCAGCAGCTGCTGCTCGATATTGTGCAGGCGTGCGCAATAGGCGATGAAGAACAGACCATGCTTGCCGCTGGCGGTGCCATAAGGCAGGCTCTGGCGCAGAATTTTCAGGCCTTTGCCGTTCTCTTTCAGATCGACGCGGCTGACGTGCGAGGTATCCGGGCGCTGATCGGCCGGCAGCTCTTCGCTGTCGCGCTTGGTGCGACCGATGATCTGCTCCTGCTGTTCGGTGGTAAAGCGCTGCCACTGGCGCAGGTTGTGCTCATAGCGCTGCACCAGCACGTAGCTGCCGCCTGCATCTTCTTCGCCTTCGGCAATCGTCGCCACTGCCGGGCGCTGCTCGCCCTGCGGGTTTTCGGTACCGTCGATGAAACCGCTCAGATCGCGCTCTTCCACCCAGCGGAAACCGTGGGTTTCTTCTTCAATCTTGATGGCGTTGCCGAACGCCGCCAGTGCCGCCTGCGCCAGCGTGAAGTTGACGTCGTGACGCAGCGACTGAATGTGGATCAGCATATCGCGCTGGGTGGCCGGCGCCAGCCCTTTGCCGAGCGGCGTGAACGGCTTCAGCTCTTTCGCACCCTGGCCGTTGGAAAGATCGTGCCAAACGTCATAGCCGAAAGCGATCACCGCGCCGAGACGCGCATCGGGAAACTGCTGCTGCAGCTCGCTCAGCGTCTGACAAAACTGTTTGCAGCCCTGGCGCAAGTCGGCGAATTCGCCCTGTACGGTGGCTTCCATAAAAATGGCGAAACGGCAGTGCTCCAGCAGAATGCCGCTCTGAACCTGTGTCATGTTGTTATCCTCAATACCAGAATCCGGCAACAGGTAAGGTATGGCGGTTGACGCGCGGGTTCCCTGTTACAAACGCGCGCTATCATACCGCAAGCACGGGCGATTGCCTTGCAGCAGCGCAAAGAAAATAGGGGTAATGGCTTGAAAAGGCAGGCGCCGTGAACCGGCGCCCGTTGAACATATTACTGCTGCGGCTTGGCGTGCCAGATGATTTTGCTGACCGTCCAGCTTTTCAGGGTGTCGTCCGGCGGGATGATGTCCTGCGCCCCGGCCCACTTGCCGCTAAAGATATAGGTAACGTACTTGCTCTGTTCCGCCACGCACTCCACTTTGCCGGCGTCTTCGCCGCTGCCCGGTTTACAGGAGCCGAACGCTTTGCTGTACATATCGCCGAACGGCGTGCCGAGCTTGTTGCCCCACTCCGTTGCCACTTTCTGATCCATTACGTCTACCCGCTGCACGTGCCCTTTCGGCTCGCCGGTGATCACCAGCTTCACTTCGTCGCCGGACAGCGCCTGGTAATAAGAGACGATCTGGCCGTTGCTGGTCGCCATGCCGCCGCGCAGGCGGTAGTTGCCGTCCAACCCGTCGTTGATGGCGCTTTCCGACATCGGCGTGCCGGCGTTGAGCTTGCCGACGCCCTTGGCGCCGACCTCCAGGCTGCTGCCGAACCAGTTGAACGGCGACAGGCTGGACCAGGAGAAATTGGACATGCTCGAACAACCGGTCAGTAACAGCGGAAGCCCTAACAACAGGGGGCGAATATTCATCTCTAGCTCCTTAAACATCAATGGCACGGGGCGGTAACCCGCCGCTGCCGCACTCGGCGTTTTGCTGCGTGCCAGCCTCTCACAACGGCCCGCACTACGCCAACGGTTGCCAGCTTGGAGTGCGGAAAATGCGAAAAGTGCCGCACTTCTCGGCAATTAGTCGGCGTGCTCCGCCGGCGCAAAACAGGCTTTCAGGCGCGCATTCAACAGCAGATAGCTCAGCGCCAGCGCATCGAGCAGCACCAACGCCAGCTCCAACCCCGGCGCATCGCCGTCCTGGCGCCACAGGCTGAACAGCGAGCCACCGAACGACGCCAGCACGGAGATAACCAGCCCCCAGCGCCAGCCGCTCCACAGCCGCGGCCATTGGTGGCGACGGCCGCTCAGCAAAAACGCCAGCGCCGCCGGCAGGCCGAGCAGCATGCCGTACCAAAAGCGTTGGGTATCCGGATAAAACAGCGCCAGCAAGCTTTCGCCCTGCTCACGCGAAGCGCCGGCCATCACGAACAGCAGCCAGGTGCGCGCCTGCAGTATCAGCACGGCCCAAAATCCCAGCGGCAGCCGCAGCGCGCCGTGCTGGTCGTAATCGTCCGGGGAAAAACGGGGTGAGAATGGCTTCAACGATCGTTCCTTGCCAACAGAATAAAGACTATGGCTACAGATGGGCGCCGGCGGCGTGAATTTCAATGCGTCGGCTTAAGAAGCTCTTAAGATCGGCGTGTTTTAATCCTTATCACTGAGCAAGCAACCCGATATCAGCGGGATGTGATTTTCGATAACGATAAGGAAGCGCAACATGAAAAAACTGACTCTGGCCGCTCTGATCGCGCTGTGCAGCGCACCGGTACTGGCGCAACAAGGCGGGTTCCTCGATCCGGCCGCGCCGCAGGCCCAAACGCAAACCACCGCACAAGGCGGTTTCTCCGGCCCCAGCGCGGCGCTGACCACCGTGGACAAGGTGAAATCGATGAGCGACGACACCTGGGTGATGCTGCAGGGCAACATCGAGCAGCGCATCGGCGACGAAACCTATACCTTCCGCGACGCCACCGGCACCCTGACGGTCGATATCGATCGCAAACGCTGGAACGGCCAAACCGTTACG
This sequence comes from Serratia sp. HMSC15F11, assembly GCF_001808215.1. Classification (NCBI taxonomy): domain Bacteria; kingdom Pseudomonadati; phylum Pseudomonadota; class Gammaproteobacteria; order Enterobacterales; family Yersiniaceae; genus Serratia; species Serratia sp. HMSC15F11. The sequence goes on from NZ_KV792463.1 coordinate 18,954, forward strand.
CCAAAAGACAAGGTGCAGTTGGAAGGCAAAGTGGATAAAGACTGGAACAGCGTCGAAGTGGACGTGAAAACCGTCAAAAAGCTGCCGTAATGCACTGTGGCGGGCGGTGCAACGCCGCCGCCCGCCGCTCGATCAATATTCCTGATCTTCGATCAGCCGCTTGCCCAGGCTGGTGATGCCCTGGATCTCGTAGCCGAGCTTCTCGTACATCTCGACTACCGTGTCGTTGTCTTCGCGCACCATAATCTGGATCTTCGGGCAGCCGCGGGCGATCAACTTCTTCTCCAGACGATTGATCAACGCATTGGCGATGCCGCGCCCGCGATAGTCGGGATGCACCCCGAGGTAATACGCCGAGCCGCGGTGGCCGTCATAACCACCCATCACCGAACCGACCACTTCGCCGCCGACTTCCGCCACCAGGAACAGCTCCGGATCGTGGTTCAGCTTGCGCTCGATATCCATTTCCGGATCGTTCCAGGGCCGCAGCAGATCGCAGCGCTCCCATAGGGTAATGACCTCTTCAAAGTCGTCTTGTCGAAATACGCGAATTTCCATCGATGTTGGCCGCTGTTAATTAAGGTGTTTATTTGATTATCGCGTGATTATTCACTTACGCAATATCAAACTGCGATTTACCGCGCTATTTGCCCAGAAATCGCCGGTAACAGGCGTAATAAATGGAAATAGTTATCGGGTCGATTAATGATTATCAATACGATATAACGTCGCAAAATAGAAACGTCGATGGAGCGTTGCGTAATGAAAAAGCAGGGTAAACAATTCCTCAATTTTAAGCCGCTTGCCGTTTCCCCGACGCGACGCCAACTTTTGCTTTCCGGCCTGGCGGTGGCGCTGTTCGGCGTGAAAAACCGCAGCGCCAAGGCGGAAGGCCTGCTGCGCAATCAGCACAGCAAACCGGCGGCGAAACCGGCCGGCGGCAAAAAACTGGTGATGATCGATCCCGGTCACGGCGGCATCGACTCCGGCGCGGTCGGCCACGAAGGCTCGCAGGAAAAACACATCGTGCTGGAAATCGCCAACCACGTGCGCCGTTTTCTGCATGAGCATGACCACGTCGAGGCGCGCCTGACGCGCGAAGAAGACGAGTTCATTCCGCTGTTCCAGCGGGTGGAGATCGCCCACCAGCACCAGGCCGACCTGTTCATTTCGATTCACGCCGACGGCTTCACCAGCCCATCGGCCTCCGGCGCTTCGGTGTTCGCCCTGTCCAACCGCGGCGCCAGCAGCGCCATGGCGCGCTACCTGTCCAACCGTGAAAACGCCGCCGACGACGTGGCGGGCGGCAAGTACAAGGATCAGGACAACTACCTGCAGCAGGTGCTGTTCGATCTGGTGCAAACCGACACCATCAACAACAGCCTGACGCTCGGCCGCCACGTGCTCGGCCAAATTCGCCCGGTACACCACCTGCACAGCGACAGCACCGAACAGGCGGCGTTCGCGGTGTTAAAATCCCCGTCCATTCCCTCGGTGCTGGTGGAAACCTCGTTCATCACCAACCCAAACGAAGAGCGGCTGCTGGGCACCACCGCGTTTCGCGAGAAAATAGCCCGCGCCATCGCGGACGGCATCGTCAACTTCTTCGACTACTTCGACGCCCACCAGCGCAAACCCCGCTGATGCCGCGCGCGGCGAATAAGAGTATACTCAGCGCCTTGTTCAGCCAGACGCTATAAAGACCCCGCATGAGTTTACCTAACATCGCTGAAGTAAAATCCTTCCTGCTGGCGCTGCAGGATCATATCTGCGCGCAGCTCGCCCAGGCCGACGGCGGTGCCGTGTTCATCGAAGACCAATGGACGCGTGAAGAAGGCGGCGGTGGCCGCAGCCGCGTACTGACCAACGGCGCGGTGTTTGAACAGGCGGGGGTCAACTTCTCGCACGTCTCCGGTGCCACCCTGCCGGCCTCGGCCACCGCGCACCGTCCGGAACTGGCCGGGCGCAGCTTCCAGGCGATGGGCGTCTCGTTGGTTATCCATCCGCTCAGCCCTTACGTGCCCACCAGCCACGCCAACGTGCGTTTCTTCATCGCCGAAAAACCGGGCGAAGCGCCGGTGTGGTGGTTCGGCGGCGGCTTTGATCTGACGCCGTTCTACGGCTTCGAAGAGGATGCCGTGCACTGGCACCGCACCGCGGCCGATCTGTGTGCGCCGTTCGGCGACGAGGTCTACCCGAAATACAAGCAATGGTGCGACGATTACTTCTTCATTAAGCATCGCAACGAAGCACGCGGCATCGGCGGCCTGTTCTACGACGATCTGAACACCCCGGACTTCGACCACTGCTTCGCCTTCACCCGCGCGGTGGGCCAGGGCTTCCTCGACGCCTATCTGCCGATCGTCGAAAAACGCAAGGCCTTGACCTGGGGCGAGCGCGAGCGCCAGTTCCAGCTGTATCGCCGCGGCCGCTACGTAGAGTTCAACCTGGTGTGGGATCGCGGCACGCTGTTCGGGCTGCAAACCGGCGGGCGCACCGAGTCCATCCTGATGTCGATGCCGCCGCTGGTGCGTTGGGAATATAATTACCAGCCGGACGCCGACAGCCCGGAAGCGGCGCTGGCGCGCGATTTCCTGCCGGTGCGCGACTGGCTGCAGGAGCCGAAATGATGCAGATTTGGGTCGATGCGGACGCCTGTCCGAACGTGATCAAGGAAGTGCTGTTCCGCGCCGCCGATCGCACCGCCATCACCGTGACGCTGGTAGCGAACCAACCGCTGCGCACGCCGCCGTCGAAGTACATCCGTTCGCTGCAGGTGGCGGCCGGCTTCGACGTGGCCGATAACGAGATCGTGCGCCGCTGCGAAGCGGGCGATCTGGTGATCACCGCCGACATTCCGCTGGCGGCGGAGGTCATAGAGAAAGGCGCGGTGGCGCTGAACCCGCGTGGCGAACGCTATACGCCGGACACCATCCGCGAGCGCCTCAACATGCGCGATTTTATGGATACCCTGCGCGCCAGCGGCATCCAGACCGGCGGCCCGAACGCGCTGAACCAGCGCGACCGCCAGCAATTCGCCAACGAGCTGGACAAATGGCTGCTGCAGGCGAAACGGGCGCTGTGATGAACTGCGCCCGTTTCGCTGCGGTTTAGAAGCGCACCTCCCCGCCGAAGATATAAGTCCGCCCACGGGCGGTGTTGGTCGGCGTCTCATACTGCGACTGCGACGGCAGCGAGTTCATCTTGTTCAGCGCGTCCGAATAGTCTTTGTCCATCAGGTTTTGCACGCTGAGCTTCAGCAGCAGATTGCGATTCACCTGATAGGTGCCGTACAGATCGATAATGGTCGGAATATGCGGCGCCGGCTCTTTCAGCAACTGCTCATTCTCATCGTAATCAGAGTCCGGCGACAGGCGCACCGATTTGCCGGTGTATTTCACCACCCCGCCCAGCGTCAGTTTCTCGTCCAGCAAGCGTACCCCGCTGTCCAGCGTGAAGTAGAATTCCGGCAGTTCGCTGACATCGCCCGCGCCGAACACGTTGCTGGCCTGGTTGGTCGGCTGCGAGGTATGCTCCTTGCTTAACGACAGCTTGGTGAAGGCGAAACCGGCGTCGTACAGCGCTTCGAGCTCCACCCCGCGCATTTTGACCGGTTCGGGGGCGTTGCTGTACATGGTCATGCTGACGTTGACGTCCGCGTTATCCCACTCTTCCTGCGTCGCCTGCGAACGGTTGCACTTCTGGCGGTTTTTACACACCAGGTAGGTTTGGCTGGATATGTAGTTTTTGATTCTGGTTTCGAAATAGACCGCTTTCAGTTGGAAACTGTCCTGCTTGAACAACAGATCGTGGGCATTGGCGTTGAACCCGCCCTGCCAGGTCTCCGCTTTTTCGCCCTTCAGGAACGGGTTCATCGACTGGCCGCCGCTGTTGGCGAAGAACACCTCCTGGATATTCGGCCCGCGCATCGACTTGCTGTAGCTGACGAACGGTTGCAGCCACGGCGTCACCTGCGCCGACAGCATGACCGACGGGTTGAAGCCGTGTTCGTTGCGGTTGATATTGCCGGCGCCCTGCGGGAAGCACTCTACGCGCTCGTCACAGGCCGGCTTATAGCCGGAAAGGCGATAGGCGGTGTAGTTCAGATCGAAATTCCCCTGCCAGATACCGTAGTTGGCCTGCAACCCACTGTACAGGCTGGAGATATCCTGCTTGCCCGACATTCCCACCGGCATGCTTTCCGCCTGATTGTCATCCGTCACCAAACCGGAGGCCTTTTTCTTATACTCGTTGCGCACCAGCTTGCCGCCGTAGCTGAAGGCGAAATCGACGTCCTGCAGGCTGAAACGGCTGGTGTTGTTGATATCCAGCGCATCGGAGATGTTTTTCGCCGTGCTGTCGCTGAAGCCCGCCATGTTGTTGGACATGAATTTCTGCTCACCCCGGCTGGTGCTGGCGGTCAGGTTGAAATCGATCAGTTCCGAGAACGGCGCGTAGTGATATTTAAGGTAAAAATCGTCGCTGTCGATGTGGCGGCGGGTGATTTTATTCTGGTAGCTGCGCGCCGACAGTTCGATGCTGTTGAAGGCATCCGGCTTGATGTCCACCTTAAACAGCTGGGATTTCGGGTTCTGGCGGTAGGTTTTATCGACGTTGAACATCTCGCTGTCGAAACCGGCGCCGTTTTTGTAGTTGGAGGTGATGGAACTGCCGCTGATCGCTGCCATCGCGCCCAGGCTGCCGCCGTCGGCAAAGGCGGCAGTTTTGGCACCGACGGCGATCATGCCGCTGCGGCCGATGCCGTTATTGCCCACCGAGAATTTGGTGCGCACGCCGAACGGGTTATCGGAAAACACCACGTCGTCCACGCCGATAGTGCGGAAGTTGGCGCTGCCCGCCAGAGCGTTCACCCCAGCGGAGCCGGTGGCATTGCCGCGCGCCACGTCGACGCCGACGATAAAGTTAGGATCGATCAACGCCCCGAACTGGCTGGTGGGCAATCCCCCGTGCGCTGCGTCGCTCGGCGAGTTGCCGTAGTAGTTTTGCGTGATGCCGTCGACCATGGTGTTGACCCGGCCAAAGCCGCTCAGGCCGCGAATATTGACGCTGACCGATCCCTGCCCGGGATCGATCTGGGTATAGGTGCCCGGCATACTGCGCAGAATGCTGTCCACCGACTCCAGATTCTTGTTTTCATCGCGCGAGCTGAACGCGCCCGGCCGGGCCAATGCGTCTTTTTCGCTGCTCTTGCCGCTGTCGGCGGCCGAGACGTTGAGCGGGCTGAACGCCACGCTGCCTTTATTATTTTCCGCCTGTTCCTGCGCGGCCGCAGCCGGCCCGTACAGCGCCAGTCCCGCGCCGATCAGGCTCGCTATCATTTTGATTTTCATATATCCCCAGAAATAGCCAATAAGGTTTGATGGCCGACAATGCCCAGCAAAAAGCCCGCCGAAAGCGCGGTAAAAGTTGTTATTGTTTTATTGCGCCGCAGCGTGCTGCGGCGCTGAAGGTTATTTCTGCGCCTGCCGATCCGCCGCCAGAATAAAGGCGTACTCCAGCGCGCCGTTTTCCAGCCGCGCCAGGCGGCCCGATTTGCCGCCGTGGCCGGCGGTCATGTCGGTGGAGAGCAGCAGCAGCGAATCGCCCTGCTTGAAGCGCCGCAGCTTCGCCACCCATTTGGCCGGCTCCCAATACTGCACCTGCGAGTCGTACAAGCCGCTGGTGACCAGCAGGTTCGGGTAACGCTGCCTGCGCACGTTGTCGTACGGGCTGTAGGACTTCATCAGCGCATAGGCGGCCGACTGGTGCGGGTTGCCCCACTCCTCGTATTCCCCGGTGGTGAGTGGAATGCTGTCGTCCAGCATGGTGGTCACCACGTCGACGAACGGCACCTGCGCCACCACCGCGTTGTACAGCTGCGGCGCCTGATTGATCACCGCTCCCATCAGCAAGCCGCCGGCGCTGCCGCCCATGGCGTAGATGCGCCCCGGTTGGCCGTAGCCGTCTTTGATCAGCGCCTGGGTGGCGTCGATGAAGTCGTTGAAGCTGTTCGGTTTATGCGTCAGCTTGCCCTGCTTGTACCAGCTCTGCCCCAGCTCGCCGCCGCCGCGCACGTGGATCAGCGCATAGACGAAGCCGCGATCCAGCAGGCTGATGCGGTTGGCGCTGAACGCCGGATCCATGCTCATGCCGTAAGCGCCGTAGCCGTACACCAGCAGCGGGTTATGCCCGTTTTTGAACAGCGATGTGCGGTACACCAGCGAGACCGGCACCTTCACGCCGTCGCGCGCCGTGACCCAGATGCGCTCGCTGTGATACAGGCTCGGATCGACACCTTTCACCTCCTGCTGCTTCAGCAGGGTGCGCTCGCCCTCGTTCAGATCCCACTCATAGGTGCGGGTCGGCGTGGTCATCGCCGAATAGCCGTAGCGCAACCGATCGCTGTCCGGCTCGGGGTTATAGCCCAGCCAGGCCATGTAGCTGGCGTCGTCGAACGGGATGGCGCGCTCGGTTTTGCCGTCCCAGCTGATTTGCCGCAGCTGCACCAGCCCGTTGGCGCGCTCCTGCACCACCAGCCAGTCGCGGAACAGGCTGAAGTTCTCCACCTCGTGCTGCGCCTGCGGCGCGATCAGCGTCTGCCAGGGTTTGCCCGCCGCCGCCGTGCGGTACAGGCCAAAGTTCGGATCCTGATGGTTGGAACGCAGGTAGAACTCACCGCGGTAGTGATCGAGGTAATACTCGCGGCCGTTCTGCCGGGCGGCGAACAGCTGCGGCTCGCGCTGCGGCTGGTTGGCGTCGATCAGGCGCACTTCGGAGGTGGTGTTGCCGCTGATGGTCAGAATCAGGTAATCGCGCGAGGACGAGCGGCCGAGGCTGAGGTAGAACGCCGGATCGTTTTCCTGGTACACCAGCTTATCTTCCGCCGTCGGCGTACCGTACTGATGGCGATAGACCTGGTATGGCAACAGCGTTTGTGGGTGGTTGCGCACGTAGAACAGGGTTTGGCTGTCGTTGGCCCACACCATGTTGCCGGAGGTGTTTTCCAGCGTTTCCGGCGACCAGCGTTCGCTGCCTATCTCTCGCAGGGAGATGCGGTATTGGCGGCGGCCCTGCAGATCTTCGGCCACCGCCAGCCGGCGGTTGTCCTGGCTGACATCCATCGCCCCCAGGCGATAGTAGGCGTGGCCGGCCGCGCGCTGATTGGCGTCCAGCAGGGTTTGCCACGGCGCGTCGGCGGTGAGCGCCTGGCGCTGATACAACGCGAAATCTTTACCGGCAGCGTAGCTTTCCTGATAGCGATAGCCGTTGAGCTGATACGGCACCGAACGATCGTCAGGGTTCATGCGGCCCAGCATCTCCTGATACAGCGTGGCGCGCAGCTTCTGGTACGGCGCCATCATCTGCTCGGTGTAGCGGTTCTCCGCCTTCAGGTAGTCCAGCACCTTCGGCTCTTTTCGGCTGTCGTCGCGCAGCCAGTAGTAATCGTCGGTGCGCGTCTCGCCGTGGGCGGTCAGCGCTTTCGGCGCGCGCTCCGCCAACGGCGGCTGCGGTTGCGCCAGCGCGGCGCCGGCGATGCCTAAAGAAAGCCAGAGCGCGGCCGCGATGCGACGGCGCGGGGTGAATAACAGCGGATTCATAATCCCTCACGAAGTTTGAAGAGGCGCACGACGGCGATGCGGCGCCTGCGGGCATTAACGGCGGGCATTCAGCTCCGCCAGATTGAAATCGATCGGCATCGTCACCTTGACGGCCCCCTGCTGCAGCATCTCCGGCGGCGGCGGCGGCAACGGCTGGGCGCGCGACCCCACCGCCACCGCTTCCCGATCCAGCGACGCGGTGCCGGAACGCACCTGCAGCATGACGTTCGAGACCCGCCCCTGCGCGTCGACGCTGAAGCTGACCTGCGGCATGCCGCTGCGCCGGCGGCTGCGGGCATCCAAAGGGTAATCCTTGATGCGGTTCAGTTTGCCTTTCACCAGGCTCTCCCACGACAGTTTGGCCTGCGCGTTGCTGTTGGCGTCGCTGTTGATCGGTGCGGCGGTCTGATGAGAGAGCGTCTGCGCCTGCGGCGCGGCGGCGCTGGACGCGGCGGCATTGCGCGTCTCTTTGGCCTGTTCCTGCGGCTTCGGCTGCGATTTTTGCGGAGGGCGGTGTTTGGCGCGCTTCTTCTGCGCCGTCACGATTTTCGCTTTCTCGGCGCGCGCCAGCTTGGGCAGATCCGGCTGTTGCTGCTGCTCCGCAGGCTGCGCCGCGGCGGATTCCGCCTGCTGCACGCCCAGCGGCAGCGGCTTGCTTTCCGGCGCTTCAATCTGCGCCGCCCAGCTCATCATCACCGCCGGCGGTGGCAGTACCACCGGCTCCAGCGCCGTCTGCGGCCAGTAAAACAGCAGCACCAACGCCGCGTGCGCCGCCAGGGCGAGCAGCAGGCCGCGCGCCCAGCGCGGCTGTGGCAGTTCAAAGGCCGGGAGGGAGTAAGACTGACTTAACATAGGGGCATTAGCTAGCTTAATTGCGAATGATTGCAAATCACATTTACTAATGATAATCATTTGCAACTATAATTAACACCCCTTTTCACTGTCTTAACGTATTCATTTCACTGATGGTGTGATCCACAGGTAATCTGCGGTGTTCGCATCGACCTGTACGCCCGGCTCCGCCAACATCAGCACCGTCGGCGCCGCCGCCGGTTGCAGATCCCGCACGTGCAGCGGCACCCCCACCGATTTGGCGGCGTGATAGCCGCCGGCGATCAGCAGCGCGGGCGTCGGCGCCGCCAGCAGACGTTCCGCCATGCGCCGGTCGCGCTGCTGCTGGATCGCCAACATCGCCTGCAGCTGGTCGGCCTCAATCTGGCCGCCGTGCGAAGTGCGGATGGTCTCTTCCAGCGCCTTGCGCACCGCCGGCTGCGCCGATAGCTGCCCCGCCGGGAACTGCGGCTGCTGATAGAACGCCGTAATCTCGCTGCGATCCAGGTTGGCCGACCACAGCGGGTAAGGCGCGCGCATCGCCGCCATCGTCACCCCGCCATACAGCTCCCACTTCCAGCCCGGCTGCCAGGCGATCAGCTCCGCTACGCGGCCGTCACGCACCGTGGGATCGCTCTGCAACCACTGCTTGACCTTGTCGACCTGCGCCTGTTGGCTCGGGTTGATCATCTCCATCAGCACGCTGCCCTGCGGCCGCCGCAGCGGCAGCTGCTGCACCAGCCATTGCTCAATCTGATGGTGATAAGGATTGTCATGCTTCTCCCCCAGGATCACCCGCGGCTGCCGCGCCAATCGCGTCAACAGCTGCTCCGGCGTCAGGGTCGCGCCGCTGTGCAGATCGGTGATGCTCCCCAAACTCGCGACGTCGTTGGCCGGCGCTTTCACCGGCGCCTGGCTGCAGGCGCCGAGCGCCAACGCCGCCAATAAAATCAGGTATCTCATCATGTTGCCCCATTATCGAAAATGGCGACATTATAGATAATAATTATCATTTGCATATAGATCCGACTTAACGATTTTTTTACGCGCCGATCGCCGGCTGCGCATTGCGTTGAAAAAGCATTGCGGGTATAACCAATAGCCATTCAGATATTTAGACGTCTATACGGATAGATTATTATGCAACCATCGGCACCCGCCGCAGGACAGTTCAAACGCAGCATGAAGGCCCGGCACCTGGTGATGCTGTCGCTGGGCGGCGTGATCGGCACCGGGCTGTTTTTCAACACCGGCTACATCATCTCCACCACCGGGGCGCTCGGCACGCTGCTGGCCTACCTGATCGGCGCGCTGGTGGTGTATCTGGTGATGCTGTGCCTGGGCGAGCTGTCGGTGGCGATGCCGGAAACTGGCGCTTTTCACGTCTATGCTTCGCGCTATCTGGGGCCGGCCACCGGCTATGCCGTCGCCTGGCTGTATTGGCTCACCTGGACGGTGGCGCTCGGCTCCAGCCTGACCGCCGCCGGATTCTGCATGCAGTACTGGTTCCCGCAGTCGCCGGTGTGGCTGTGGTGCCTGATCTTCTGCGCGGCCATTTTCCTGCTTAACGTGGTGACCACCCGCTTTTTCGCCGAAAGCGAATTCTGGTTTTCGCTGATCAAAGTGGTGACCATTCTGGCGTTTATCATTCTGGGCGGCGCCGCCATGTTCGGCCTGCTGCCGATGAAAGACGGCACGCCGGCGCCGTTCCTGCATAACCTGACCGCTTCCGGCTGGCTGCCGCACGGCACGCTGCCGATCCTGATGACCATGGTGGCGGTGAACTTCGCCTTCTCCGGCACGGAGCTGATCGGCATCGCCGCCGGTGAAACCGAGAACCCGGAAAAAGTCGTGCCGCTGGCGATCCGCACTACGGTGATCCGCCTGATGCTATTCTTTATCGGCACGGTCTTCGTGCTGGCGGCGTTGATCCCGATGGATCAGGCGGGGATCGTCAAAAGCCCGTTTGTGCTGGTGTTTGAACGCATCGGCGTGCCTTACGCCGCCGATATCTTCAACTTCGTGATCCTGACCGCCATCCTGTCGGCGGCCAACTCCGGCCTGTACGCCTCGGGGCGCATGCTGTGGTCGCTGGCCCACCAGCGCACCCTGCCGGCCTACTTTGCGCGCGTCAATACACGCGGCATTCCGATCAACGCCCTGACCTTCAGCATGCTCGGCGGCGTGCTGGCGCTGTTGACCAGCGTGATCGCGCCGGACACGGTGTTCGTCGCCCTGTCGGCGATCTCCGGTTTTGCGGTGGTGGCGGTGTGGCTGAGCATCTGCGCGGCCCACTTTGCTTTCCGCCGCGCCTACCTGCGCAGCGGCCAGCCGATAAGCGGCCTGAAATACCGCGCGCCCGGCTACCCGCTGACGCCGATCCTCGGCTTTGCGCTGTGCCTGCTGGCCTGCATCGGGCTGGCGTTCGATCCGGAGCAGCGCATTGCGCTCTACTGCGGGCTGCCGTTCGTCGCCCTGTGTTACCTCACCTATTTCCTGACCCGGCGCGCCGGACAAAAAACCGCTTTGGGAGAACAACATGTCGGTTAACAACCCCGTCGCCCGCCTGCTGGCCGAACACCCCACGCTGATCCTGGACGGCGCGCTGGCCACCGAGCTGGAAGCGCGCGGCTGCGATCTGACCGATCCGCTGTGGTCGGCCAAGGTGCTGATTGAGAATCCCGAGCTTATCTATCAGGTGCATCTCGATTATTTCAACGCAGGCGCCCACTGCGCCATCACCGCCAGCTATCAGGCCACGCCGCAGGGCTTCTTGCGCCGCGGCCTGGATCAGGAGCAATCGCTGGCGCTGATCGCCAAAAGCGTGCAGCTGGCGCAACGCGCGCGCCGGGATTATCTGGCCGCGCACCCGCAGGCCGCGCCGCTGCTGATCGCCGGCTCGGTGGGCCCGTACGGCGCCTATCTGGCCGACGGCTCGGAATACCGCGGCGACTACCGGCTGGCGCAGGATGACATGATCGCCTTCCACCGCCCGCGCCTCGCCGCGCTGGCCGCCGCCGGCGTCGATCTGCTGGCCTGCGAAACGCTGCCGTCGTTCGCCGAACTGCAGGCGCTGCTGACGCTGCTGCAGGAATTCCCGACGCTCGGCGCCTGGTTCGCCTTCACCCTGCGCGACAGCCAACACCTCAGCGACGGCACGCCGCTGACGGAGGTCCTGTCCGCGCTGCGCGGCAACCCGCAGGTGTTGGCCATCGGCATCAACTGCATCGCACTGGACAAGGTCACCCCGGCGCTGCGCCAACTGGGCGCGCTGGCCGACAAACCGCTGCTGGTTTACCCGAACTCCGGCGAGCACTACGATGCGGTGAGCAAAACCTGGCACGCCTGCGGCGGCGAGCACGGCAGCCTGGCCGATCAGGCGACGGAGTGGCGCACGCTTGGCGCACAATTGATCGGCGGCTGTTGCCGCACCACCCCGCAGGACATCCGCGCCATCGCCGCGCGCTGTAAGAAATGAGCAGGGGGTTATTCGGCTAGCCGGCGTAAGTGTTCAGCGGCTTGTTCTACGTTGAGGCGGCCTTGAGCTGCTTCAACCGTAATTTCGACCAGTTCTGCGTCTTCCCGCAGTGCAATGCCATTAATACCGAGAAATAGCGCCATGCTTTGGAAGGCCGTACGTTTGTTGCCATCAAGAAAAATGTGACCGTGGCTGATGGCGATGAGATAGAGCGCGGCCAAGCGGTAAACGTCTGTGACGTTCTCGTAGTGGTAAGCATTGAGCACGCGGTTGGCTACAGCCTCAACTTTGCTGCCTTCCTGGCGGCCGTGAGGCACAATTTCAGCATTGAACTCCGCAATATCCTCTGCGGTCAAAAAGATCATCTATTCGCCAGCGCCTTAATCGTATCCGCGTGTTTAGCCTGAATGCGCGCTTTCACTTTGGCTTTGACCAAAACCTCATAGTCGGCCTTACTGATGATGTAAACCTCATCGTGTCCGCGGCGCGTCACTTCCACCGGCTGTTTTTGCGCTTCCAAAAGCACCTCGGCCAAATTGTTTCTCGCCGCCGTGTAGCTAATCGTAGTCATTTTCTTTACCTGTACATGTACATATTTGACGATTATTTGTACCACGTCTACTGGAAATAAAAAAGCCCCCGACGCCAGCGGCGCAGGGGGCCAGTCACTCAACCTGGGCTTACAGCGGTTCGGTCTGGGCTTCCACTACCGCCAGCGCCACCATGTTGACGATGCGGCGCACCGAGGCGATCGGCGTCAGGATGTGCACCGGCTTGGCGACCCCCATCAGCACCGGCCCGACGGTCACCCCTTCCGAGCAGGAGACGCGCAGCAGGTTGTAGCTGATGCGCGCCGCTTCCATGTTCGGCATGATCAGCAGGTTGGCCGAGCCTTTCAGCGGGCTGTCCGGCATCAGATCGTGACGGATGCTTTCCACCAATGCGGCGTCACCGTGCATTTCGCCGTCGATCTCCAGCTCCGGCGCCAGCTCGTTCACCAGCTCCAGCGTTTTGCGCATCTTGCGCGCCGCCGGGCAGTCGGAAGAGCCGAAGCTGGAGTGAGACAGCAGCGCCACCTTCGGCTCGATGCCGAAGCGGCGCACGGTTTCCGCCGCCATCAGGGTGATCTCCGCCAGCTGCTCCGGCGTCGGATCGTCGTTGACGTAGGTGTCGGCGATAAAGGTGTTGCCGCTCGGCAGCAGCAGCGCGTTCATCGCGCCGGCGACGTGCGCGCCTTCACGGAAGCCGAACACGTTCTTCACCACGTCGTAATGCTCATGGTAGCTGCCGATGGTGCCGCAGATCATCGCATCCGCTTCGCCGCGGTGCAGCATGATGGCGGCGATCAGCGTCGGGTTGCCGATCACCGCACGACGCGCCTGTTCCTGCGAGACGCCGCGACGCTTCATGATCTGGTAGTACTCGCCCCAGTATTCGTTAAAGCGCGGATCCGACTCGTTGTTCACCACTTCGAAATCCTTGCCCGGCGTCAGCTGCAGACCCAATTTTTTCAGGCGCATCTCGATCACGCTCGGGCGGCCGACCAGGATCGGGAAGGCCAGCCCCTGCGACACCAGCTCCTGCGTGGCGTGCAGCACGCGCTCTTCCTCGCCTTCCGCCAGCACCACCCGCTTCACCTCTTTGCGCGCCTGCGAGAAGATCGGCTTCATGAACAGGTTGGTTTTGTAGACGAACTCCGCCAGCTTCTCGACGTAGGCGTTGAAGTCTTCGATCGGGCGCGTCGCCACGCCGGACTCCATCGCCGCCTTGGCCACCGCCGGCGCGATCTTGACAATCAGGCGCGGATCGAACGGTTTCGGAATGATGTATTCCGGCCCGAAGGAGAGATCCTGGTCGTCATAGGCGGAAGCCACCACGTCGCTCTGCTCCGCCAGCGCCAGATCGGCGATGGCATGCACGCAGGCCAGCTTCATCTCTTCGTTGATGGTGGTGGCGCCCACGTCCAGCGCGCCGCGGAAAATAAACGGGAAGCACAGGACGTTATTCACCTGGTTCGGGTAGTCGGAGCGGCCGGTGCAGATGATGGCGTCCGGGCGCACCGCTTTGGCCAGCGGCGGTAAAATTTCCGGTTCCGGGTTGGCCAGCGCCATGATCAGCGGATCGCGCGCCATGGTTTTCACCATATCCTGCGTCAGGACGCCCGGGCCGGAGCAGCCGAGGAAGATGTCGGCATTCGGGATGGCGTCGCCCAGCGTGCGCTGGCCGTTATCCTCGATGGCGTAGGCGGCTTTGGTCTGCTCCATATTGGCGTCGCGGCCTTTATAGATGACGCCCTTGGAGTCGCAAACGGTGATGTTCTGTTGCCGCAGCCCCAGCGCCACCAGCAGGTTCAGGCAGGCGATGGAGGCCGCGCCGGCGCCGGACACCACCAGGCGTACGTCGGAGATATTCTTCTTCACCACGCGCAGGCCGTTGAGCACCGCCGCAGTGGTGATGATCGCCGTGCCGTGCTGGTCATCGTGGAACACCGGGATCTTCATGCGCTCGCGCAGTTTCTGTTCGATGTAGAAACACTCCGGCGCCTTGATGTCTTCCAGGTTGATGCCGCCGAAGGTCGGTTCCAGCGCGGCGATAATGTCGATTAACTTGTCAGGGTTATGCTCATCCACTTCGATATCAAACACATCAATACCGGAAAACTTCTTGAACAAAACGCCCTTGCCTTCCATCACCGGCTTACCGGCCAACGCGCCGATATTGCCCAGACCCAGTACCGCCGTGCCGTTGGAAATCACCGCCACCAGGTTGCCGCGCGCGGTGTATTTGTAGGCTGCCAACGGATCTTCGGCGATCTCGAGGCAAGGCGCGGCGACGCCCGGCGAATAGGCCAACGCCAGATCGCGCTGGGTCGCCAACGGTTTGGTGGGGGAAACCTGGATCTTCCCTGGGACAGGAAACTGATGGAAATCAAGGGCACTCTGTTTGAGCTGTTCGTCCATTATGGATTCCTTTGTTTTTTGCTTTTATGTTGAGGTAAGGCTTTGAGGCTGCGCCCTGCCGTGGGCCGTGGCGCCCAAGTACAATGACAGGGCGCAGCCTTGAAGTATAGTGAGAGAAACATCACAAACTTTGAAGCGGGCCATAACCTTGGCCGAAAGACCGTTTTAAAAGTAAAAAAAAGAAGGTCTGCGGGACGCGCACAGAAACGCCGCCGTCAGCGTGGCGGCAGCGTGGTGCGCCAGGCGTTGAGCGTCTCCACCTGGCCGGCGCAAATGTGTAACGAGGTTTGTAACGCCAGGGTATAGCTTACCGCATCGCCCCAGGTCTCCCCTTGCAGCTGCGGTTGCTCACAGGGCGCGAATACCGACTCAGGGGGCAACAGCGGCACGGCCTGCGGCGCCGGCGGCCGGGCGCAAGAGCTCAAGCACAGCGCCAGGCAGAGGCTGAGCGGCGCAGGGATCGTTTTTAATCGCTTCACGGTATTTCCTCTGATAAGCCTCGTGTTGTTGGCGCAGCTGCCGTTCCTGCCGCTGCTGCGCCGCCATCAGCGCACGGTTTTGCACATCCTGGGTCTGCAGGGTGGCGATCAGCCCGGCCTGCTGCGCCAGGCTTTTCTGCAGCTCTGCCGCCTGTTGCCGCGCGGACGCCAACTGGTGCGACAGCAGCGAGCTGTAGCCGCCGAGGCAGATGGCCGCCAGCAACAGCAGCAACAACCCGCCCTGCAGCAGTTTTTGCAGCCAGTCGCTCATGCCGGGTAATCCCGGAACGCCAGCTGGAAATGCGGGCCATCCTTGAGGGTTTTCCACTCGCCGCCCCATTCGACGTTAACCCCGCATTCACGCGCCGCACGCCGCACCGCCACCGCAATCTGCGCGTAGTAATCCCACTCCCAGGAAACCACGCCCGCCGGCATCGCCACCACGTCCACCGCGTGGCCGGTCAGGTGGCGGCTGCGCAACGTTTGGCTGCTGCCGGCGCGCACCATTTCCCGCTGGCGCGCCATGCTGCGCAGCCCCTCACTGACGGAGAACGGCACCAGCGAATAACGCAGCGCCAAACGAATAACGCGCACCAGATCCGGGTGTACGCCGCGCAGGTTCTCTTCGCTGCGGGCGGTAAAACGAATATCTTCGATGTCATTTAACATTTTTAAACCCCGTTTTTTTGCCAATGAATTTCTTAATTAAGGCGTTGATGTAATCCGCCCCCATAAAGCCAATCAGCACGCTGGCTAAATTCGCCCACTTTAATTCCAGGCCCATCAGCGCCAGCGCATCGCGCACCGTCCAGGCCAATAACGCGCACATCGCCGCATTCAATAAACGCCGCCGAATACCCACGTTGCGGTAGGCGCCGTGCAATAGCGCCATTACGCCGGCCAAAATGGCGTTTAATACCGGCTGAAGATATTCACATACTCGCTGGACTATTAAGCCAACAGCGTCAGGCTCTATGCTGGACATAGCTCATCTCCTTTTTTATTTTTAATTAAATGCCAATCACGGCCGGTGGGACATCGGATAATCAGAATCTAGTTAAGGATGCTATGACAAAGCAAATGAATAAATACAGACCCTATGGTCGAATTCATTCATGCTGAGCGCTGGCACAACACCTAAACGCCAATGCAGGTGACGGTGAACAAAAATTCATTGTTATCGTGATTTATTTCGACTTTTATTTTCACCAAAAATAAACATTAATGGCTACGGGAAATAGTTCCCCATCATAAAAACATCCACTCTGGAGAAATATCATGTCCACACGCAAAGCCGTTATTGGGTATTATTTTATTCCAACTAACCAAATCAATAATTACACCGAGTCCGATACGTCCGTCGTGCCGTTCCCGGTTTCCAACATCACGCCGGCCAAAGCCAAACAGCTGACGCACATCAACTTCTCGTTCCTGGATATCAACAGCAATCTGGAATGCGCCTGGGATCCGGCCACCAACGACGCCAAGGCGCGTGATGTGGTCAATCGCCTGACCGCGCTCAAAGCGCACAACCCCAGCCTGCGCATCATGTTCTCCATCGGCGGCTGGTACTACTCCAACGATCTGGGCGTGTCGCACGCCAACTACGTCAACGCGGTGAAAACCCCGGCGTCGCGCACCAAGTTTGCCCAATCCTGCGTGCGCATCATGAAGGATTACGGCTTCGACGGCGTGGACATCGACTGGGAGTACCCGCAGGCCTCAGAAGTGGATGGTTTCATCGCCGCGCTGCAAGAGATCCGCACCCTGCTGAACCAGCAAACCGTCACCGACGGCCGCCAGGCGCTGCCGTACCAGTTGACCATCGCCGGCGCCGGCGGCGCTTTCTTCCTGTCGCGCTATTACAGCAAGCTGGCGCAGATCGTCGCGCCACTCGATTACATCAACCTGATGACCTACGATCTGGCCGGCCCCTGGGAGAAGGTAACCAACCACCAGGCGGCGCTGTTCGGTGACGCGGCCGGGCCGACCTTCTACAACGCGCTGCGCGAAGCCAATCTGGGCTGGAGCTGGGAAGAGCTGACCCGCGCCTTCCCCAGCCCGTTCAGCCTGACGGTCGACGCCGCGGTGCAGCAACACCTGATGATGGAAGGCGTGCCGAGCGCCAAGATCGTGATGGGCGTCCCCTTCTACGGCCGCGCCTTCAAAGGCGTCAGCGGCAGCAACGGCGGCCAGTACAGCAGCCACAGCACGCCGGGCGAAGATCCGTATCCAAGCACCGACTACTGGTTGGTGGGCTGCGAAGAGTGCGTGCGCGACAAAGATCCGCGCATCGCCTCCTATCGCCAGCTGGAGCAGATGCTGCAGGGCAACTACGGCTATCAGCGGTTGTGGAACGACAAGACCAAAACCCCTTACCTGTATCATGCGCAGAACGGGCTGTTCGTCACCTATGACGATGCCGAAAGCTTCAAATACAAAGCGAAGTACATCAAGCAGCAGCAGCTGGGCGGCGTGATGTTCTGGCATCTGGGGCAAGACAACCGCAACGGCGATCTGCTGGCCGCGCTGGATCGCTATTTCAACGCCGCAGACTACGACGACAGCCAGCTGGATATGGGCACCGGCCTGCGCTACACCGGCGTCGGCCCCGGCAACCTGCCGATCATGACCGCGCCGGCCTACGTGCCGGGCACTATTTACGCGCAGGGCGCGCTGGTGTCCTATCAGGGTTACGTCTGGCAGACCAAGTGGGGCTATATCACCTCGGCGCCGGGTTCCGACAGCGCCTGGCTGAAAGTAGGCCGCGTGGCGTAAGCCATAAAAAAACCCCGTAGCCGAACGCTGCGGGGTTTTCATTGAGTTAACCGTTTGATTTTCGCGTCCCTTCGTCTCTATTCCTTCAGTTGTGGCACCAAGGATAGCCGCCATCCCGCACCACTTCCCGGCCCATCAGGCTGTAAACATCGCTTTTGCGCGTCAGCCGCTCATGCCACCAGCTAAACCCGGCGCCCTTGCTGGCCGGATGCCACGCCAGCCAAATCATTTCGTCGCCCTTTTGCATCTCCACCGGCACCGTCACCAGTTCGCCGCTGGCCAATTCCTTTTCGATCAGCGCAGGCGGCAGAAAAGCGTGGCCGATGCCGCGTTTGAGCAGCGCCAGGTTGCTTTCCACGTCGCACACCACCAGCTGACGCTGCAGAGGCAGTGTGCCGTGATTGCGTTTAGGCAGCTCATGGCTGCTGTCGGCGATCACCACCACGATGTCGTTCAAGCGCTGCTTCTTGCACACCGGCTTTCTCTGCGCCGCAAACGGGTGCGAAGGCGACACGCACAGCACGAAGTTGAGCTTGCCGAGCATCAGGGTTTTGGCCTGTACGCTGTCGGGAATTTGGCCGATGGCGATGATCAGGTCCGCCCGGTTGTTCTTCAGCGCATCCCAGGTGCCGTTCAGCGCTTCCCGCTGCACCGAGATATTGGCGTTCGGGCAATGCTGAATATAGTCACGGATATCCTGCGTCAGGGTCTCCAGCGGGAAGAAGGTGTCCACCGCCAGGCGGATATTATTGTCCAGCTTGGGGATGTTTCTTACCCGACTTTCCAGATCCTGCACCGCATTTAATATCCAGCTGCCCTCCTGCAGGAGAAATTCCCCTTCATCCGTCAGGGTAATCATGGGGCCATTGCGATGAAAAAGTTTCACGCAGAGTTTGCTTTCAATATTGGAAACCCGATAAGAGATCGCCGAAGGCGTTTTATGCAGCGCCTCCGCCGCCATAGAGAAAGAGCCGGTGCTCTTGATGGTGCTGATTATTTTAATCGCGTCCAGGGATAATCTAGTCATACAAATTCCTCTTTAAAATAAAATAAGAAAAATGACACTAAATTCCCAAGGTGGTGGCGCACAAAAATCGATCAAATCGAACAAGGGTACTCAAGGCAACAAGCAATATACTTCATAAATGAGAGCGCTATCTTAAATACTATTCATCACGACCTGATATAAAATTCATCATAGCGCCCTACTTTTACACAGCGACAGTTAAATAAATTCAGCCTAACGAGCAAAGATCGTCATCATAATAATTTTCGTTAATAGCCGTTAAAACATTCCGCTCTATCGCACGACCAGAATGATAAAAATAAAACAAGCCGACAAGAAGGGTTATTTCTAATTGCGTTATTAGTCTCTCATTTTGTCGGTGAAATACGCTCAACTTACAACATAATTTCAGTCAGGAGTGACTTATGAACAAAACTTCCCGTACCCTGCTCTCTCTGGGCCTGCTGAGCGCGGCCATGTTCGGCGTTTCGCAACAGGCGAATGCTCACGGTTACGTCGAATCGCCGGCCAGCCGCGCCTACCAGTGCAAACTGCAGCTCAACACCCAGTGCGGCAGCGTGCAATACGAACCGCAGAGCGTCGAAGGCCTGAAAGGCTTCCCGCAGGCCGGCCCGGCTGACGGCCATATCGCCAGCGCCAACAAGTCCACCTTCTTCGAACTGGATCAGCAAACGCCGACGCGCTGGAACAAGCTCAACCTGAAAACCGGCCCGAATTCCTTTACCTGGAAGCTGACCGCGCGTCACAGCACCACCAGCTGGCGCTATTTCATCACCAAGCCGAACTGGGACGCTTCCCAGCCGCTGACCCGCGCCTCCTTTGACCTGACGCCGTTCTGCCAGTTCAACGACGGCGGCGCCATCCCTGCCGCACAGGTGACCCACCAGTGCAATATACCGGCAGACCGCAGCGGTTCGCACGTGATCCTTGCCGTGTGGGATATAGCCGACACCGCCAACGCCTTCTACCAGGCAATCGATGTCAACCTGAGCAAATAATCGGCCAAATGAGGAGATCGTTGAGGGTTCAGCCTGGCGCTGAACCCTTATTTTTGCCTCTCACTTTACCGCCCCCTTCACCTCCCCCCGCTGCAAGCCGCGCCCCGCCTGGGTTTATTCGGCATTCATTGTTATTATCCATCGCAACAATCAGAAAAAGCGCATTTTCATTCCCGACCCGATGATGCAGTGTGTTCCCCCTATGATGAAAAAGGTTCTCATTTCCCTACGTTGAGCTTGGTCAAGGAGCTTATTAATGAATCAATTAGACGCACTCAAGCAGCTGACCACGGTGGTCGCCGACAGCGGCGATATCGAATCCATCCGCCAGTTCGAACCCCAGGACGCCACCACCAACCCTTCGCTGATCCTGAAAGCCGCCGCGCTGCCGCAGTATAAAGCGCTGATCGTCGAAGCGCTGGATTACGCCCGTCGTCAGGGCGGCAGCAAGGAAACCCAGCTGATCAACGCCAGCGATAAGCTGGCGGTCAATATCGGCGTCGAGATCCTCAAAAGCGTGCCGGGCCGCATCTCCACCGAAGTGGACGCCCGCCTGTCGTTCGATCGCGGCATGTGCGTCGCCAAAGCGCGCAAGCTGATCGCCATGTATCAGGAACAGGGCATCGACAAATCGCGCATCCTGATCAAACTGGCTTCCACCTGGGAAGGCATCAAAGCCGCCGAAGAGCTGGAAAAAGAAGGCATCAACACCAACCTGACGCTGCTGTTCTCTTTCGCCCAGGCCCGCGCCTGCGCCGAAGCCGGCGTGTATCTGATCTCGCCGTTCGTCGGCCGCATCTATGACTGGTACCAGGCCAAACAGCCTGCCGCCGACTACGATGCCGATCAGGATCCGGGCGTGAAGTCGGTGCGTACCATCTATGAGTACTACAAGCGTCATCGTTACCAAACGTTGATCATGGGCGCCAGCTTCCGTAAGGTTGAGCAGATTTTGGCGCTGGCCGGCTGCGATCGCCTGACCATCGCACCAAACCTTTTGGAACAGCTGAAAAACAGCGACCGGCCGGTCGAGCGTAAGCTGACCCCGTCTACCGAGGGCTTCCACCAACCTGCCCCGCTGGCCGAAGCGGAGTTCCGCTGGCTGCACAATCAGGACGCCATGGCGGTGGAAAAACTCGCCGAAGGCATTCGCCTGTTCGCCGTCGACCAGCAGAAGCTGGAAGACATGCTGGTCGCTCAACTGTAACCGTACTGGAGTTTCGTTATGTCTTCTCGTAAAGAGCTTGCCAACGCCATCCGCGC
>NZ_KV792464.1:0-6233 GCF_001808215.1 Serratia sp. HMSC15F11
CTTACCCGAAATCTGATTTATTCAACAAAGCCGTGGTCAAGTCATTTTGGCCACATAGTTATAGCTATTCCAGTAACGTTTCTCCGATTCATTTGGCGTTAAACCACCATTGTACGAATGCGGCCTCAGTCGGCTGTAATAGCCATGAATATAATCACCTATCTTCTGCTTTGCTTCCGGTAATGCTGTCAACCTGTTGATGACTATTTTAATCTGTAGTCATTCAATCCTTGTAACATCAGGATGATCCTGGTGTCAGTGAAAATACGAAATCAACACGTTGGTATCATTACCCACCTGTGAACTGACGTCGGCATTTTGAATCTCACTTCGGCGTGCCCCCTCCGAATGGCGCAAAACATTTCGTGGTATGGCATGATAGCACCCGAAGAGAGTCAATTCAGGGTGGTAAATGTGAAACCAGTAACGCTATACGATGTCGCAGAGTATGCCGGTGTCTCTTATCAGACCGTTTCCCGCGTGGTGAACCAGGCCAGCCACGTCTCTGCGAAAACGCGGGAAAAGGTGGAAGCGGCGATGGCGCAGCTGAACTACATTCCCAACCGCGTGGCACAACAACTGGCGGGGAAACAGTCGTTGCTGATTGGCGTTGCCACCTCCAGTCTGGCCCTGCACGCGCCGTCGCAAATTGTCGCGGCGATTAAATCTCGCGCCGATCAACTGGGTGCCAGCGTGGTGGTGTCGATGATAGAACGAAGCGGCGTCGAAGCCTGTAAAGCGGCGGTGCACAATCTTCTCGCGCAACGCGTCAGTGGGCTGATCATTAACTATCCGCTGGATGACCAGGATGCCATTGCTGTGGAAGCTGCCTGCGCTAATGTTCCGGCGTTATTTCTTGATGTCTCTGACCAGACTCCCATCAACAGTATTATTTTCTCCCATGAAGACGGTACGCGACTGGGCGTGGAGCATCTGGTCGCATTGGGTCACCCGCAAATCGCGCTGTTAGCGGGCCCATTAAGTTCTGTCTCGGCGCGTCTGCGTCTGGCGGGCTGGCATAAATATCTCACTCGCAATCAAATTCAGCCGATAGCGGAACGGGAAGGCGACTGGAGTGCCATGTCCGGTTTTCAACAAACCATGCAAATGCTAAATGAGGGCATCGTTCCCACTGCGATGCTGGTTGCCAACGATCAGATGGCGCTGGGCGCAATGCGCGCCATTACCGAGTCCGGGTTGCGCGTTGGTGCGGATATCTCGGTAGTGGGATACGACGATACCGAAGACAGCTCGTGTTATATCCCGCCGTTAACCACCATCAAACAGGATTTTCGCCTGCTGGGGCAAACCAGCGTGGACCGCTTGCTGCAACTCTCTCAGGGCCAGGCGGTGAAGGGCAATCAGCTTTTGCCCGTCTCTCTGGTGAAAAGAAAAACCACCCTGGCGCCCAAGACGCAAACCGCCTCTCCCCGCGCGTTGGCCGATTCATTAATGCAGCTGGCACGACAAGTTTCCCGACTGGAAAGCGGGCAGTGAGCGCAACGCAATTAATGTGAGTCAGCTCACTCATTAGGCACCCCAGGCTTTACACTTTATGCGTCCGACTCGTATGTTGTGTGAAATTGTTAGCGGATAACAATTTCACACAGGATACAGCTATGACTATGATTACGGATTCACTGGCCGTCGTATTACAACGTCGTGACTGGGAAAACCCTGGCGTTACCCAACTTAATCGCCTTGCAGCACATCCCCCTTTCGCCAGCTGGCGTAATAGCGAAGAGGCCCGCACCAATCTCCCTTCCCAACAGTTGCGCAGCCTGAATGGTGAGTGGCAATTTGTCTGGTTTCCGGCACCAGAAGCGGTTCCGGAAAGCTGGCTGGAGTGCGATCTTCCTGTCGCCGATACTGTCGTCGTCCCCTCAAACTGGCAGATGCACGGTTACGACGCGCCCATCTACACCAACGTGACCTATCCCATTACGGTCAATCCGCCATTTGTTCCCACGGAGAATCCGACTGGTTGTTACTCGCTCACATTTAATGTTGATGAAAGCTGGCTACAGGAAGGCCAGACGCGAATTATTTTTGATGGCGTTAACTCGGCGTTTCATCTGTGGTGCAACGGGCGCTGGGTCGGTTACGGCCAGGACAGCCGTTTGCCGTCTGAATTTGACCTGAGCACATTTTTACGCGCCGGAGAAAACCGCCTCGCGGTGATGGTGCTGCGCTGGAGTGACGGCAGTTATCTGGAAGATCAGGATATGTGGCGGATGAGCGGCATTTTCCGTGACGTCTCGTTGCTGCATAAACCGAGCACGCAAATCAGCGATTTCCATGTAGCCACTCACTTTAATGATGATTTCAGCCGCGCTGTACTGGAGGCAGACGTTCAGATGTACGGCGAGCTGCGCGATGAGCTGCGGGTGACGGTTTCTTTGTGGCAGGGTGAAACGCAGGTCGCCAGCGGCACCGCGCCTTTCGGCGGTGAAATTATCGATGAGCGTGGTGGTTATGCCGATCACGTCACCCTACGTCTGAACGTCGAAAACCCGAAACTGTGGAGCGCCGAAATCCCGAATCTCTATCGTGCGGTGGTTGAACTGCACACCGCCGACGGCACGCTGATTGAAGCAGAAGCCTGCGATGTCGGTTTCCGCGAGGTGCGGATTGAAAATGGTCTGCTGCTGCTGAACGGCAAGCTGTTGCTGATTCGCGGCGTTAACCGTCACGAGCATCATCCTCTGCATGGTCAGGTCATGGATGAGCAGACGATGGTGCAGGATATCCTGCTGATGAAGCAGAACAACTTTAACGCCGTGCGCTGTTCGCATTATCCGAACCATCCGCTGTGGTACACGCTGTGCGACCACTACGGCCTGTATGTGGTGGATGAAGCCAACATTGAAACCCACGGCATGGTGCCAATGAATCGTCTGACCGATGATCCGCGCTGGCTACCCGCGATGAGCGAACGCGTAACGCGAATGGTGCAGCGCGATCGTAATCACCCGAGTGTGATCATCTGGTCGCTGGGGAATGAATCAGGCCACGGCGCTAATCACGACGCACTCTATCGCTGGATCAAATCTGTCGATCCTTCCCGCCCGGTACAGTATGAAGGCGGCGGAGCCGACACCTTCGCAACCGATATTATTTGCCCGATGTACGCGCGCGTGGATGAAGACCAGCCCTTCCCGGCTGTGCCGAAATGGTCCATCAAAAAATGGCTTTCGTTGCCTGGAGAGACGCGCCCGCTGATCCTTTGCGAATACGCCCACGCGATGGGTAACAGTCTTGGCGGCTTCGCTAAATACTGGCAGGCGTTTCGTCAGTACCCCCGTTTACAGGGCGGCTTCGTCTGGGACTGGGTGGATCAGTCGCTGATTAAATATGATGAAAATGGCAATCCGTGGTCGGCTTACGGCGGTGATTTTGGCGATACGCCGAATGATCGCCAGTTCTGCATGAACGGTCTGGTCTTTGCCGACCGCACGCCGCATCCGGCGCTGACGGAAGCAAAACACCAGCAGCAGTTTTTCCAGTTCAGTTTACCCGGGCGAACCATCGAAGTGACCAGCGAATACCTGTTCCGTCATAGCGATAACGAGCTCCTGCACTGGATGGTGGCGCTGGATGGCAAGCCGCTGGCAAGCGGTGAAGTGCCTCTGGATGTCGCTCCACAAGGTAAACAGTTGATTGAACTGCCTGGACTACCGCAGCCGAAGAGCGCCGGACAACTCTGGCTAACGGTTCACGTAGTGCAACCGAACGCGACCACATGGTCAGCAGCCGGACACATCAGCGCCTGGCAGCAGTGGCGTCTGGCGGAAAACCTCAGCGTGACACTCCCCTCCGCGCCCCACGCCATCCCGCAACTGACCACCAGCGAAACGGATTTTTGCATCGAGCTGGATAATAAGCGTTGGCAATTTAACCGCCAGTCAGGCTTTCTTTCACAGATGTGGATTGGCGATAAAAAACAACTGCTGACGCCGCTGCGCGATCAGTTCACCCGCGCACCGCTGGATAACGACGGCGTAAGTGAAGCGACCCGCATTGACCCTAACGCCTGGGTCGAACGCTGGAAGGCGGCGGGCCATTACCAGGCCGAAGCAGCGTTGTTGCAGTGCACGGCAGATACGCTTGCCGACGCGGTGCTGATTACCACGGTCCACGCGTGGCAGCATCAGGGGAAAACCTTATTTATCAGCCGGAAAACCTACCGGATTGATGGAAGTGGTCAAATGGCGATTACCGTTGATGTTGAAGTGGCGAGCAATACGCCACATCCGGCGCGGATTGGCCTGACCTGCCAGCTGGCGCAGGTAGCAGAGCGGGTAAACTGGCTCGGATTAGGGCCGCAAGAAAACTATCCCGACCGCCTTACTGCGGCCTGTTTTGACCGCTGGGATCTGCCATTGTCAGACATGTATACCCCGTACGTCTTCCCGAGCGAAAACGGTCTGCGCTGCGGGACGCGCGAATTGAATTATGGCCCACACCAGTGGCGCGGCGACTTCCAGTTCAACATCAGCCGCTACAGTCAACAGCAACTGATGGAAACCAGCCATCGCCATCTGCTGCACGCGGAAGAAGGCACATGGCTGAATATCGACGGTTTCCATATGGGGATTGGTGGCGACGACTCCTGGAGCCCGTCAGTGTCGGCGGAATTCCAGCTTAGCGCCGGTAGCTACCATTACCAGTTGCTCTGGTGTCAAAAATAATAATAACCGGGCAGGCCATGTCTGCCCGTATTTCGCGTAAGGAAATCCATTATGTACTATTTAAAAAACACAAACTTTTGGATGTTCGGTTTATTCTTTTTCTTTTACTTTTTTATCATGGGAGCCTACTTCCCGTTTTTCCCGATTTGGCTACATGACATCAACCATATCAGCAAAAGTGATACGGGTATTATTTTTGCCGCTATTTCTCTGTTCTCGCTATTATTCCAACCGCTGTTTGGTCTGCTTTCTGACAAACTCGGGCTGCGCAAATACCTGCTGTGGATTATTACCGGCATGTTAGTGATGTTTGCGCCGTTCTTTATTTTTATCTTCGGGCCACTGTTACAATACAACATTTTAGTAGGATCGATTGTTGGTGGTATTTATCTAGGCTTTTGTTTTAACGCCGGTGCGCCAGCAGTAGAGGCATTTATCGAGAAAGTCAGCCGTCGCAGTAATTTCGAATTTGGTCGCGCGCGGATGTTTGGCTGTGTTGGCTGGGCGCTGTGTGCCTCGATTGTCGGCATCATGTTCACCATCAATAATCAGTTTGTTTTCTGGCTGGGTTCTGGCTGTGCACTCCTCCTCGCCGTTTTACTCTTTTTCGCCAAAACGGATGCGCCCTCTTCTGCCACGGTTGCCAATGCGGTAGGTGCCAACCATTCGGCATTTAGCCTTAAGCTGGCGCTGGAACTGTTCAGACAGCCAAAACTGTGGTTTTTGTCACTGTATGTTATTGGCGTTTCCTGCACCTACGATGTTTTTGACCAACAGTTTGCTAATTTCTTTACTTCGTTCTTTGCTACCGGTGAACAGGGTACGCGGGTATTTGGCTACGTAACGACAATGGGCGAATTACTTAACGCCTCGATTATGTTTTTTGCGCCACTGATCATTAATCGCATCGGTGGGAAAAACGCCCTGCTGCTGGCTGGCACTATTATGTCAGTACGTATTATTGGCTCATCGTTCGCTACCTCAGCACTGGAAGTGGTTATTCTGAAAACGCTGCATATGTTTGAAGTACCGTTCCTGCTGGTGGGCAGCTTTAAATATATTACCAGCCAGTTTGAAGTGCGTTTTTCAGCGACGATTTATCTGGTCTGTTTCTGCTTCTTTAAGCAACTGGCGATGATTTTTATGTCTATTCTGGCGGGCAATATGTATGAAAGCATCGGTTTCCAGGGCGCTTACCTGGTGCTGGGTCTGGTGGCGCTGGGCTTCACCTTAATTTCCGTGTTCACGCTTAGCGGCCCCGGCCCACTTTCCCTGCTGCGTCGCCAGGTGAATGAAGTCTCTTAAGAAATTAATGTCGGATACGGCGCGAGCGCCTTATCCGACCAACTTATCAGGACGGAATGTTAAAAATGAACATGTCGATGACAGAAAAAATAAAAGCAGGCAAGCTATTTACCGATATGTGCGAAGGCTTACCTGAAAAAAGACTTCGTGGGAAAACATTAATGTATGAGTTCAATCACTCGCATCCATCAGAAGTTGAAAAAAGGGTAATGACTCCAACTTATTGATAGTGTTTTA
>NZ_KV792465.1:0-1016 GCF_001808215.1 Serratia sp. HMSC15F11
AAAAACCCAGCCATAGGCTGGGTTCTCTGAATATGGTGCCCGGACTCGGAATCGAACCAAGGACACGGGGATTTTCAATCCCCTGCTCTACCGACTGAGCTATCCGGGCAACGGGCAGCATTAAACCGTATTGGCCGATGGCCGTCAACGGCTTTATGCGTGAAAGACGTTAAAACGCCTCCGGTTGCTGGCTTTTCAGGCAAAGGGCGCAAAAAATGCGCCTGTTCCGGCTATCGCCTTGGGTTGGCGGCGCCGCAAGCGCGGTTTGCTCAGCTCAGCGCCCCGTTGCGGCGGCACTGTGCCACCTGCAAGATGTCTTCCGCCAACCGTTTGGCGACCGATACGTCCTGGAGCTGGCGTTTTACCAGCAGTTTGCTCAGGCAGCCTTCCTGAATCAATTCCATTTGCTGCGCTACCATGTCGGCGTCGTCGGCGTCCATTTCGCGCAGCAGTTCGCGGGTCAGCTCCAGCGAGGTCAGCTTTTGCTGCTCCGCCAACTGATGGATCGGGTGATCCGTTTCCGGGAAGAAGCTGCAGGCAGCGATAAACAGGCAGCCGGGGTAGCGGTCTTGCTGCACGTATTCCGCCAGCACGTCATAGCGCGCCAGCAGCTTTTGCTGCGGGCTCAGGTTCTCATCCAGCAGCAGCTGGCGGCGCCAGGTGTCGATCTGCTGGCCGTGGTAGCGCAGGCAGTCGTACAGCAGCGCTTCGCGATCCGGCCAGAACCGTTTGAGATCGCCGGGCTGAACGTCGAGTTTTTCCGCCAGCATCTCTAATGTGGCGGTCGCCAGGCCCTGTTGTTCCAACAGGCCCAGCGCGGTATCAAGGACGTGTTCACGTTGCACTTGTGCTTCCTCCTCTTCAGTTCAGATCCTCAGTGTTATTTATTATACCCGTCATCTTTCGAGCCGCAGCGTTGTTGGCTGCTCACCGTTATTCGGCCCCTCCATGGGCCTCACCCCTTGCGGAGCCACTGTAGGCAGTGTTCAAATCTGCTCCCGGCAGATTTGTCACCC
>NZ_KV792465.1:1036-6716 GCF_001808215.1 Serratia sp. HMSC15F11
TCATGTGGCTTATGAAGACATTACTAACATCGCGGTGTGTTAATCAACGGGGGGCAGGTCAAGTTGGATATTTTAAAACATGATCACTCATCAGATACGATGCTTACTATGTAGAACGCGTAAATCTGTGAAGGTTACCAATGTGTTAGGTAATGTCCGCTCCTGGCACAGGGCGGACTTTCTGACTGAGTTGAAGGTCTGCTGCGACCAAATATCGGACATTAATAACCTCAGAGACATAGCGCCCTTGAAATTTATCCCTCCTGGAGTGAAAATCTGTTATGATACTAGCATAAATTATTTATTTTTCAGTAAAGTTTAGAAAACAAATTTTTATGAATAGAAAAAGGAGAGTAATGCCCTCCTTCTTTATTTTTAAATTCTACTACAATTTAATTTTTAGTTTTTTAGGAGCATCGTATAGAGTAGATATTTTTATTTCGACTTTACAACCTTTATCCTCAATTGCCAATGTATATGCCTGCATTAAATTTTTTTCCATCCTTGGATCAAATAGCACGGTATCTAATAGTTCGGTTGGATTAATTTCAAACTGGAAAATATCATTGTCGACGCTATTATCATCACCAGAATATATTAAACGGACTTCGTTTTCGTGTTCAAATTCCACACGCTTGTATAAAAGCGATTCAGCGATGCCTGAACCATTAGTGTTGAACAAATCAATTGACAAGAGTTTTTCCGAAAGAGTATCTTCCGAAAGATAAGAAACCTTGCCTATAAAACACCTTAATTCATGGTAAGTCGGCTCTGCTTTTTGAAGTGCGGCTAATAGTTTTCTTGGTGTGGTTGAAACTCTTACGCCATTTTTATCATGGGAATATATCCGCCACATTGCATCGGTTTCATTATGAAATGTCCAGCATTGCCCATAAACAGAATCTCTTGCGGCAATTGTTCCTGTGTGACCATCAGAAGTTTCAATTACACAATTTAATAAAGCGTTCTCAAAAGGGTCATCCCATTTTCTTGGTCTTAACAAAGTTAATTTTTTTTCTTCAAGCAATTGAAGAAAACGGTGTACTGGCATAATTCTATAAATAGGTGTATCCAATAATTCATCTGTTAAATTAATGTGGTTATTATAGCTCATACATATTGACCTTTTGTTAGTTAATGTAATTAAAAAGGTGGTCGGGATATTTTAGCAAAAACCCAAGAGCTGATTCAACCCTGCTGACTTACAGATTTCAGTTCATATATCCAATGTTATAAATTCTCATTTATGGACTATTCTCCTAAAATTTTTTGATTTCAATCTTTAGAGAGCGCAGAAGACCTATGTTCGAATGACTACTTTTGGCACTAAACGGGCTAAATCTGACAGATTTGACGAGATAAGAGTATACCCTGAACGATTACTTCCCAGTTGATTTGCTTGGTTTCAGTCCTGGGGTATTGCCGGGTGTATCCTTATTATCACGTCTGCGTTGATCGGAATTTCCTGTTGATTTTGCAATTGGTTTTGGACCAGGTTTAAGCCCCATAATCGTACTCCTTAGCCTTGTTAGAGGTTATTCCTCAGTGTGGATAAAACGGGTGCTGTGAGAATTATCAAGCTAGGATGGGCGGTGGGTAATGACTACTAGACTATTATGTGAGCAATGTCAGTTTTTGAGATGTAGCAACCGGTCCGACACTGAAGTAGGTTGTAAATTATTAGCGATGCGCCCTCAGCAATGAGGGCCACACGGAGATTGTCAGGCTGATTGCGTCAATTGCCGATGCAGGACCTGCAGACTAGTTCCCGCCCCTGCCCATGCAGCAGCCGAACCGACCACATACAGGTTTTGCTTGGCGCGCGAGACGGCTACATTGATTATATTTGGTGGGCTCGCAGCCCACTGACGAGCCCTTTGCTGGCTAGCTTTCGGCGCACCCAGCAGCAGGATGACCGTGTCCGCCTCTCGGCCCTGGAACGTGTGGATCGTGCCTACACGATCACGGCACCACTCATCCAACTTTACGCCGAACGCCCGCAGCAGATCAGTTTCACTGTCGAGACGCCGACGCATGTTCTGCTCTACGATCTTGAATGGTGTGATGATAAATACGTCCGGATTTGTAATGCCTGATGCTGCCAGCTCTTTGAGCATTCGTACAACCGCTTCGCCCTCGTCGGGGCACCACTTAGTCTCAGCATCGCCATTGATATCCACCCAGTGAGATCTCCCCAAAGCCGAGCCGATATATCCGGGTTTTTTAGGCCCGACAGCATGGACCATCTGCCCGGCATAGGCGATGGAGTTAGAAACATCGAACATTGGGTTCTGGCAACGCCTGTGAACGAGGAGTGGCAGCCCGACTTCTCGATCACCTACATCCATGACGAAGGTGGATTTGAAGCGTGATGCCTGATCAGCAAGGGTCTGCGTAGATGCTGCGGGGGCAGACCATTCGATCTGGTCAATGTTGAAGAACTTGCAGATTTCGGCGTTCAGCTTCTCGGGTAGCGCTACCACAGGTGGGATTTGCAACGGGTCGCCTACCACGATGGAGCGCTTTGCCCGCATGATAGCTCCAACTGCTGCCTGAGGAACGGCCTGGCCCGCTTCATCCACCAGAAGCCAGCCAATACTCTCTGGTGGCAGATCTCCGAACATCGTCCGTACAGAGGCAAACGTTGTGGACACAGTCGGCACCACCATGAAAAGGCTCGACCAAAGATCAGGGAGAAGTTCACGGTGAGCGGAAGACTGGAAGGCACCAGCCACCATGCCCGACATCAATAGCCCAAGATTGTGTTGCAAGCGGCTGGCCGAAGCATCGATGAACGTTTTATGCACAGTCAGGGCAGCGGCGAAAAGATCCTCCCGCAGACGATGAACCTCATCGGGAAGCCATGGCGCAGTCAGGTGGATAGCTTCGTGCTCGCGCTCGAAGAATCTCTCATCAACGATCCTGTCTCCCATGCGGTTTCGTGCCTCTGCCTCGGTTGCCTGCAATTTCGAGACAGCCTGACATTTGCTGGAAATTTCCTGGTCGAGTTGCTGTAACTGGGCCTCAGTATTGCTCCACTCAGTCCTGGCAAGCTCCAGGGCACCGTCTGTCTCCTGCGCCCGTAAGACTGATTGCTGTAAGGTCGCCGAGAGCTGCTTCAGTGTCGATCTCCACGACTTCCAGGCCGCAGTCGCGAACAAACGGGAGAAGAAACCTGGACGGCCAGCAAGATGGCTGTCGAGCATGATCTTATCCTGCTCGATCTGCGATTTTGCCTTCTCATGCTCCCGTTGGCAGGATTCAGCAGTCTGGTGTGCCTCTTCGACGGCTTCATTCAGACTCGGACGACGCTGTTCCACACTTTGAAGTTCTGTGGTCGCTCCCTTGAGCGCCTGGATATCCCGTCGCATTTCTTCGATGCTGGCGATTTCAGCGTCTACCGTCTCCTTGAGTTTAAGGAAAACGGTTCGCGCTTTCCGCCAGGCCGCTAAAGCGTCCACTTCGTTGGTGCTGGGCCGCTCATTGACGACCACGCTGGGCATCACGCGATCGATGATTTCGCCAGTTTGTTCGTCCTTGATCTCACGCAAGACGTTTAAGCCGCGAGCTGCTTTCAGGTAGGTAAGGAAACCACCGTCTTCATTCCACCAGAAACTTTGCTTGAACGCGCCTCGGTTGCTGCTCTTGCCGAGAGCCGCGGCGATCAATCCCCAGGTTTCGACAGGGTCGGAGGGGATGTCCCCCTCGGCCTCGGCTTCGAAATAGCCGGCGCGTTTGGGATTCGCAATCAGGTCGCTGATGGACCGGAAGTAGGCGATCTGTTCATGGCGACCATTGGCTTCCTTGAGAGGAAGCTCTTTACTGACGTTTTCGACCGCTTTGTTATTGGAGGAGGCTACGACGATCTCATGGCCCCTCAAGGATGCATGTAACTTGTAGAAGTGCAGGAATGCATTGGAACCGAATGCCAGCTTCTCGCCTGTTGTGGAAAAGGCATCCTGCGGTTTATTGAAGCCGCACATCGCCGTGGCACGATCAAGAATGCACCCAACGACAATATCTCGCAGAAGAGTGGTCTTTCCAGTACCCGGTGGCCCATTGACACCGATGATACCTGGAGCATCATTCAGCTCAGCACGCGCCGCATTCACGGCAGCCTGTTGAAGCAGTACCAATGGATGGCCGCCTTTCGAAGGCCAACGAGCCTGCGGCATGAGCGACGGTGCGACGAACGGCTCAACTGCGGAAATGGGCGATAGCACGTCGATTTTCTGGTCAGGCCTGCCAATTCCCATGTAGCGGCGCAAACCGGTTCCGGCGTTGCCCGTCTCGAGCAATTTTGTTGCTTCACCGAGATCTTCAAGATAGAAAGAATTCAGTAACGAAGGTTCAGGCGGCGTCTTGGCTTTGAAATGATGAAACACCTTAATCGCGAATGTGGGTGGCTCAACCAAATGCTCGGGTACACCGAACTGAGACACAAGCCATTTATAAGCGTTAAGAACGACATCCAAATCGATCGGTATGGCTTCTCCATCCTCGTTGTGGCGGCGAACTATTCGATCCACATGCTCGATAATGCGCGCCTCAACATTCGGCCAATTCCGTAAGCTCCCAAGCTTCAGATCGAGAGCCGGCTTGAGTGCCCAGGCAAAACTGGAAACGGCAACGCCTTTGTCCTCAAGCACATAGCCTTCTTTGTCGATCAGGATCGAGCCGATGGCCGCTTTCTTACCGTCCGGGCGTGAACGCTCCTCATCCTCGCCAAAAACCTTGAGCAGCTCGTCCGTCGCCTTGTCGAGAACGATGGCGCCAAGGATGACCTCGAAATAAAGCTTATAGCTGGGCTTGCTGCGGGCATTTGGTCCCCATGGAACACCTCGCTCCAATAGAGCAACCCTGGAGCGGTTGCCGGTTGCCATATCCTCTGGGCGTTTATAACCTTGAGGCGATAGTGCTTCGAGGGCTGTCCATGCTGCCAGTATCGCGCGCGCATCATTCGACTTACCTGTTGGAGAGAAAGAGGGGAGTGGACCTAGCTCGATCTGGTCTTCGCCGAATTGCTGTTGCACGATAGGAGCTGGATTAGCCTTTGGTCGCTGTTGCACTACCGTTGCTGGCGCATCCCGGGACGAAACTTGGGAGGATTGCGTGGACGCCGAGCCAGGATGACGCGCTGATGGACTGGAACCCGACATTGAGACCACGCAGCGACCGCTAAGTGCAGTTCGGGCTTGCTCGATTTTAGTCGTCAACGTTCGGGCCTTGGCAGTGTTGCGGAAGGTCAGCTCGTTCAACAGCACTTCAAGTTCACTAGCGTTGTTGCGTGACCGCTCGAAAATTGCCTCCAGATCGAAGATTGATTTTTGCGCATACTGCCTTGTAGTCATTTATTTCTGCTGCCCCAGGTCCCATCAGTTGAGAGATTTTATGCTAATTGGCATGATTTCTAAAACGGTTAACTTCCGCTCCTGGCAGACTGCAAAGATACAGACGAACCTCTTTCACCATCGAATGTGTACGGTCAGATCTTGTTGGTGATGGTTAAGTAATTTGCAAACGGGTAGTCAAGTCAGATGCAATTACACATCGATCGGCCAGGCCGATCAATAGGCCATGATTGATCTGCCG
The DNA here is from genome assembly GCF_001808215.1 of Serratia sp. HMSC15F11. NCBI lineage: Bacteria > Pseudomonadati > Pseudomonadota > Gammaproteobacteria > Enterobacterales > Yersiniaceae > Serratia > Serratia sp. HMSC15F11. The sequence goes on from NZ_KV792465.1 coordinate 6,629, forward strand.
AACCCATTGGACGCTCAATCGCTACGCCGCCTATAGTGGCAGGGACCTTAATACACGCAGCAACACCAGGGCATCCTATCGGCCGCTG
>NZ_KV792465.1:6736-15395 GCF_001808215.1 Serratia sp. HMSC15F11
CAGCAACACCAGGGCATCCTATCGGCCGCTGATGGCTAATATCATAACGACAAGCGCTCCCCAAACCGGCTCAGGCCGGTTTTTTTGTGCCTACGGTTCAGGCTGTTCACCCTGTAGGTGAACAGGGGTGTACACCGAGAAGGTAGCTATACACCAATCAATGCATTGAAATAAAAGGATAAATTTAAAATGTGTATAGGGTGAACAGTTTTTCTATAAATCTTTTTTTTGTGGCTGTGAGTCCAAGAAATAAAAGCTGCGATCAGAAAATAGCGACAGTAAATTTATGCGTAACAATAATTTTTGGTTTGGGTTCGTGACACGGAACCTAACCGAGCTCTTTGTATGGTTGAATTTTATGCTGTTGTCAGAGCAATAGTCTAATCTTCGCGTTTCACGAAATTTATACTGGGGGCACAAAAGGGGGCATAATCTTGATTTGTTTTTAATAAAATTATATTTTTCAGTAAGTTGATTGATGATTTGAGTCCGGCCTTCGCACCATTAAGTACCGCGCGAACAAGAAGCCACCGAAAGGTGGTTTTTTTGTGTCTGTAATCTGCCTGCCGCAATTACCTACCCACTTTACTCTGTATTGACGTATTTCCCATTTCAGTAAAAACCGGATCTTCCTGATGCTTTCCTAAGGCCTATCTGATTGACCTTAAAGGCTAAAATGGCGTTTCATTGAACCCTTTCGGATCAAGGAGTTCCAGGATGGAGCCACAACAGGAAGGGATCACGCGGGCGTTAACGCCGGGCGAAGTCAATCTGGCACGCTCGGTGTTTGGCAGCACCATTTTCTATCAGAGCGTGTTGGTTCACTGCGACAGCTACCTGCCGTTTGGATTGCAGAATCAGTACACGGCGATGAGCCCGAATGGGGAGTTGTACTTTCGTAGGGCTTTATACCGACCTGATTTTACGGTGCATCATTTGGCACAACACCTGTTTATCCACGAGATGGCACATGTCTGGCAGCATCAAAGAGGCATGTGGGTGCGTACACGTGGGCTTCTCAGTTGGGCGGTGAGCTATCAATATCGGCTCGATCGGTTGTTGTTGCGTGAGTATAGTATGGAGCAGCAAGCATCTATAATTGCAGACTATTTCTATCTCAAGAAGTTTGGCGTTAACGATTTTATCGGTTTATACGGTAGGAATTACTCAGGGATAGTAGACAGAAGTACATTGTCAAAATTTCAACCCATAATCAGAAGCGCAGGGCTGCCACTATGAAAAAATTCCTCTTACTCTTTATTCCTCTTTTTATCTCTGGTTGCCCTATGGGGGATAAAGTCAATTTACGCCCGGCAAAAGCAACGACTGTCGGTAGCAAGATCTGCGTTTTTGTCGATAAGAATGACATGGAAAGAGAGGAGTCCATTCTCAGGGTAGCTATATGGAAGTATGGCAATGATAATTATGTCTATGAAAAGTCATATGCAAACACGCCTGTTGCATTGGAACCTGGGAAGTGCGTGCCCGGCATCGGTGAGTATGATTTTATTCCCGGAGAAGGGTACAGTGTTATTGTTAGTACGCCTTTGCATCCTTATGAGGCCGGGTTTATTGTGTGGAAGCGAGGTGAAGAGGTTATGTTGGAGCCGTATTAGGTTTTAATGTGATGGCGAAATAGATCATCGCACTGATAATAAATTTTATTTCTTTCTAAATGGTGCTATTCATGAAGGTGATAGGAATATATGTGTTGCTAGGATTAATTAAAATGATTTTTCTAGCTGTTTAAAATTATTTTTTCTATGAAAAGTTAGCAGCTACTTACGACGGTGCATGCATAGCTGCTATATCAGGATGATTAACTAGCTATCTTTTTCCCTTTCTTATTTTTCAAGTAACTGATTGCATCATCTAACCATTCTGGCTGTTTTAAACTATCTACAAACCATATTACGAACTTTTCAGAGTATCTATGTCTCTTGTCAATTTCAAAATGCATAGGGGACTTCTTGTTGTTTTGAACTTTGTGTTTACTAATTACAGCTCTGAATGAATATCGAGTGATCGAGAACTCACTTTGCTGATTGTTTATTCTTTCAATGGCTGTCCCTTCATAATAAGGATGGGTGATATCGGGATCTCTGACCTCTCTAATAATAATGGCATTATGGCCTTTCTCACCTATGCCTAATGACAAATCACTCTCTTTAGTATTTTTTGTTAGCGTTAACTTATAGTCCACTGGTATTGTGAATTCTACAGAATCATATTCACTTGCATTTTTATTGAATCTTCCCAGAAACTCTTCAGCTACTGCTGCTGTCATACTCCCATAGTTTTCTTTAATAATAGAGATATCACTCTGTGGACCATCAATAACTAAGCTGAGCATTCCAATGCTTTGGCCTGATAACGGTGATGAACCTGTTTCATTTAAATATCGCTGTTGATAGTTCAGTACATTTGCTTGGAAGAGTCTTGACAACTCGGGCTGTAATTCAGGGATAAGTAAGTGTATCGCGCTATCTCGTAATTCAACTAGTGTTTCTAGATTCTTCCTGACGGGATCATTCTGTTGTAATCTTTTATTTAGTGCATCACTTATACTAATCGAATGGCCGCTAGGCTTGAATACAGTATCCAAACTTAGCGCTTTAATTAATTCAGCCTTAAGCAATAATTCCCACGCATTTATTGAAAGAATGCAAAATGCTTCAACACGGTTATCTAAGCTTGGCCTGTTATATACTTCAAGTGAAAGGATGAAAGCATCTAAACTGCGCTTTAATAGTCCTTTATATATCTTCAACTCAGGTGTGACGGTTTTTGCTTTCAACGATTGAGACATCATTCTTATAAAATCATCATTTGATAATTTTAATAGCCCATCACATCGCCATTCTTTTTCATTGATTGGGTGTAAGTAAACGCCGTTTAACTTTTCATTAATATATTTTCTGATGCTATTTTCATTATAGCCGGTAGAGTTAACAAGATCTTTTATAGAGAACTTATGATTGTTTTTTTCATGTAATCTAAGTGAGTCCAAGAGTTTCAACTGTTTTGTTGAACGATTCATTAGATGTTATCCTCGCAAGCCTAAATTATTAGAGATGGAAGGTGAGGTGCCATCCCTTTATATTTATTAGCTGGTCCAATTATTCGAAACAACCTCGGCTTGTTTCAAAATAAGCTCAACGGCGCCTGCGGTTTTATCCGGAGGATATTTATATTTACGTAGTGTCTGTCTTACTAAAATACGCAGTCTGGCACGCACACTTTCTCGTACTTGCCAGTCTACCGTAGTAGACTGCCTCAGTTTCAAGGTAACTTCAATTGCCAGTTTTTTGAGCGTTTCGTCACCTAGTTCACGCACAGCACTTTCGTTTTCTGCTAATGCATCGTAGAACGCGATCTCATCCGGATTGAGACCTAGAGCATCGTCGCGCGCCATGGCTTCTTGGAACTCTTTAGCCATCTGTATAAGCTCTTCAATTACCTGTGCAGTTTCTATTGCGCGGTTATTGTACTTAAGCAATACGGCCCTAAGGCGATCTGAATACTTTTTCTCCTGTACTACGTTATTTTTTGTGCGAGCATGAATACCGTCGTTCAACAACTTCTCTAGCAATTCAACGGCCAGATTACGCTGAGGCATTTCACGCACTTCTTCTAAAAACTCTTCTGAAAGTAAGCCGATATTGGGTTTTCCCAACCCCGCCAGTGCAAACACATCATCCACCCCGGTCGCAATAATAGCGTTATCAAGGATTTTACCGAGCAGCGTGTTTTTCTCTGACTGGCTGAATTTCTTGTCGGTTGTCGTCAGCTTGATAATCGCCACTTTCACCGTTGACAGAAACGCTATCTCTTTTTGCAATGGTTTGGCTTCATCCAGCGTACTGCACAGTGACCAGGCTTTGTTCATTGCCAGAACGACATCAAAAAAGCGTTTTTTACCATCATCGAGGCCCAGCACGTAATCTGCAGCTTTGAGTAAAAACCGTTGGGGTACTTCTTCAAAACCAGTGTAATCAAACCCGGCAGCGGTTGGTGTTTTGGCAAACATGCCGTGAATCACATCCAGCTTTTCAAGCAGAATAGCGAAAGCTTCATGAGCATCGATGGTGGTCTGCCCCTTACCTTTTGAATCGGTATAGGTTTTCAAAGCTTGCTTCAGCTCGTTAGCAATCCCGATGTAATCGACCACCAACCCGCCAGGTTTGTCTTTAAAGACTCGGTTAACGCGTGCAATGGCCTGCATTAGGTTATGTCCGCGCATTGGCTTGTCGATATACATGGTATGGCAGCAGGGGGCATCAAACCCGGTAAGCCACATATCGCGCACAATCACCAGTTTTAGCGGATCGTTGAGATCTTTAAAGCGCGCTTCAAGGCGTTTTTTGGTCTGCTTATTGTAGATGTGCGGCTGCAGGAATTTATTATCGGAGGCTGAGCCGGTCATGATGATTTTGATTTCACCCTTCTCAACATCATCGCTGTGCCATTCCGGACGTAAGGTGACCAATGAATTATACAGTTTCACGCAGATTTCACGGCTCATGGCAACAATCATCGCTTTGCCATTCATTGTGGCATTACGGGCCTCAAAATGCTGAACTAGATCGGCAGCCACCTGATTGATACGCGGTTCAGAACCTACAAGTTTTTCCAGGCGGCTCCAGTCGCCTTTAGTTTTCTCTTTCTGATCGGTCTCTTCGTCTTCGACCAGCTCATCAACTTGCTCAGAGAGCGTTTCCAGCTCTTCGTGGTTGAGGTCGAGTTTTGCCAGACGTGATTCATAGTAGATAGGCACGGTTGCACCGTCTTCCACTGCATCCTGAATATCGTAGATAGAGACGTAATCACCAAATACAGCGCGCGTATCTTTATCTTCGGAAGATACAGGTGTTCCGGTAAAGCCCATAAATGATGCATTGGGTAAAGCATCGCGCATATGTTTGGCGTAACCGTACTTATAAGCGCCTGTTTCGCGATCCAGCGTGGCGTTAAGGCCATATTGACTGCGGTGCGCCTCATCGGAAATGACGACGATATTGCTGCGTAGATTAAGCGCTGGGTGAGTTTGTTCGCCTTCCAGCGGTGCAAATTTTTGTACGGTGGTAAAAATAATTCCGCCTGATTCACGGGCATTGAGCATCTCGCGGAGCTGGTCGCGGTCGTTCGCCTGCAACGGTTCCTGCTTAAGCAAATCTTGCGCCTGGCAGAACGTGGCATAAAGTTGTCCGTCGAGATCGTTACGGTCGGTCACTACCACGATGGTCGGGTTGTTCATTTCTGCTTGTTGCAGCAGCTTCCCGGCGTAGCAGCACATTGAAATACTCTTACCAGAACCTTGAGTATGCCAAACTACGCCTGCTTTTTTACTACCTGGCGTGATGTTGCTGCGTAGCGGCAAATGTTTACTGGTAGAGGCCACAATTGTTGCTGCCACTGCTTCTCGCACTGCGTGGAATTGATGATAAGCGGCAATCTTTTTAATCAGTCGTTTGCCGTCGTTTTCAAACAGGATGAAGTAGCGAATATAGTCGAGCAGCAATTCACGGTTAAAGAATCCTTTAACTACCGTTTCAAGTTGCCACTCAAACAGCGGCTTGTCGTCTTCGTTAGACAGTGTTTTCCACGGAAGAAAACGCTCTTCGTTCGCGGTAAGGGAACCAATGCGGGCGTTATAGCCGTCGCTGACTACCAGCGCTTCGTTGCAGATAAACAAATCGCTGAGTTCGTTTTTATAGGTCTGTAGCTGATTGAATGCAGCCCAGATATCGGCATTGGCATCGATTGGGCTTTTCAGTTCAATCACTGCCACCGGCAACCCGTTGATATAGCAGATGACATCCGGGCGACGCACCTGCTTCGTTCCCTGGATGGCTACCTGATTGACCACCGTAAAACGGTTATGGTTCGGGTGGTAAAAATCCATCAACAGTGCTTTATCGTGGATAACGTTATCGTCCTGCTTGTACTGTACCGGCACGCCGTCGAGCAGCAGGTGATGGAAGGCTTTGTTACTGACGATTAGGTCTGGGTTTTGTGCATGGGCGATACGCAATATCACCTCATCCAGAACGGCAACCGGGAGATGCGGATTAATTTTTTGCAGCTGTTCCAGCAATAACGGGCGCAAAAACACATCGTGGAACGAAGCACGCAGCGGATTATCACCGTCGGGCGCGATATCCGGGCCATGTAACACCTCCCAACCCAGTTCAGCAAACCACTGCAGGCTTTGCTGTTCTAAATCGTCTTCACTCAGCATTACTCTTCCTCTCCCTCGGTAATTAACCCTGTTTGCTTAAGCTCAATCGCCAGTTCTAATAAGCTCGGGCGGATCGCTTTTTCTAGGCGGTTCATGCCATCCGTCATCCAGTCAATAATGGTGGGCCAGAGTGCTTTATTCCCGCCATCAAATATTTTTGAGCAGACAATCTGACAGCTTTTCCTCTCTGGTAGCAGTCGCCAGTCGAGTGGTTCACCAAATAGCGATTCAATATGCGTTTTGCGTTCCTTCAGACGTTCAAAAAGCCAGGTGTTTTCAAGCGCATCTCCGCGGGAAATATTAAGCTGCACACGAGCATCTTTTTGCGAAAAAATTAGTTCAAAAGGTACTCCACTTAACCCGGAGCCAGCTGCAAGCCAGTGGTCGGTGGATGGTGCTCTGTTGTTAAACAATGAGCATGGGCTGGTACGGAATTTTTCCAGTGTCATCGTCCAGAATTCGCGGCGCAGATAATGTCGCTGTTGCAGCTCACTGCTGCTGGAAGTAGATTGTTCTTCCGCCTCTTTTTGTGCCATGCCGATCATGTACGATTCTGCTTCCGGCGTTGGGATCACCTGGCGAATATCGACAAAAACATCATCGCCGAAACGGTAGGGTGTCACCTTGAAGCACTGCGCCCTAATACCAAATTGCATCAACCACAGTGCGGTATTGGTGACCTCTTTGCGGAAATTGGCTGCTACCATGATGACGCGCTGGGTACCTTTACGGTTGAGCACCCCTTCTTTCAGGCTTTCCCATCCCATAAACTCCGCAATGACATCTGCCGCTTGACGTTTTTCATTCGGATCATAAAGATCAAGATACATCTGAAAGATTTCAACCACGCTTTCCTGACGCAGATTAGCGCAGTATCCGGCATATTTCAGTGCCTGCCACACCACGTCGCGCCCAGAATCATCAAGCTTGTTCTCGATGATCACCAGATTGCCTTTTTTATCAAGAGCCAGCAGGTCGAGCCTCTCTTTGGTATCGTCGAAACCTGCAAACTCTTTCTGGATAATCAGCAGCTCGTCGTTGCTTTCACGGGTTAACGCCTGCGGATTTTTCGCCAGCCACTCCTGGAGATGATCACGTTCGCGATAGCCGAGGCTGCTGAACGAAACTTCTTGCAGAGAGTGCAGGCTGTTGGTCTGCGTATCGACTTTATACATTTTCCGCCTCGCTTACCGCCTGCTCGGCTTCCGGTAGGGTGATTTCACCGGAGAGGAGTTTGGGGAGAAGGGTGTCGCGGAGTTGGGTTAACTTTATATTCTCAGAAGAGTGCATTAATTTAACAAAAGGCAGCATTGCTTTGTAAAACAACTTTAAAATTTCGGATGGCGCAACAGCAACCATCTCATTTTCTAAAAACACTTTTGTCTGAAAATTACTAATCCCAGTACTTTGATTTTGATATAACCATGTTTCCCCGTCTTGATAAATCTTCTCAAGGTGAAGGCCCAAAACCATGCCTAATTCCTTACTCTTTGGACGGAAAAGTCGGCAAAAACTTGCAGGCTCCACAGGTAGTGATAGTCGCTTAAGAATCTCATCAGTAACATAGATAGAACGGCCTGTGGGTTGAGTCGGGCTACCTCCTGATACTTCAATAACAATATCACCAGCATTTAGACTACGTGTTTTTAATTTTTTCTCTTCTACATAACGAAAAGGAACATTGCTATCTTGGCAAGACTTTATATTAGGAATATCTGTTCCTCGAATAATACGCACTGGCATTTTATGCTTATCATCAGATTCATCTTTACCCCAGTCTCCCCCGATTGTATGAGATAAAAGCTCTCCAAAAGGTTGGAATTCCCACCCTTCCGGAATCCCCCCTAACTCACTCTCCAGCATAACAGACGGAAACAGCTCTGCCGTGGATTTTAACTCGGCATATTGTTCAGGGTGTTCACGTTCAAAAACCGCCAGCGCATCAGCATCTTTCCCGGAAATCGCCGTCATGGCAGCAAGCATCGCCTCTTCCTGCGAACCACCCGATTCCAATACCGCGATTTTGGCTTTTACCGGTTCAAAATCGACAAACCAGCTTTTGAACAGGGCTTGTGCCATTTGTTCAAGGATTTGGTTGATTTGACGGTTTACCTCAATTTTCCTATCAAGCGATTCAAGCTGGTCAGCTATCCATTTCTGTACGGAAAGCATCGGCTTAACAACTTTTAATTCTTCAATATTTCCTTTCGTTAGAGCATTACGTGTTGCGCCCGCACTAGCAATAGTAAGTAGGATATTCTGTTGTGCAGGCGACGATAAATAATATCTAAGGAATCTAGAGTCAAAGACATTCGCATCAGGCCTGATAATGGCAACGTGCTGATTAACCCTAGCGGGTAGATATTTATTTGGCGCAAGACAAACTCTAGGGAAGGTGCGAATAAGCAGGTCATTTCT
>NZ_KV792465.1:16395-39590 GCF_001808215.1 Serratia sp. HMSC15F11
TGCCGCCTAGCTGCAACTCGAAAGCTATAGGGTATATCACATCACTTTCTGCAAATGCGCGTTGAAGGCTTCCGCCTTCATAAAACCGGTGACCCGCTGGGCCGTCAGCTCCTGGCCCGCCGGATCGAAGAACAGGATCGTCGGCAATCCCAGCACCTGCAGATGCTTCAGCAGCGCCGCCTGTTCCGCACCGTTGGCGGTGACGTCCGCCTGCAGCAGCACCGCGTTGGCCAGGCTCGCCTGCACCGCCGCATCGCTGAAGGTGTATTTCTCAAACTCTTTACAGGCCACGCACCAGTCGGCGTACAGGTCCAGCATCACCGGCTTGCCCCGCGCCTGCTGCAGCGCCAGATCTAACTGCTCGACGTTGTTGATGCGGGTAAAAGTCAGGTGCGGCTGAGCCGCCTGCTGCGCCTGATCGGCGCCGAAGGCCCAGTCCTGCAACGGCCGCGCGGCGATCACCGCCGCCGCCAGCAGAAGCAGTTGCAGGACGCGTGCCCAGCCGCGCGCGCTTCTCAGGCTCAGGGCGAAGGCCCAACCGAAGAACGCCAGGCCGAGCAGGCTCCACAGGCGCAGGCCCCACAGATCGCCGATCACCCGCTCCAGCAGGAACACCGGCAGCGCCAGAATGACGAAGCCGAAGGCCTCTTTCACATACTGCATCCACGGGCCGCTGCGCGGCAGCAGGCGGTTGCCGAACAGGGTGACGATCACCAGCGGAATGCCCATCCCCAGCGCGTACAGGTACAGCGTGCCGCCGCCGGCCCACAGGTTACCGCTCTGGGCGATATACAGCAGGATGGCGCTGAGCGGCGCGGTGGTGCAGGGCGAGCAAATCAGCCCGGCCAGGGCGCCCATCAGGAACACGCCGGTCAGCGAGCCGCCGCGCTGGGTGTTGCTCCAGCTCGCCAGCCGGGTTTGCAGCGCCGAGGGCAGCTGCAGGGAATAGAGGCCGAACATCGACAGCGCCAGCGCGATAAACAGCACCGACAGGCCGATCAGCACGTAAGGGTGCTGCAGCGCCGCCTGGAACTGCAGACCGGCGGCGGCCACCACCAGCCCCAGCAGGGTGTAGGTGAGCGCCATGCCCTGCACGTAAACCACCGCCAGCGCCAGAATGCGGCCGCTGCTTTGCGGCCGGTCGCGGCCGAGGATGATGCCGGAGATCAGCGGGTACATCGGCAGCACGCACGGGGTGAAGGCAATGCCGATGCCGATCAGCAGCGCCCACAGCGGCGAGAACGGCAGGCTGGCCGGCGTAGCGGGCTGTTCGGTTGGTGCGGTGTTAACCGCCGGGAGCGGGGCGGCCGTGCCGGCGCTGACCGCGTCCAGCGGGATGATCCGGGTTTCCGGCGGATAGCAGAAGCCGGCCTCGGCGCAGCCCTGATAGGTGACGCTGAGGCTGGCGTTGGCCGCCGCCTGTTGCAGCGGCACCTGCAGATTCAGCTGCTGTTTGAAAATCGCCACTTCGCCGAAGAACTCGTCCCTGTGGCTCAACCCTGCGGGCAGGGTAAAGGCGCCGAGCGTCGCCTGCTGCGGCACCAGTTTGATCTGCTGGCGATACAGGTAGTAGCCGGGGCGGATCTGCCAGTTCAGCGTTACCTGGCTGCCTTGCTGTTTGAAATCGAAGGCGAAGGCCTGATCGACAGGCACGAACTGGCTGCCGCCCTTCGGCGCGAACAGCGAAGCCTGCGCCGCCTGGGGCAGGAAGAACAGGCTGCACAGCAGCAAAATCAGTTTAAGGAAGCGTTGATCCATAACAGGTAGTCTTTATCTCCGGCCATCACCGGCAGCACCAGCAGCTCGGGCGTCTGGTAAGGGTGATGTTGTTTCAGGGTGTCGAGCAGGGCCTGCTGACGGCGGCGATCGCTTTTGAACAGCATCTGCACTTCATATTCCTGTTCCAGTTTCCCTTCCCAGTAATACAGCGAGGTAGCGCCGGGCAGCAGCGTGGCGCAGGCCGCCAGCTTATCGCCCAAGACCCGCGCCGCCAGTTCCTGGGCGCTGGCTTCATCGGGTGCGGTACAGAGTATGACGACAGCTTCGCAATCAGACATCTTCAGCCCTCTCATCGGTTCGAATGGGCACTATACCCTGAAGGCGGATTGGCTAGAAGGCGAGTTTATCGCCAGAAGGAAAACCGGGGCCGCAGCCCCGGTCGAAGCGTTACAGCATGATGCTGCCGAGCAGGAAGCCGAATACCACGGCGAAGATCACGCCCATGGTGCCGGGAATGAAGAACGGATGGTTGAACACGAAGCGGCCGATGCGCGTGGTGCCGGTATCGTCCATCTGCACCGCGGCGACCAGCGTCGGGTAGGTTGGCAGGATGAACAGGCCGGAGACGGCGGCGAAGGAGGCGACGGCGGTCAGCGGCGATACGTTCAGCGCCAGCGCCATCGGCATCAGCGCCTTGGCGGTAGCGGCCTGCGAGTACAGCAGCGCCGAGCAGAAGAAGAAGATCACCGCCAGCAGCCACGGGTGCGCCTGAATGACGCTGCCGGCCGTCTCTTTGATCCAGTCGATGTTGGCCTGCACGAAGGTATCGCCCAGCCAGGCGACGCCGAGGATACAAATACAGGCGCTCATGCCGGCCTTGAAGGTGCTGGAGTTCAGCACCATGTCGGTGTCGACGCGGCACAGCAGGGTGGTCAGCGTGGCGACGCTCAGCATGATGATCAGGATGGCGTTGGTGGTGTTCATCAGCGGCTTGGCCACCAGGCCCAGGCCCGGGCTGTTGATGATGGCGTAGGCGACCACGCACAGCACGCCCAGCAGGAACAGCAGCACCGAGGCTTTGGCGCGCGGTTTGATCGCCAGCGCGTTGTTGCCGCGCAGGGTGATCAGGCCTTCTTCCAGGCGTTTCAGGTACACCGGATCGTTAGACAGTTTGGAGTCGAACAGCCAGGTCACCAGCAGCGACATCACCAGCACGGCGCAGAAGGTGGACGGGATCACCACCATCAGCAGGTGCAGGTAGCTGACGCCGTGGCCTTCCATCACCGAAGACATGTACACCACCGCGGCGGAGATCGGCGAGGCGGTGATGGCGATCTGGGCGGACACCACGGCGGTCGACAGCGGGCGGCAAGGCTTGATGCCCTGTTCTTTCGCCACTTCGGCGATCACCGGCAGCGCCGAGAGCGAGATGTTGCCGGTGCCGGCGAAGATGGTCAGGAAGTAGGTGACGATAGGAGCGAGAATGGTGATGTGCTTGGGGTTCTTGCGCAGCAGCTTTTCGGTCTGCTGCACCAGATAGTCCATCCCCCCAGCGACCTGCATCGCGGAGATCGCCGCGATCACCGCCATGATGATGGAGATGACGTCGAAGGGAATGCTGCCCGGCTTGACGCCGATCAGCGCCAGGACCAGAACGCCCAATCCCCCCGCGAACCCGATACCGATACCGCCCAACCTGGCCCCTAAAAAGATGGCCAGCAGAACGATAACCAATTCCAAGGCTAGCATAGTGTTTACTCCTTAAAATGAGATTTCCCGTCATCCTTGAAACTGCATCGGTGTTGGCTGCGAGCGCTCACCCCAGTCACTTACTTGAGTAAGTTCCTGGGGACTTGCGCGCTTGCCGCCTTGATGCAGTCCCAATGATTTAGGGTGTAAATTGAAAATAAAACGTTAAAATTTTGTGGGCGCCGGAAAGTAAAAAGGCACGCTATCCAGAGGATTTAGCGTGCCTTTCAGGGCTACCGGGTAGGTCTGTTATTGTTCATTTTCATCCGTATAGCGTTTGGCTTTATAGGCCGGGTGCATCAGGTTCTCCACGGAGAAGATGTCATCCAGCTCGGCTTCGGTCAGCAGGCCGCGTTCCAGCACCACTTCACGCACGCTCTTGCCGGTTTCTGCACAGATCTTCCCGACGATGTCACCGTTGTGGTGGCCGATGAACGGGTTCAGATAGGTGACGATACCGATCGAGTTGAAGACGTAGTGTTCGCAGACTTCTTTATTCGCGGTGATGCCGTTAATGCATTTTTCCAGCAGGTTGTAGCAGGCGTTGGTCAGGATGTGGATCGACTCGAACATCGCCTGGCCGATCACCGGCTCCATCACGTTCAGCTGCAGCTGGCCCGCTTCGGCCGCCATGGTAACGCAAGTGTCGTTGCCAATCACCTTGAAACACACCTGATTGACCACTTCCGGCACTACCGGGTTCACTTTGGCCGGCATGATGGACGATCCCGCCTGCAGCTCAGGCAGGTTGATTTCGTTCAGGCCGGCGCGCGGGCCGGAGGAGAGCAGCCGCAGGTCGTTGCAGATTTTGGACAGTTTCACCGCCAGGCGTTTGAGCGCGCTGTGCACCATCACGTAGGCGCCGCAGTCGGAGGTGGCCTCGATCAGGTCTTCCGCCGGCACCACCGGCAGGCCGCTGACTTCCGCCAGTTTTTGCACTGCCAGCGGCTGATAGCCTTCCGGGGTGTTGAGCGCGGTGCCGATGGCGGTGGCGCCCAGGTTCACTTCCAGCAGCAGCTCCGCGGTGCGGTGCAGGTTGCGGGTCTCTTCGTTCAGCAGCACGCTGAAGGCGTGGAACTCCTGGCCGAGGGTCATCGGCACTGCGTCCTGCAGCTGGGTGCGGCCCATTTTCAGGATGGTTTCGAACTCTTTCGCCTTGCGGTCGAAGCCTTCGCGCAGCTGGTTGATGGCATCGATCAGTTTCTGGTTGGAGGCGTACACCGCGATGCGGAACCCGGTCGGGTAGGCGTCGTTGGTGGACTGGCACTTATTGAGGTGATCGTTCGGGTTCAGGTACTGGTATTCGCCTTTTTGGTGGCCCATCAGTTCCAGGCCGATGTTCGCCAGCACTTCGTTGGTGTTCATGTTCAGCGAGGTGCCTGCGCCGCCCTGGAACACGTCCACCGGGAACTGATCCATGCATTTGCCTTTATCCAGCACCTCGTCGCAGGCCTGGATGATCACGTCGGCGATTTTGCGCGGGATGGTTTTGAGTTCTTTGTTGGCCATCGCCGCGGCCTTTTTCACCATCACCATGCCGCGAACGAACTCGGGGACATCGCTGATTTTGCTGTTGCTGATGTAGAAGTTTTCAATCGCACGCAGAGTGTGAACTCCGTAGTAAGCGTCTGCGGGGACTTCACGTGTTCCTAACAGGTCTTCTTCGATACGAATGTTGTTTGACATGAGAACCTTCTCTATGTGTTGCTGCCGAATTAATAATTTGTCAGGTCAAGGCTAGTAAGGGCACAGCCTAAATTAATATTGCCGAAGGCTTGGGGCGTGAAACGATTAACCAAATCGCCCGTTGCTGCCCAGATCATATGCTGGTTGGTAAGAAATGACTGAATCCAGATCACCTTATGGTGTTTAAGGATATGCCCTTTTCCGGTTCTGTGACTTCTTTCACGTTTGTGAACTTTAGCAATAAAAACCGGCTCTCGGTTGAAATGGTGGGGTGACGCCCTCATTGTAATGGTGTCGGCCGTTTACGGCCTCTTTTTTCGCGCCGTCGCCCCGTGGCGGCCGTGCTTTACCTACCGATAGGAGAACCAGGTGCGCTGGTTACCGCTACTGCTGATATTTCTGCTGGCTTACATAGAAATATCCATCTTTATCAAAGTCGCCGCCGTGCTCGGCGTGGCTGTCACCCTGCTGCTGGTGGTGTTCAGCTCCTGCGTCGGCATTTCGCTGGTGCGCAATCAGGGCATGAAAACCTTCGTGCAGATGCAGCAAAAACTGGCGGCCGGCGAAAGCCCGGCGGCGGAAATGGTGAAAAGCGTTTCGCTGGTGCTGGCGGGCTTCCTGCTGCTGATCCCGGGCTTCTTCACCGACTTCCTCGGCCTGTTGCTGCTGCTGCCGCCGGTGCAAAAATCGTTGACGCTGAAGCTGATGCCACATCTGTCGGTTTATCGCCCCGGCGGTTGGACGGGCGGCGACGCCGCTAACGGCAACACCTTCGACGGCGAATTCCAGCGCAAGGACGACGAACGCCCGGTGCTGGAACACCGCCCGGACGAGGAGCGCAAGCCCCACGATCGTTAAGCAAACGCGGCTCAGGCCGCGTTTTTCATCTCTGCAGCATCCGCACGACCAAAAATGCGAAATTTTTTTCGTTAGCCCCCTTGAAGGGGGCTGGAACGCCCCCATCTCAAATCCCACGAGGCCGGTAATAACAACCATCCGGTGTACAACCCTAAATCTGATAGAGACCTTCTTACAGGAGAGCGTTCAATGAGTATTCGTCCATTGCATGACCGCGTTATCGTCAAGCGCAAAGAAGTTGAATCAAAATCTGCTGGCGGCATCGTCCTGACTGGCTCTGCGGCGGGTAAATCCACTCGCGGTGAAGTGGTTGCAGTGGGTAAAGGGCGTGTGCTGGAAAGCGGCAACATCCAACCGCTGGATGTGAAAGTTGGCGATATCGTGATTTTCAACGACGGCTACGGCGTGAAAGCAGAGAAGATCGACAATGAAGAAGTGTTGATCATGTCCGAAAGCGACATTCTGGCAATTGTTGAAGCGTAATTGCGCTTTATCTTCTGAACTGAACGAGTTGAAGGGAAATACCAATGGCAGCTAAAGACGTAAAATTCGGCAATGACGCTCGCGTGAAAATGCTCCGCGGCGTGAATGTTCTCGCTGATGCAGTAAAAGTGACCCTGGGCCCGAAAGGCCGCAACGTAGTGCTGGATAAATCTTTCGGCGCACCGACCATCACCAAAGACGGCGTTTCCGTTGCGCGTGAAATCGAACTGGAAGACAAGTTCGAGAACATGGGCGCACAGATGGTGAAAGAAGTGGCCTCCAAAGCGAACGACGCGGCGGGCGACGGCACCACCACGGCAACCGTACTGGCGCAATCCATCATCACCGAAGGCCTGAAAGCGGTTGCTGCAGGCATGAACCCGATGGATCTGAAGCGCGGCATCGACAAAGCGGTTGTCGCTGCGGTTGAAGAACTGAAAAAACTGTCCGTACCTTGCTCCGATTCCAAAGCTATTGCTCAGGTAGGCACCATCTCCGCCAACTCCGACGAAACCGTGGGTAAACTGATCGCCGAAGCGATGGAGAAAGTGGGCAAAGAAGGCGTTATCACCGTTGAAGAAGGCACCGGCCTGCAAGACGAGCTGGACGTGGTTGAAGGTATGCAGTTCGACCGCGGTTACCTGTCCCCATACTTCATCAACAAGCCGGAAACCGGTTCTGTTGAGCTGGAAAGCCCGTTCATCCTGCTGGCTGACAAAAAGATCTCCAACATCCGCGAAATGCTGCCGGTGCTGGAAGCCGTTGCCAAAGCAGGCAAACCGCTGCTGATCATCGCTGAAGACGTAGAAGGCGAAGCGCTGGCGACCCTGGTGGTCAACACCATGCGCGGCATCGTGAAAGTGGCTGCCGTTAAGGCGCCTGGCTTCGGCGACCGCCGTAAAGCCATGCTGCAGGACATCGCGACCCTGACTGCCGGTACCGTTATCTCTGAAGAGATCGGTCTGGAGCTGGAAAAAGCCACCCTGGAAGACCTGGGCCAGGCAAAACGCGTTGTGATCAACAAAGACACCACCATCATCATCGATGGCGTGGGCGACGAAGCGACCATCCAGGGCCGCGTTGCTCAAATTCGTCAGCAGATCGAAGAAGCGACCTCTGACTACGATCGTGAAAAACTGCAGGAGCGCGTAGCGAAACTGGCCGGCGGCGTTGCCGTTATCAAGGTTGGCGCAGCCACTGAAGTTGAAATGAAAGAGAAGAAAGCCCGCGTTGAAGACGCCCTGCACGCGACCCGCGCTGCAGTGGAAGAAGGCGTGGTGGCCGGCGGTGGCGTAGCGCTGATCCGCGTTGCAGGCAAAATCGCCGCGCTGAAAGGCGACAACGAAGACCAGAACGTGGGTATCAAAGTTGCGCTGCGCGCAATGGAAGCCCCTCTGCGTCAGATCGTGGTCAACGCCGGTGAAGAAGCTTCCGTTATCGCCAACCAGGTGAAAGCGGGCGAAGGCAGCTACGGCTATAACGCTTACTCTGAAGAATACGGCGACATGATCGCGATGGGTATCCTGGATCCAACCAAAGTGACCCGTTCTGCTCTGCAGTACGCGGCTTCCGTGGCTGGCCTGATGATCACCACCGAATGCATGGTCACCGACCTGCCGAAGGCTGACGCACCGGATCTGGGCGCAGCAGGCGGCATGGGTGGCATGGGCGGCATGGGCGGCATGATGTAATCATCCCCCACACGCTTGTGTGCTGAGAACCCCGGTCAAACGACCGGGGTTTTTTTATGCCTGCGCGCCGCCGCACTGTATTTGATGATATTTTTGCCGCCCGGGGCAATTTAGCTGGTAAACTGGTAAGTCATCAGCTGTCGCTCAAGACGTTGGCCCGCTCGCGTGGCAACGGATGCTTAAGAGATGGCATCGCTTTCTGATAAGCTTTTGCGTAATTCTCAACATCGAATGGGGAACAAGATGCGGATTAAAGCCTTACTGGGTCTCTCGGCAGCGATGCTGCTGGCGGGTTGCAGCACCACTCATGAACTGACCGCTGCGGGTCAGCAGATCAAGTTCACCGACAGCAAGCCGGCGGCGGAATGCCAGCTGCTGGGGGAAGTGACCGGCACTCAGAGCAACTGGCTGTCCGGCAACGGCGGTGAAGGCAGCTCCATGCGCGGTGCGGCCAACGATCTGCGCAACAAGGCGGCGGCCATGGGCGGCAACGTGATCTACGGCGCCAACAGCCCGAGCCAGAATCTGCTGTCCAGCTTCGCACCGCTGGACAGCAAAATGGTCGGCCAGGTTTACAAGTGCCCGTAAGGCGCTGAGGCCGCAGCCGCAAAGAGATAAAAAAGAGGAATGCCACGGCATTCCTCTTTTCGTTGGGGGACTTGGCGTGCGTCACTCCTGCATCAGGCGCAGATCGATCGGCGTTTTGCTCGGTTCGCCGCCCACTTCGCGCGTCAGGCGCGGCACCAGATAACCGGACACCTTGCTCAGCAGCGCCTGCATGATGGCGCGCGCTTCATCGTCGCTGACCATGAAGTGCGCCGCGCCCTGCACCTTGTCCAGCACGTGGATGTAGTAAGGCAGGATACCGGCGTCGAACAGCGCGTTGCTGAGCGCCGCCAGCGTGTCGGCATCGTCGTTGACGTCGCGCAGCAGCACGCTCTGGTTGAGCAGCGTGACGCCGGCGAGGCGCAGCTGCGCCATAGCGCTTTGCAGGTCGCGGTCAATTTCGTTGGCGTGGTTGATGTGCGTGACCATCAGCACCTGCAGGCGCGAGGCCGACAGCAGGCGGCACAGCGCCGGCGTGATGCGCGCCGGGATCACCACCGGCAAACGGGTGTGAATGCGCAGGCGTTTCAGGTGCGGGATGGCCTCCAGCTCACCGACCAGCCATTCCAGCTCGCTGTCTTTGGCCATCAGCGGATCGCCGCCGGAAAAAATGATCTCGTCCAGTTCCGGGTGTTGGCGGATATAATCCAGTGCCTGCCGCCAGTTGTTCTTATTGCCCTGATTATCCTGATAGGGGAAGTGGCGGCGGAAACAGTAACGGCAGTTGACTGCACAGCCGCCCTTGACCAGCAGCAGTGCGCGATTGCGGTATTTGTGCAGCAGGCCCGGCACCACGCTACGCTGCTCATCGAGCGGATCGGTGGTGAACCCTGGGGCGTTGATGAACTCCTCTCTGGCGGTCAGCACCTGGCGCAGCAGCGGGTCGTTGGCATCCCCGGGGCGCATGCGCGCAGCGAAGGCGCGCGGCACGCGCAGGGCGAACAGCCGGCGGGCATCGCGCCCCTGCGGCAGTTCCGGGTGCGTATTCAGTGACAAAAGCTGCAGTAATTCATCAGGATCGGTAATAACATCGGCGAGTTGATGCAACCAATCTTCTCTATGTGCCGTACTTTGGGTTATAATGTGTGCCATTTTTTTGGCTAAGCTACCAGTTCAAATATTCAGAGGGCCATCATGGCGACTTATTCTAGCAACGATTTCCGTCCGGGTCTTAAAATCATGTTCGAGGGCGAACCTTACGCCGTCGAAGCCAGTGAGTTCGTTAAGCCGGGCAAAGGCCAGGCGTTTGCACGCGTGAAAATGCGTCGTCTGCTGACCGGCACCCGCGTGGAAAAAACCTTCAAGTCTACCGATTCTTGCGAAGGCGCAGACGTGATGGACACCAACATGAACTACCTGTACAGCGACGGTGAGTTCTACCACTTCATGCACCCTGAGTCTTTCGAACAGCATCAGGTTGACGGCAAAACCGTAGGCGATGCGGCCAAATGGCTGCAGGACAACGCAGAGTGCATCATCACCCTGTGGGATGGCCGTCCAATCGCCGTTCAGCCGCCGAACTTCATCGAAGCGGAAATCACCGATACCGATCCGGGCCTGAAAGGCGATACCGCAGGGACTGGCGGCAAGCCGGCTACCCTGAGCACCGGCGCCGTGGTTAAAGTGCCGTTGTTCGTCCAGATCGGCGAAGTGATCAAAGTTGACACTCGCTCTGGCGAATACGTCTCTCGCGTTAAATAAGTTTCAAAGCAGAGGAACCCTCGCGGTTCCTCTGTTTTATCCTATCCCCGTTCGTTGGCAGAAAACCCGCATGTTCAAGAAAACGTTGTTGGCCGTGCTCTCCCTGTTGTTCCTTTTCTCCCTTAGCAGTTGCAATACGTTTCGCGGTTTCGGCGAAGACGTTCAGCATCTCGGCGGCGCCATCTCCCGCACGGCCGGCTGATCCCACCCTTTAACCCGATGTATTTGCGTCACAAAGCCGGTGGCGATCCCACTCCCTGCGCCAATTTTGACTAAGCTTAGAAAGCCGTACTTTTTCATCAACGACAAATAAGGACTTTCTTATGCTGAAGAAAAGTATTATCGCGATCTTCTCTTTGATGATTTTGACCTCGTTGACCGCCTGTAACACCACCCGCGGTGTGGGTGAGGACATTCAGGCCGGCGGCAAGGCCATTCAGCGCAGCGCGGAATAATCCGTTCTCCACCCGGCGGCGTTCCGCGCGCGGAGGGCCGCCGCATTTCCTCCTCTTGCCTGAGCGTTAACGCTGCTGCTATCCTGCCGCAGTGCGGGTGAGGTTACCCGCCGTTCATCACCCCGCTGAACGGGACGACCCGTTTACGCGTCATTATATCGGGGACGACCCCAGTGGTAGGGAGGCCGTCTCATGGCCTGGATTATTCTGCTTATCGCCGGTTTGCTCGAAGTGGTTTGGGCTATCGGTCTGAAATACACCCACGGTTTTACCCGGCTGACGCCGAGCATCATCACCATCGCCGCGATGGTGGTCAGCATGTTGCTGTTGGCCAACGCCATGAAAACGCTGCCCGCCGGCACCGCCTATGCGGTGTGGACCGGCATCGGCGCGGTGGGCGCGGCCATCATGGGCATGGTGCTGTTGGGCGAGTCGACCAATATCGCGCGTATCATCAGCCTGTGCCTGATCGTGGTCGGCATCCTCGGGCTGAAGTTCAGCAGTCACTGATCGGCGGACTGTTGCACCCAGATCAGCGCATCGGTGGCGAAACCGTAGCCCTTGGCCGTCTGCAATAAGCTGTCGCGTACGCCGGCGTCAAGCGTCGGGGTGCGCGACAGGATCCACAGATAGTCGCGGTTTGGGCCGCACACCAGCGCGTAGCGGTAGTCCGGGTCCAGGGCAATCACGTTATAGCCGCCGTAGAAGGGGCCGAAGAACGACACTTTCAGCGCCGCGACCTGCGGTGAACCGATAAAGTAGGCTTTGCCTTCGCTTTCTTGCCATTGCTGTTTCTGCGGATTGAAGCCGCGATTGATGACTTTCAGCCCGCCGTCGGCGCGTGGGCTGTAGTGGGCGGTCACCTGCTGCAAACCGCGTTCAAAACGATGATCCAGACGCGCGATTTCGTACCAGGTGCCGAGATAACGCTGACTGTCGAAAGGGGTCACGACCTTGATGTCTTTAGGCGGGGAGACGCTGCAGGCGACGGAGAGCAGGGCGGAAAGCATGACGCTAAGCTTTGACCATAAACGCATCGGTGACTCCTGTTTACCGGGGACGAGTAGACAGTGTAGCCGATGAGAAAAGGGCGGCCAACGGGCGTTGGCCGCCTGAGCGGTTTACAGGGTGACGACGCCGATAACGGTGACCACGCTGAGGATCGCCGCCAGACCGTAGAACACCCATTTGCCGGCCGGTACGTGGATCTTCAGATCGTGCATCGCATGGTGGATGCGGTGCAGGCCGCACCACAGCGGCAGAATGATCATCAGCAGCAGGAACAGGCGGCCGATCAGGCTCTGGCAGAATGCCAGCACGCGTTCGTAACCCAGTGCTTCACCGGGGAACAGCCCCAATGGCAGCAGAATGCCGACCAGCAGCACGATGGCCGGTGCAACGATCGCGCCCCACATGCCGCCGGCGCCGAACAATCCCCAGAAAACCGGCTCGTCGGAGCGTTTAGGTGCTTGATTTATCATGTTTCCTCCGGATTAGATCAGGGCCACGGCCAGGATGACCACGCTGACGACGACCGTGACGGCCCACAGCCCTTTCACGATGGGGCCCGGCCCCATTTTCTCGCTGTTGACCACGATATTGGCGGCCTTCGGCGCCAGATCGAACCAGGTTTTGGTGTGCAGCGCCGCCGCCAGCAGGGCGACGACGTTGATCAACAGCACCAGCGGGTTCTGCAAGAAGCCGACGAAGCCGGCCCAGCTCTCGGCGCCGCCCTTCAGCGCGAACACGCCGTAGAGCAGCACGATGCTGAACCAGACCGCCAGCACCGAGGTGCCTTCACGCAGCATGTAGAAACGGTAGAAGCCGAGCTTTTGCCACCAGGTGGGCGTCATGGTGCGCACATAGGGCTTACGTTGAGTTGTCATGGCAATTTTTCTCCCTTATTGCGGCTTCAGCATGGCGATCATGAAGTCTTTGGCGCTCTCCACCTTGCCCTGCTGGATGGCGGCGGCGGGATCGACGTGTTTCGGACAGACTTCGGAGCAATAGCCGACGAAGGTGCAGCTCCAGACGCCGTTTTGGCCGTTAAGCTGCGGCATGCGCTGTTTCTTGCCGTGGTCGCGGTTGTCCAGGTTGTAGCGGTGTGCCAGCGTGATCGCCGCCGGGCCGATAAACTCGGGATTGAGGCCGAACTGCGGGCACGCGGCGTAGCACAGGCCGCAGTTGATGCAGCCGGAGAACTGGTGATACTTGGCCATCTGCGCCGGGGTCTGCACGTTCGGGCCGTCTTCCGGTTTGCGATCGTTGCCGATGATGTAAGGCTTGATCGCCTCCAGGCTTTCGATGAAGTGGGTCATGTCGACCACCAGATCGCGCTCGATCGGGAAGTTGCCCAGCGCTTCGACCTTCATGCCGCCGACGTAATCGCGCAGGAAGGTTTTGCACGCCAGCTTCGGCACGCGGTTGACCATCATGCCGCAGGAGCCGCAGATCGCCATGCGGCAGGACCAGCGGTAGGAGAGATCCGGCGCCAGGTTGTCCTTGATGTAGCCCAGCGCGTCGAGCAGCGAGGTCTGTTCGTCGTAAGGCACGGCGTAGGTGACGAAATGCGGCTCGGCGTCGCTTTCCGGGTTATAGCGCATGACTTCGATCTTCAGGGTTTGCATCTCAGCCATTTGCCTGCTCCTTATTCTTTTTCTCCTGCGCTTCGGCTTCTGCGCCGTAGACGCGTTTGGCCGGCGGCAGCTTGGTGATTTTCACGTCGCTGTATTCGAGGCGTGGCGCACCCTGCGGGTTATGGAACGCCAGCGTATGCTTGAGGAAGTTGACATCGTCACGCTCGGTGCAGCCTTCGTCCAGGCGCTGGTGAGCGCCGCGCGACTCTTTGCGGTTAAACGCGGAGTGCGCCATGCATTCAGCGACGTCCAGGCCGTAACCCAGCTCGATGGTGTACAGCAGATCGGTATTGAACACGCTGGAGTTGTCGGTGATGTTGACGCGCTTGAAGCGCTCTTTCAGCTCCGCCAGCTTATCGATGGTTTTTTGCATCAGCTCCGGCGTGCGGTAGATGCCGCAGCCTTCTTCCATCGACAGCCCCATTTCGTCGCGGATCTTCGCCCAGTTTTCGTTGCCTTCCTGCTTCATCAGGTTGCTCAGGCGGGTTTCGACGTCGCGGGTTTGCGCATCCAGCGCGCTGCCGTTGGCCGGCGCGGTTTCCAGCGCGCGGCGGGCCGCTTGCTCACCGGCGACGCGGCCGAACACCACCAGTTCTGCCAGCGAGTTGGAGCCGAGACGGTTGGCGCCGTGCAGGCCGACGGAGGAGCATTCGCCGACCGCGAACAGCCCCTTGATGCGGGTTTCGCAGTTCTGGTCGGTTTCAATGCCGCCCATGGTGTAGTGTGCGGTAGGGCGCACCGGGATCGGATCTTTCACCGGGTCGACGCCGACGTAGGCCTTGGCCAGTTCGCAGATGAACGGCAGCCGCTCCAGCAGCTTTTTCTCGCCCAGGTGGCGCAGATCGAGATAGACCACGTCGCCGCGCGGGGTGGCGATGGTGCGGCCGGCGCGCCATTCGTGCCAGAAGGCCTGGGACACTTTGTCGCGCGGGCCCAGCTCCATGTATTTGTTCTTCGGCTCGCCCAGTGGGGTTTCCGGGCCCATGCCGTAATCTTGCAGGTAACGGTAGCCGTCCTTGTTCACCAGGATGCCGCCTTCGCCGCGGCAGCCCTCGGTCATCAGGATGCCGGAACCGGGCAGGCCGGTCGGGTGATACTGCACGAACTCCATGTCGCGCAGCGGCACGCCGTGGTGGAACGCCATGCCCATGCCGTCGCCGGTAACGATGCCGCCGTTGGTGTTGTAGCGGTAGACACGCCCGGCGCCGCCGGTGGCCATCACCACCGCGTTGGCGCGGATCTGCACGCGGGTGCCTTCCATCATGTTGAGCGCCACCAGGCCGCGCGCCTGGCCGTCATCCACCAGGATATCCAGCACGAAGTGCTCGTCGAAGCGTTGGATCTGCGGGTATTTCAGCGAGGTCTGGAACAGGGTGTGCAGCATGTGGAAGCCGGTCTTGTCGGCGGCGAACCAGGTGCGTTCGATCTTCATGCCGCCGAAGCGCCGCACGTTGACCGAACCGTCCGGTTTGCGGCTCCACGGGCAGCCCCACTGCTCGAGCTGGGTCATCTCGCGCGGGCACTGATGCACGAAGTGATCGACCACGTCCTGTTCGCACAGCCAGTCGCCGCCGGCGACGGTGTCGTGGAAGTGGTAGTCGAAGGTATCGTGATCCTGAGTGACGGCGGCGGAGCCCCCCTCGGCGGCGACCGTGTGGCTGCGCATCGGGTAGACCTTAGAGATCAGCGCGATTTTCAGTTGGGGATTGGCTTCCGCTGCGGCTATTGCTGCACGTAAACCAGCGCCCCCGGCCCCAATAATGGCAAGATCGGCGTTAAAGGTTTGCACTGCATTCCTCCAATGTTCTTATTAAGAACGGCAAGTTAAATATCTATGCTTAAAATTTAGCGAACTCTTCGGGTGCTAACTAATTGAACCGATTAATGTTGCTTAAAGGTTAAGGATAGATATCTCCCACCAATAATGGGGAATTAACTATACCTAAAGTTAAGTAGTCGAAATTTGATGTGATCGATTGTTTTGTCGATTAACGCTCGACCAACAGGCTTGCCTGCCTTTTCGCGTGTTCGGCGTGCTTTACCCTTTTTAACGCGCTTTTGCCGCCTATTTATCGGAAATTGGCGTTATGGCCGGTTGTGTATCGTGAAGAATTTGTTTGGCTGCAAGGATGCGAGTAGACTGCATCCCCTGTTTGATTTCGGAGTTAATTACCATGAGCGAAACGGCAAGCTGGCAGCCTAGTACACCCATCGCCAATTTGTTGAAACGCGCAGCGATTCTGGCTGAGATCCGGCGTTTCTTCGCCGATCGTGGCGTGCTGGAAGTTGAGACGCCCACCATGAGCCAGGCGACGGTCACCGACGTTCACCTGTTCCCGTTCGAGACGCGTTTCGTCGGGCCGGGGGCGGCAGAGGGCCTGACGCTATACATGATGACCAGCCCGGAATATCACATGAAGCGCCTGCTGGCGGCGGGCAGCGGCCCGATCTACCAAATGGGGCGTAGCTTCCGCAATGAAGAAGCCGGGCGACATCACAACCCGGAATTCACCATGCTGGAGTGGTACCGTCCGCACTACGACATGTACCGCCTGATGAACGAAGTGGACGATCTGCTGCAACAGGTGCTGGACTGCGAGAGCGCGGAGACCCTGTCTTATCAGCAGGCCTTCCTGCGCCATCTGGACATCGATCCGCTGTCGGCGGAGAAGGCGCAGCTGCGCGAAGCGGCGGCCAAACTCGACTTGAGCAACATCGCCGATACCGAAGAAGATCGCGATACGCTGCTGCAGCTGCTGTTCACCGTGGGCGTGGAGCCGCATATCGGCCGTGAAAAGCCGGCGTTCGTTTACCACTTCCCGGCCAGCCAGGCGGCGTTGGCGGAGATCAGCACCGAGGACCACCGCGTGGCGGAGCGTTTTGAGGTGTACTTCAAGGGCATCGAGCTGGCGAACGGTTTCCGCGAGCTGACCGACGGCCGTGAACAGCAGCAGCGCTTCGAGCAGGACAACCGTAAGCGCGCGGAGCGCGGCCTGCCGCAGCAGCCGATCGACTATAACCTGCTGGCGGCGTTGCAGCACGGCATGCCGGAGTGTTCCGGCGTGGCGCTGGGCGTGGATCGCCTGGTGATGCTGGCGCTGGGCGCCGAGAGCCTGAGCGACGTGTTGGCCTTCCCGGTCGGGATCGCCTGACGTTTCAGGCGGTAAGAAAAGCAAAAAGGGCCGGCATTTGCCGGCCCTTTTTTTATCGCGAGAACCGCTTACAGGCCCCCGGCGTCGCGCTTGGTGTTCGGCGCCGGCGTAGACGGCGGCGTACGGCCGTTGTTGGTCAGCCGCGACAGCGTCTCGGTGCGCACCTGGAACGGCGGGTACGGCAGCGTGATGCCGTGCTCGCGGTAGCCCGCCAGAATCAACTGGTGGATCTCGTGGCGCAGCGGCATGCGGTGGCCCATCTCGGCGGCGTAAATACGCATCTCGAAGATCTGGATACCTTGCTGCAGATCGACCAGGTAAACCTCCGGCGCCGGGTTATCCAGCACCAGCGAGCAGCGTTCGGCGGCGTTCATCAGGATCTTGGTCACCTCTTCGCTGTTGGCTTCGCCCGGTGCCGGCACGGTCAGCACCACACGGGTCAGGTTATCCGACAGCGACCAGTTGACGAACTGTTCGGTGATGAAGGCTTTGTTCGGCACGATGATCTCTTTGCGGTCCCAATCCGAAATGGTGGTGGCGCGGGTGTTGATCTTGGTGACGGTGCCGGTCAGGTTGCGGATCGTCACGGTGTCGCCGATGCGGATCGGTTTCTCGAACAGGATGATCAGGCCGGAGATGAAGTTGGAGAAGATCTCCTGCATGCCGAAGCCCAACCCCAGGCTGAGTGCGGTAACCACCCACTGCAGTTTCGACCATTCGATGCCGATCCAGGCGAAGCTGAGCACCGCGCCGAACAGCAGTAGCAGATACTTGGTGATGGTGGTGATGGCGTAGCCGGTGCCCGGCGTCAGATCCAGGTGCTGCAGCACCGCCAGCTCCAGCAGCGCAGGCAGGTTGCGCACCAGCTGCATGGTGATGATCAACACCAGAATGGCAATCAGTACCGCGCCGAGGGTGATCGGATGGGCGGTTTCCACGCCGTTGACCGTCGAGGTCACGTCCCACAGCGAGATGTTTTCCAGGAAGGCGAACGCGGAGTGGATCTCCGACCACAGCACGATCACCGACACCAGTGCGATCAGCGTCAGGATCGAACGCACCAGCCGCAGCGACTGGGCGCTGATGGTGTCCAGATCGAATTCCGAATCGTCTGGATCGATGGATCCTTCGGTGCTGTTCGGGGTGTGCGAAGTTTCGTCTTCGCCGCGGGCGCGCTGGGCCAGGATGTCGGCACGGCGCTGTTTGGCGCGATCGAAGGCGATGCGCCGCCGCTGGATCAGCATCCAACGGCGGATGATGTGATAGACAACCAGCAGCAGGAACCAGATCGCCACCGAGGTTTCCAGGCGCGCCAACAGCGCCTGCGCGGTGGTGAGGTAACCGACGGTCGAGGCCAACGCCGCCAGCAGCGGCGCCGACAGTAGCAGCCCCCAGAAGGCGCTGTTGAGCATGTTGTCGCCGGAGCCGTTTTTATCCAGATACAGCGGGATGCCGGCGCGCTTCAGGCTGTGGGTGACCAGCGCCAGCGCCAGACACAGCAGGATGAAGCACAGCCGCCCCAGGGTGTTGGCGAACTCGCGCTCTTTCAGGCTATCGAAGGTGATCAGCGCCATGATCAGCGGCACGATCAGCCAGATCGACATCTTGTAGTAGCGCATGGCGCGCGAAACCTGCTTCGCCGGCCAGCGGAAGTGCACGATGAACAACCCTTGCGGATGGGCGAAAGCGGCGCAGATCATGCAGATCCACAGGATCGGCAGCGTGGCGGTCACCCCTTTGCCGATCGCCTCCGCCACCGGGTAGTTCCAGGCGCTCTGCAGGCCGTAGCCGAGCGCGGCCCACAGCACCGGCAGCGGCATCGCCACCAGAATCGACCAGAACACGGTGCGCACCGTCAGGAAGAATTCGTCCTGCGTCACCTTGCCGACGCGGCTGCTGGCGCGCTCGAGGAAGGCGTGATAGTGCTTGCGCGAACTGATGCTGAAAATCACCAGCAGCAGGGCGCCGAAGATCGGGATCAACGTTTCGCGGCTGGTCACCATCATCATGAAAGCACCGCCGAGCTGCGACAGCGTGTCCAGCGACAGGACGCGCGTCAGATCGTGCGCCACATTGAGCGGGTAAGAGAAGTTGATCGGATTGACGTCCGGCACCCAGAACAGATAGCGGTGGGTGGCATCGCGAATTTCGTTCAACGCTTCGATCAGCTGGGTGTTGGCCACCTTCAGCTTGGTCAGCTCGAGGATTTGGGTGTCGCAACCGGACAGCAGCGAGTTCAGCAGCTCGCGCTGGGTGCGCAGCTGGGCATCGACGATGCGCTGCTCCTGGTTGGTCAGCGCGCTGCCGTCGTCGCGTTTGAATTCGCGCTGCGACAGTTTTTCCAGCTGGTTTTCAAACTGCAGGCGCTGCACGCGCAGCTGGGCCATGTCGCCGTCCAGCTGTTGCGGCTTGGGCATCTCCGGCAGCGTCGCCACCTGGGCGCGCAGGGTTTCCCCCAGCGCCGACGACGAGCCGAGCCACTGGGCCTGTTCGATGATGGTGCTCAGCGCCTGGCGCACCTGCAGCGTCTGCGCCGCCGCCTGCCGCTGCTGCGACGAAATCAGATCCATGCGCTGCGCCTGGCTGTTCAGCGCGGCGGACAATTCGCGGTTGATCTGCAGCTGTTGGCTGATGCTTTTTGGCAAGTCGCCGTTCTGCTCGGCCAACTGCTCGGTTTTTTCCAGCGCCAGTTCCGCTTCGCGTTGGCGCTGGGCGTTGAGGTTGTTGCGCAGCGCCTGCAGCTGAACGTCTATTTTCTCGTGGCGCTTTTTATAGACCTCTGCGCGCATGCGCGCCAGCTCCTGACGGTTGTTGGCCGACAGCTGCGCCAGCTCCAGCTCGTCCACTTTGGCTTTGCGCGCCGCGGCTTCGGTCTGCAGCAGGGCCAGGGCGGCCTGCGCGTACGGGGTGGTCGGGTTGGCGGGCTGCGCCTGCAGACGGCGCTGCACTTCGGTCAGCGCGCGGCGGGCATCGGTCTGCTGCTGCGGCAGCTGGCCGAGCGAATCGCTGATTTCCCGCGTGCGATCCTGCTCTTGCTGCAGCAGGCGCGCCTGTTCCAGCAGCAGACTGCTGGTTTGCAGGATCTGCTGTTCCAGCTCGGCGGCCGGCAGATCGTCGCCGTTCGGCAGGATCTTGTTGCTTTCCAGCACCAACTGACGGCGCAGCTCCTGCGTCATCTTAGGGAAATCGTCGATCACCTTCTGATACTGTTCGGAGCGAGTCTGCGACTCTTTACGCTCCGTCAGCCAGTTGAGGGCGCTTTGCAGCGCCTCGGTGGTCTCCGCCTGATTCGGCGCGTTTTTGCTGCTTTCCGCCTGCTTCAGCTCCTGTTTGAGCTGGTTCTCGGTCGGCACGGGGGCGGCCAGCGCCGGTTGCCACACCAGGCAACCGAGCAAAAGCGTGATGAAAAGGCGCACGGCGTCGATTCCTTTAGAGCGGGGTCTGTGGTGTTTCAGCGGCGGCCGGGATTTCGGCGAAGGCCTCACCCATACGGGTTACGGTGCCGTTATGCAGCTGCGGCGCGAACTGCACGCTGCCTGCGGTAAACAGGTTGATCACCGTGGAGCCGAGTTTGAAGCGGCCCATCTCGGCGCCTTTTTCCAGCGCGATGGCGCCTTCTTCACCGGCGGCTGGGTAGGTCCAGCGTTTGATGATGCCTTCGCGCGGCGGCGTGACGGTGCCGGCCCAGACGGTCTCGATGCTGCCGACGATGGTGGCGCCGACCAGGATTTGCACCATCGGCCCGATGTCGGTGTCGAACACGCAGATCACGCGCTCGTTGCGCGCGAACAGGTTAGGCACGTTGGCGGCGGTGAGCGGGTTGACCGAGAACAGATCGCCCGGCACATAGATCATCTCGCGCAGCACGCCGGCGCACGGCATGTGCACGCGGTGGTAGTCGCGCGGCGCCAGATAGGTGGTGGCGAACAGGCCGTTGCGGAATGGCTCGGCCAGCAGGTAGTTGCCGGCCAGCAGCGCTTCCAGGCTGTAGTAGTGGCCTTTGGCCTGGAAGATTTGATCGTCGCGGATCGGGCCGAGCTGGCTGATCGCGCCATCGGCAGGCAGCGCCAGCCAGTTGGCGTCGGCGACGATCGGGCGCGCGCCGTCGCGCAGCGGGCGCACGAAGAAGTCGTTGAAGGTGGCGTAAGACGCCAGGTCCGGATTTTGCGCTTCCTGCATGTCTACGCGGTAAAAGCGGGCAAAGGCCTTGACCACCAGTTGGGTCAGCCAGCCGGCCCGTTTGTCGGCGCCCCAGCCCGCCAGGCGGGTCAGCGCCAGCTTCGGCAACCAATATTGCAATTTAATCTTGATGCTATCCAGCACGTTAACCTCGTGAATCAGGGTAAAGGGCGCGCATTGTAACGAGGGTTCCGCCGTCGTCAATTCCCGCCCATCAGTGTCAGTCTGCGGCGTCCGTGAAGTTCTTGCGAACCTTCACCTGCGCCATGCTTTCCAGAATGCGGTGATAGTTGTCGAAACGTTCTTCCGCGATATCGCCTTTCTCCATCGCCGCGCGGATGGCGCAGCCGGGATCGGTATCGTGGCGGCAGTCGCGGAATTTGCAACCGCCTAAATAATCACGGAATTCGACAAATCCGCGGGTAATTTGTTCCGGCTCCAGATGCCACAGGCCAAACTCGCGCACCCCCGGGGAGTCGATCACGTCGCCGCCGTGTTGGAAATGGTACAGCCGTGCGGCGGTGGTGGTATGTTGCCCGAGGCCCGAGACGTCGGAAACCTGATTTACCAGAATTTGCTCATCAGACGGCGGCAGCAGCGCGTTAAGCAGGCTGGACTTGCCGACCCCCGACTGGCCGGCGAAGATGCTGATGCGCCCGGCCAGCGCCTGTTCGAACTCCGCCATGCCTTCCCGCGTCTGGCTGGAAACTTCCAGCACCCGGTAGCCAATCTTGCGATAGATATCCATCATGCCGTCGACCAGCTTGCGCGCTTCGGCGTCCAGCAGGTCAATTTTGTTGAGCACGATCAGCGGTTCGACTTCGAGCGTTTCGCAGGCCACCAGATAACGATCGATGATGTTCAGCGACAGCTCGGGCAGGATCGCCGACACGATGACGATCTGATTGATATTGGCGGCGATTGGCTTCACGCCGTCGTAGAAGTCCGGGCGCGTCAGCACCGAGGTGCGTTCATGCACCGCTTCCACGATGCCCTTCACCCCTTCATGGGTGCCCAGGCCGGGGCGCCACACCACGCGATCGCCGGTGACCAGCGATCGCAGCGTGCGGCGGATGTTGCAGCGGTGCTGAGTGCCATCCGGCGCCTCAACGTCGGCGTGCATGCCGAAACGGCTGATGACGACGCCTTCTTGCGGCTCGCCCAGTTGGGAATCATCCGGTTCCGGTTTGTTATCAGTGCGCTTCAGGCGACGCTGATGGTTCGCCTGCACGCGGCGTTGCTGGCCTTTGGACAGTTTGTTCTTACTCACTGCGCCTCACTTGACTCGGTTTTATACCTTTACACGTACGGCGGCGGTAGGGGATTTCCCCGGCCGCAGCCTTGAACCCATCGGGGTATATGTCGCCCAGGGCGACCAAAAAGACTATGATACACGCTATTTTATATTAAATAACCGTTGTTAGCCGCCGGCTGCGGCGCGTCGCCACCGGCGGCGCCCGCCGTCTCGTCCGCACAGCGTTTTTCTCTCGGCTTTTAGGCAGGAAACATCATGACAGGAAACGAAAATAACCTGATTTGGATCGATTTGGAGATGACCGGGTTGGATCCCGAGCGTGACCGCATTATCGAAATCGCCACGCTGGTCACCGACGCCAACCTGAACATCCTGGCGGAAGGGCCGGTGATCGCCGTGCACCAATCCGACGAGCAGCTGGCCTTGATGGACGAGTGGAATGTGCGCACCCATACCGGTAGCGGGCTGGTGGAGCGGGTGAAAGCCAGCCGCCAGGACGATCGCGCCGCCGAGCTGGAAACGATAGCCTTCCTGCAGCAGTGGGTGCCGGCCGGCAAATCGCCGATCTGCGGCAACAGCGTGGGCCAGGACCGCCGTTTCCTGTTTCGCTACATGCCGGAGCTGGAGGCTTACTTCCATTACCGCTATCTGGACGTCAGCACCTTGAAGGAACTGGCGCGCCGTTGGAAGCCGGAAATTCTCGCCGGCTTTAAGAAGCAGGGCACCCATCAGGCGCTGGACGACATCCGCGAATCGGTGGCCGAACTGGCTTATTACCGCGAACATTTCATTCAGCTTTAAGGCGATGTCGGCCCCTGCGGGGAAAAAACGCCGTTTTTAGCCGCTTAATTCGCCAATCTGGCGCTTTAATCGGCAATCAAACAAAAATCGCGTTTTTTTGCTTTCAGGGGCTTGCGACAAAAAGGATTTCTCGTATAATGCGCACCCCGTACCGATGAAGAATTTCGTAACGTTCCACCATCGATACGCCGGGCGGGAATAGCTCAGTTGGTAGAGCACGACCT
>NZ_KV792465.1:39610-39868 GCF_001808215.1 Serratia sp. HMSC15F11
TCGCGAGTTCGAGCCTCGTTTCCCGCTCCAAAAATTCAAAGGTCACGCCAGTGTTTGGTGACCGGATGCCAAAAGCATCTCAATGCGGGAATAGCTCAGTTGGTAGAGCACGACCTTGCCAAGGTCGGGGTCGCGAGTTCGAGTCTCGTTTCCCGCTCCAAATTCAACAATGTCGCGATGCGGCATGATGAATAAATAAAGCAGTATCAAGCAGTACCTATGCGACGCGGGAATAGCTCAGTTGGTAGAGCGCAACCT
>NZ_KV792465.1:39888-128637 GCF_001808215.1 Serratia sp. HMSC15F11
GTCGCGAGTTCGAGTCTCGTTTCCCGCTCCAATTTTCTCTTCGTTTCAAACTCAAATCCAACGCCTTATTCGGCGGGGATTTTTGTCCCGTTTTACACGCCTGGTAAAAATGTTGTAAACAGAGTTATCCACAGCCTCTGTACATAAACCCGCCTGCCTGAAAAATCAACGTCATACAAATTAAATATTTATTTATTTGATTTATAAGCTTATTTATTTATCCCAAAACGTTATACCGATCACTTGCTCTTTTTGTTGCAGTTGAAAGACAACGTGTTTTTATTTTTATGCACAAATCCACAGAGTGAGACATCCGGTGAGATGGCCGCGCGGCGCACGCCGTCAGGCGTCCCTCGGCAAACCTTTTTCCACAGCCCGTATCAGCCGTTTTTTCTGCGCCGTCTGCACCTCGACGCCCTGCGCCTCGCGGCGGGCAAGCTGTTGCGCCAGCGCCCAGTGGATATGTTCGTCCAGCATGGCGTCCTGGCCCAGGCGCGTGCGCAGCGCGAGCACAATGCCGTCCTCGTAGGGCGCATTGCCCAGCGCCACGGCGATATTGCGCAGCCAGCGCAGGTGGCCGATGCGGCGTATTGCCGAGCCTTCGGTGATGCGCAGGAATTTTTCCTCCGTCCAGTTGAACAGATCGATCAGCTGCGGTGCATGCAGCGCGGCGCGTGGGCTGAAATCGTCTTCGTCGGTGAGCTGCGAAAAGCGGTTCCAAGGGCAGATCAGCTGGCAGTCGTCGCAGCCGTAGATGCGGTTGCCGAGCAGCGGCCGGAATTCCTCCGGGATCGCGCCTTCCAGCTCGATGGTCAGGTAGGAGATGCAGCGCCGGGCGTCTACGGTATAGGGGGCGACGATGGCACCGGTCGGGCAGGTGGTGATGCAGGCGACACAGCGGCCGCACTGCTCTTCCTGCGGCTTATCCACCGGCAGCGGCAGGTCGATCAGCAACTCGCCGAGGAAAAACCACGACCCGGCTTCGCGGTTGAGAATTAGTGAGTGTTTACCAACCCAGCCAATGCCTGCCTTGGCGGCCAGCGCGCGTTCCATCACCGGCGCGGAATCGACAAAGGGGCGGAAATTCAACTCGCCGCAGTAGGCCTGGATCTGATCGCCCAGCTTTTTCAGGCGCTGGCGCAACAGTTTGTGATAGTCGCGCCCCAGCGCGTAGCGGCTGACGTAACCCAGCTGCGGATTTTGCAAGGTGCTGGCAAACGCCGCCTTGGCCGGCAGGTAGTTCATGCGTACGCTGATCACCCGCAGCGTGCCCGGCAACAGTTCGTGAGGGCGCGCGCGCAGCATGCCGTGGCGCGCCATCCATTCCATCTCGCCGTGGTACTGCTTGTCGAGCCAGGCCTGCAGCTTCGGCTCTTCGAGGCTTAGGTCGGTATCGCAGATGCCAACCTGTTGGAATCCTAGCGATTGCCCCCATTGCTTGATATGTTGGGCGAGTTGATGGAAATCGAGGGGGTGCGTCATGACGGGCCACAGTGAAAAAGCATACGCTGACAGTTTATCACACTCTGTCTGGCCTGCGGATTGGATCCGTCGCTCGGAACCCGCGGCGGCGGCCTCGCTCGGTATTTCTCTTTACGATTTGATGCAGCGCGCCGGTCAGGCGGCCTACGCATTGGCGCGCAACGCGTACCCCTCCCGCGACCACTGGCTGGTGCTGTGCGGCCACGGCAACAACGGCGGCGACGGCTATGTGGTGGCGCGCCTGGCGAAGGCGGCGGGCCTGCAGGTGACGCTGATCGCCTGCGAAGGCGCACGGCCTTTGCCGCCGGAAGCCGCAGCGGCCCGTCAGGCCTGGCTGGCCGCCGGCGGTGATATTCTGCCGGCGAACAGCCGCTGGCCGGCGTCCGTCTCTCTCATTATCGACGGCCTGTTAGGCACTGGCCTTGGCAGCGCGCCGCGTGCGCCTTACGACGCGCTGATCGAGGCCGCCAACCGCCATTCGGCGCCGGTGGTCGCGCTCGATATCCCGTCCGGCCTGCTGGCGGAAAGCGGCGCGGTGCCGGGTGCGGTCGTGCGTGCCGCGCATACCGTCACGTTCATCGGCCTCAAACCGGGATTGCTGACCGGCCAGGCGCGCGACTGGGTCGGGCAACTTCATCAGAATGCGCTAGGCTTATCGGGTTGGCTGGCGAAGCAACCGGAACAGATTCAGCGGCTTACCGCCGAGGCGTTGCCGCGCTGGCTGCATCCGCGCCGCCCCTGCGCCCATAAGGGCGAGCATGGCCGCCTGCTGTTGGTGGGCGGCGACCGCGGATTCGGCGGCGCCATTCGCATGGCGGCGGAAGCGGCGCTGCGCAGCGGGGCGGGATTGGTGCGAGTGCTTACTCACATTGAACACGTTGCACCGCTGCTGGCGGCCCGGCCGGAGCTGATGGCGCAGGCGCTGGACGAGGCGACGCTGCGGCAGGCGATGCAATGGGCGGATGTGCTGGTGATTGGCCCGGGGCTGGGCCAGGCTGAATGGGGAAAAAACGCCTTGAACATGCTGCAAACCAGCGATAAACCGGCCTTGTGGGACGCCGATGCGCTGAACTTGCTGGCATTAAATCCCGAGAAACGGCAGAATCGCGTGATGACCCCGCATCCTGGAGAGGCGGCGCGGCTGTTGAGCTGCAGCACTGCCGACATCGAGAGTGATCGCTTACTTGCCGTGCGCAAGCTGACGGCGCGCTACGGCGGCGTGGCGGTGCTGAAAGGCGCCGGCACGCTGATCGCCGATGAGCAGGGGCAGATGGCGATCGCCGACGTCGGCAACGCCGGCATGGCCTCCGGCGGCATGGGCGATGTGCTGTCGGGCATCATCGGCGGTTTGCTGGCGCAAAAGCTCCCGCTGTATGATGCCGCCTGTGCGGGCTGCGTCGTACATGGCGCGGCCGGCGATCGCGTAGCGGAAAGACAAGGAACAAGAGGCATGTTGGCGACCGATTTACTGCCGGACATCCTTCATTTCGTTAACCCTGAGTGGGCAAAATAGACTTTATCGAATGAAAGAACTCGTTTTACCTCTGCCGGACGAGGCAGCGACTGTCGCTTTGGGCACCACTTTGGCCAAGGCCTGCGATCGCGCCAGCGTCATCTATCTCTACGGCGACCTGGGCGCCGGTAAAACCACCTTCAGCCGTGGTTTCCTGCAGGCGTTAGGGCATCAGGGCAACGTCAAAAGCCCGACCTACACGCTGGTGGAACCCTATGCCTTGCAGCCGCTGGCAGTGTATCACTTCGATCTGTATCGCCTGGCCGATCCTGAAGAGCTTGAATTCATGGGCATTCGCGATTACTTCGCGCAAGACGCCATCTGCCTGGTCGAATGGCCGCAACAGGGCACCGGCGTGCTGCCGGAGCCGGATCTGGCGCTGCATCTTTGCTATCAGGGCGAGGGGCGAGAGGCAAAGATCGAGGCGATTTCCACTTACGGCAGCCAGCTGTTAGACCGCATTCATGGATCACAGGGATGATGCCGCAATGACGCACGTGTTGAAAAAATTTGCGGTCATCATACTGATCGCTGTGCTGGGGCCGCTCGGCGCGCTGAACGCGCTGGCGGCGTCCTCGCTGTCCGATATCAAAGTGTCCAACGCCCAGCGTGAAGCGACGGTGTCGGTGAGCTTCAATGGCCCGCCGGACTACGCGTTTTTCCCGCTGCACGGCCCGGATCGCGTGGTTCTGGACGTTAACCAGAAGGGCAAGGTCGGCGGCCTGCCGCTCAATTTCAGCGGCCAAAACCTGGTGAAAAGCATTCGCTCCAGCGCGCCGAAAGACGCTCAGAGCGTGCGCCTGGTGTTTGATCTGACCCAGCGCGCCAAGACCCGCGTCTCCACCCGCCAGAACGGCAGCGTGCATACCGTGGTGTTCACCATTACGGCCGAAGGCAGTGCCAATACGGTGGTGCGCAAGGCGCCGGTGCAAACGCCTGCGCCGGTTGCGGTCAACCCACCACCGCGTCAGGCACCGGTCGCGGTGCGTGAAGCGCCGGAGCCGCCGCTGCGCAAAGCGCCGACGGGATCGAATCCCTTTACCAATAAACAGAGCGTCGTCGCAGGCACCGCCACCGAAGTCACGCCGCGCAGCAGCCGCGTTTCCGCCGGTTCCGGCGATCGGGTGGTGGTGGCGATCGACGCCGGCCACGGCGGCCAGGATCCGGGCGCCATTGGCCCGAGCGGGCTGAAAGAAAAGAATGTCACCATCGCCATTGCGCGCCGCCTGCAGGCGATGCTGGACGCCGATCCACAGTTCAAACCGGTGCTGACGCGTAACGGCGACTACTTCATCTCGGTGATGGGGCGCTCTGACGTTGCGCGCAAACAGGGCGCCAACGTGCTGGTCTCCATCCACGCCGACGCCGCGCCAAACCGCAGCGCCAGCGGGGCTTCCGTTTGGGTGCTGTCCAACCGCCGCGCCAACAGCGAAATGGCCGGTTGGCTCGAACAGCATGAGAAGCAGTCCGAGCTGCTCGGCGGCGCCGGCGATCTGCTGGCCAACAGCCAGGCCGACCCTTACCTGAGCCAGGCGGTGCTGGATCTGCAGTTCGGCCACTCGCAGCGCGTCGGGTACGACGTGGCGGTGAAAGTGCTGCAGCAGCTGCAGAGCGTCGGATCGCTGCACAAACGCCGGCCGGAACACGCCAGCCTGGGCGTGCTGCGCTCGCCGGATATTCCCTCGCTGCTGGTGGAAACCGGATTTATCAGTAATAGCACGGAGGAGCGGCTGCTGGGCAGTAGCGCGTATCAGGAGAAGATTGCCAAGGCCATTCATAATGGCCTGCGCAGCTACTTCCTGGCGCATCCGCTGCAAGCCGACCCAAAGGTGGAAAACCGACCGCTGGACGTCGCAGCGGCGGTTAACACCTCAACACCAGACGTGCGCCAGCCTGAGCCTATCGTCAGCTCGGCCGGCGCGAGCCGCAGCGTAAGCGGCAAGACCCAGATCCACGTGGTGAAGCGGGCGGAAACGCTGTCCGGCATCGCCGACAGCTACGGCACCACCATGGCGGCGCTGCGGGATCTGAACAAACTGAAAAAAGACGGCGTGTGGGTGGGGCAACGCCTGAAGGTGCCGGCGGGGAAAACCGCCGCCGTCACTACCGTCGCCAAGGCGAAAACGCCGGCCAAGAAGCCGTCTAAACATAAAGTGGCCCGCGGGGATACGCTCTCCTCCATCGCTTCTCGCTACGGGGTCAGCGTCGGCGATCTGAAACGGGTCAATAATCTGAAGTCGGACGTCGCGCCGCTGGATCGGACGCTGACTATTCCGCAGGCCTAGCGCCATCGCTACAGGAGTCAGCATGCCTATCCAGGTGTTACCGCCACAGCTTGCCAACCAGATCGCCGCCGGAGAGGTGGTTGAACGCCCCGCGTCGGTCGTCAAGGAGCTGGTGGAAAACAGCCTGGACGCCGGGGCGACGCGCATCGATATCGATATTGAACGCGGCGGCGCCAAGCTTATCCGCATTCGCGACAACGGCTGCGGCATCGGCAAGGACGATCTGGCACTGGCGCTGGCGCGGCACGCCACCAGTAAAATCAGCACGCTCGACGACCTGGAGGCGATCGTCAGCCTCGGTTTTCGCGGCGAAGCGCTGGCCAGTATCAGCTCGGTTTCCCGTTTGACCCTGACGTCGCGCACCGCCGACCAGAGCGAGGCGTGGCAAGCCTATGCCGAAGGGCGCGAGCAGGCGGTGACGGTCAAACCCGCCGCGCACCCGGTCGGCAGCACGCTGGAAGTGCTGGATCTGTTTTACAACACCCCGGCGCGCCGCAAGTTCATGCGCACCGAGAAAACCGAATTCGGCCATATCGACGAAGTGGTACGGCGCATCGCGCTGGCGCGTTTCGATGTGGCGATCAACCTCAGCCACAACGGCAAACTGATCCGCCAATACCGGGCGGCGAAAGAAGAGAGCCAGCACGAGCGCCGTTTGGGCAGCATCTGCGGTCCGGCGTTTTTGCAGCATGCGCTGAACATCGACTGGCAACACGGCGATCTGAGCATCCGCGGCTGGGTGGCGGATCCGGCCGGGGCGCGCCAGCTGGGTGAAATGCAGTACTGCTACGTCAACTGCCGCATGATGCGCGATCGCTTGATCAATCACGCCATTCGTCAGGCCTATCAGGATCAGCTGAAGGACGATCAGCAGCCCGCTTACGTGCTGTATCTGGAGGTCGATCCGCACCAGGTGGACGTCAACGTTCATCCCGCCAAGCACGAGGTGCGTTTCCATCAGGCGCGGCTGGTGCACGATTTTATCTACCAGGCGGTAACCACCGTGCTGCAGCAGGCCGGTCAGACGCCGCCGCTGCCGCTGGCGGAAACGCCTGACGAAGCGCCTGCGCCGGTCTGGCAGCCGGAAAACCGCGTCGCCGCCGGCGGCAACCATTTTTCTCAGCCTGCGCCGCGTCGCGAAACGCCACCACCGGCCGGCGTCGCCCGCGAGCGCGCACCGCAGCCGGGTTGGCAAACGGCGGGTGGTTACCAGAAACGCGAAGGCGAGCTGTACGGTAAACTGATGCAGCCCGCCGCCGAGCCGCAGGCCGATGCAGCGCCGGAAGTTTCGAGCAAGCCGCCGCTGTTCCCGCCGGCGAAAGCCGCAGCGGAAACGCCGTTAGCGAGCGGCCAGCACAGTTTTGGCCGGGTGCTGATGATTCACCCGCCGTGCTACGCGTTGATTGAACAGCGCCAGCAGCCGGCGTTGCTCAATCTGATGGTGGCCGAGCGCTGGCTGCGCCAGGCGCAGCTCAACCCGCCGACGGAAGGGTTGCGGCCGCAGCCGCTGCTGATCCCTGTCAAGCTGACGTTGGACAAGCGCGAAGTGGCGGCCATCGCGCGGCATCAGGCGCTGCTGACGATGATGGGGCTGGATCTGCAGGCGGATCACGGCCGTGTGACGCTGCGCGCAGTGCCTTTACCATTACGCCAACAAAATTTACAAAAACTGATACCCGAACTGTTAGGCTATCTGGCCGAACATCAGGAGATGTCGCCCGCGGTGCTGGCCACCTGGCTCGCTCGCCGCCTTGGCAGCGAACATGAGCAGTGGAACACCTCGCAAGCGATACAATTGCTGACCGACGTTGAACGACTTTGCCCGCAGCTGGTCAAATCGCCACCGAGCGGACTTTTACAACCCGTTGATTTACAGGCTGCACTGGCGGCCCTCAAGCATGACTGAAACTGAAATGACACCACGTCCCCCGGCTATTTTCATCATGGGGCCGACCGCCTCGGGCAAGACCGCGCTGGCGATCGCGCTGCGCGAACGCCTGCCGGTGGAACTGATTAGCGTCGATTCCGCGCTGATTTATCGCGGCATGGATATCGGCACCGCCAAGCCGAGCGCCGAAGAATTGGCGCAGGCGCCGCATCGGCTGATCGATATTCGCGATCCCGCCGAAGCTTACTCGGCCGCGGAGTTCCGCGCCGACGCGCTGAAGGAGATGGCCGACATCACCGCCGCCGGGCGCATTCCGCTGCTGGTCGGCGGCACCATGTTGTATTTCAAGGCGTTGTTGGAAGGATTGTCGCCGCTGCCGTCCGCCGATCCCGCGGTGCGCGAGCGCATCGAACGGCAAGCGGCGGAGCAGGGCTGGGAGGCGCTGCACCGTCAGTTACAGGCGATCGATCCGGTCGCGGCATTGAGAATT
The DNA here is from genome assembly GCF_001808215.1 of Serratia sp. HMSC15F11. Lineage (NCBI taxonomy): Bacteria > Pseudomonadati > Pseudomonadota > Gammaproteobacteria > Enterobacterales > Yersiniaceae > Serratia > Serratia sp. HMSC15F11. The sequence continues at coordinate 47,547 of NZ_KV792465.1, forward strand.
CATCCGAATGATCCGCAGAGACTGTCCAGAGCACTGGAAGTTTTTTTTATTTCGGGTAAAACTTTAACGGAACTGACTAAAATTTCGGGTGAATCGTTACCGTATCAAGTTCACCAATTTGCGATAGCGCCGACCAGCCGTGAGTTGATCCATCAACGCATCGAGCTGCGGTACCATCAAATGTTGGCGGCGGGTTTTGAGACGGAAGCGCGTGCACTTTTCGCACGGGGTGATTTGCATACGGACTTGCCCTCCATTCGCTGTGTCGGTTACCGCCAGATGTGGTCATACTTGTCTGGTGAAATTAGTTACGATGAGATGGTTTATCGTGGTATTTGCGCAACACGTCAGTTGGCTAAACGCCAGATGCCCTGGTTACGGGGTTGGGAGTCGGTCCATTGGTTGGACAGTGAAAAGCCGGGAGAGGCTTTGGACTCGGTGATACAGGTTGTTAGTGCATAGGTTGGGTGATTGTGTACAATTGCTGAGTATTCAGCGCGCAAATTTTTTACGTCGTTTATTTTAGAGCCGACAGGTTCTTAGTTACAAACAACAAGCAAATAAGGAAAAGATAGAATGGCTAAGGGGCAATCTTTGCAAGATCCGTTCCTGAACGCATTGCGTCGTGAACGTGTTCCGGTTTCTATTTATTTGGTGAATGGTATTAAGCTGCAAGGCCAGATTGAGTCTTTTGACCAGTTTGTCATCCTGTTGAAGAACACGGTTAGCCAGATGGTGTACAAGCACGCTATCTCTACCGTTGTCCCGTCACGTCCGGTTTCGCATCACAGCAACAACCCGAGCGGCGGTTCAAGCAACTATCACCATGGCAACAATCCGTCTGCGCAGCAACAGCCGCAGCAGGAAAGCGATGACGCTGAATAAAGCGCGTTGCAAGTCAACCATGACGGGGAGCATAAGCAGCCGCTGGCTGTTTATGTCCCCCAAACTCACGGTGAGTGTCCGTTTGAGAGGTTGCACGCTTGTTTGACCGTTATGAAGCCGGTGAGCAGGCCGTACTGGTTCATATCTATTTCTCGCAAGACAAAGATACGGAAGACCTCAACGAGTTCGAATCGTTGGTTTCCTCAGCCGGTGTCGAAGCTTTGCAAGTGGTGACTGGTAGCCGCAAAGCCCCGCATCCGAAGTACTTTGTCGGCGAAGGAAAGGCCGAAGAAATTGCAGATGCGGTGAAAGCCAGCGGCGCGTCTGTTGTCCTGTTTGATCATTCCCTTTCCCCGGCGCAGGAAAGAAACCTTGAGCGCCTGTGCGAATGCCGGGTGATCGATCGTACCGGGCTGATTTTAGACATCTTCGCCCAGCGTGCCCGCACCCATGAAGGTAAGCTGCAGGTGGAGCTGGCGCAGTTGCGTCACATCGCCACGCGTCTGGTACGCGGCTGGACGCACCTGGAGCGGCAAAAAGGGGGGATTGGCCTGCGCGGGCCGGGGGAAACCCAGCTTGAGACCGACCGTCGCCTGTTACGCGATCGCATCAGCTTGATTCTGCGCCGCCTGGAGCGGGTAGAAAAGCAGCGTGAACAAGGCCGACGCGCGCGGACCCGCGCCGATGTGCCGACCGTATCGCTGGTGGGCTACACCAACGCCGGCAAATCCACCCTGTTTAACCGAATAACGTCTGCCGAGGTGTATGCGGCGGACCAGCTATTTGCCACCCTGGATCCTACGTTGCGGCGCATTGACGTGCCGGACGTGGGGGATACCGTGTTGGCGGATACCGTAGGCTTTATCCGGCACCTGCCGCACGATCTGGTGGCCGCCTTCAAGGCGACGCTGCAGGAAACGCGCCAGGCATCTCTGCTGCTGCACGTCATCGATGCCGCAGATCCGCGCGTCGATGAGAACATCGAAGCGGTGAACACCGTGTTGGCGGAGATAGACTCGGATGAAATCCCTACACTGTTAGTGATGAACAAAATAGATATGCTGGACGATTTTGTGCCGCGTATCGACCGCAACGACGAAAACCTGCCGATCCGGGTGTGGCTGTCCGCCGCCAGCGGAGAGGGTATTCCGTTGCTGTATCAGGCGTTGACGGAGCGCTTATCGGGGGAGATCGCGCATTACGAATTGCGCTTACCGCCACGGGCAGGCCGTCTTCGCAGCCGTTTTTACCAGCTTCAGGCGATTGAAAAAGAGTGGAACGAAGAGGACGGCAGCATTGGCGTGGTGGTGCGAATGCCGATCGTCGAATGGCGTCGTCTCTGCAAGCAAGAACAGGACCTGATTGACTTTATCGTATGATCATATCCTGTTACATTTATGCTTCGCGAAAGCCTGAAGTACCCAATCACAGAATATGGAGCTAAAACATGGCGTGGAATCAGCCCGGTAATAACGGACAGGACCGCGACCCGTGGGGGAGCAGCAATAACAATGGCGGCAACTCTGGCGGTAACAACAAAGGCGGTCGTGATCAAGGGCCACCTGATTTGGACGATATCTTCCGTAAACTGAGCAAGAAATTGAGCGGTTTTGGCGGGGGCAAAGGCTCCAACAGCAATAGTGGCGGCACCGGCACCTCTGGTCCGGGCTTCAGCGGCCGCATTATCGGTATCGCGGCGGTGGCCGTGGTGGTGATCTGGGCTGCCAGCGGCTTCTACACCATCAAGGAAGCCGAGCGCGGCGTCGTGACGCGTTTCGGCAAATTCAGCCACCTGGTGCAGCCGGGCCTGAACTGGAAGCCGACCTTCATCGACGACGTGCGTCCGGTGAACGTGGAATCCGTGCGCGAGCTGGCGGCGTCCGGCGTGATGCTGACCTCCGATGAAAACGTGGTGCGCGTGGAAATGAACGTGCAGTACCGCGTGACCAACCCGGAAGCGTACCTGTTCAGCGTCGTCAATGCCGACGACAGCCTGAGCCAGGCGACCGACAGCGCCCTGCGCGGCGTGATCGGCAAATACTCGATGGACCGCATCCTGACCGAAGGCCGTACCGTGGTGCGTAACGATACGCAGCGCATGCTGGAAGAGACCATTCGTCCTTACAACATGGGCATCACGCTGCTGGACGTCAACTTCCAGGCGGCGCGTCCGCCGGAAGAGGTGAAGGCGTCGTTCGACGATGCGATCGCCGCGCGTGAAAACGAGCAGCAATACATCCGTGAAGCGGAAGCTTACGCCAACGAAGTTCAGCCGCGTGCGAACGGCCAGGCGCAGCGTCTGCTGGAAGATTCCAAGGCTTATAAAGACCGTACCATCCTGGAAGCGCAGGGTGAGGTGGCGCGCTTTGCCAAACTGTTGCCGGAATACAAGTCCGCTCCGCAGATCACCCGCGAGCGTCTGTATATCGAAACCATGGAAAAAGTGCTGGGCCATACCCGTAAGGTGTTGGTGAGCGACAAAGGCAACAACCTGATGGTGCTGCCGCTGGATCAGATGCTGCGCGGTCAAGGCGCGGCGCCGGAGAGCGGCAACAAGGATACCAGCCTGATTCGCCTCAATCCGAATCCTGCGCCGGCTGCCAACAGCAGCACTCCGCGTACCAGCGGCGGTTCGATTATGGATCAGCGCCGGGCGAATGCGCAGCGTGACGACACCACTCGCGTAGGGAGAGAGTAATCAATGCGTAAGTCTTTTGTAGTTATTGTCCTCGCGGTGCTGGTGGTGCTGTACGCTTCGCTGTTCGTGGTGCAGGAAGGCCAGCGCGGCATCGTGCTGCGCTTCGGCAAGGTTCTGCGCGACGGCGAAAACAAGCCGCTGGTGTATGCGCCGGGTCTGCACCTCAAGATCCCGTTCATCGAGACCGTGAAGAACCTGGATGCGCGCATCCAGACCATGGACAACCAGGCCGATCGCTTCGTGACCAGCGAGAAGAAAGACCTGATCGTCGATTCCTATCTGAAGTGGCGCATCAGCGACTTCAGCCGTTACTATCTGGCGACCGGCGGCGGCGACGTCTCTCAGGCCGAAGTGCTGCTAAAACGCAAGTTCAGCGACCGTCTGCGTTCCGAAATCGGCCGCCTGGACGTGAAAGACATCGTGACCGACTCGCGCGGCAAGCTGATGTCCGACGTGCGTGACGCGCTGAACACCGGCACCGTGGGTGACGGCGAAGAAGTGGCGACCACCGAAGCCGATGACGCTATCGCCTCTGCGGCGGCGCGCGTTGAGCGGGAAACCACCGGCAAACAGCCGCAGGTGAACCCGAACAGCATGGCGGCGCTGGGCATCGAAGTGATCGACGTGCGTATCAAGCAGATCAACCTGCCGGCGGAAGTGTCCGACGCTATCTATCAGCGTATGCGCGCCGAGCGTGAAGCGGTAGCCCGTCGTCTGCGCTCGCAGGGCCAGGAAGAAGCAGAGAAGCTGCGCGCCAGCGCGGACTACGAAGTGACCCGTACCCTGGCGGAAGCCGAGCGTCAGGCGCGTATCACCCGCGGTGAAGGCGATGCCGAAGCGGCCAAGCTGTTCGCCAACGCGTTCAGCCAGGATCCGGACTTCTATGCCTTTATCCGCAGCCTGCGTGCCTATGAAGCCAGCTTCAAGGACAACCAGGACGTGTTGGTACTGAGCCCGGACAGCGATTTCTTCCGCTACATGAAGTCGCCTGATACCCTGCGCAAGTAAGCGCGGCAGGCAATCTGATCGAGGGCCCGTTTACGCGGGCCCTTTCTCGTTTTTGGGGGATGCATGAACTCAACGATTTGGCTGGCGCTCGGGCTGGTTCTGGTGCTGGAAGGATTAGGGCCGATGCTGTTTCCGCAGGCCTGGCGCAAAATGATTGTGGCGATGTCGCAGTTGCCGGACGCGACGCTGCGGCGATTTGGCGGTGGAATAGTGGTTGCGGGCTGCGTGATCTACTACATGTTGAGCGGCCGCACGGGTCTTTAAAGTCTAGCCCAAAATTTATGCAATCGTATGCTAAAAGTGCTGAAAATCGAAAATTACGGTGGTAGAATCCATTTTTAAGCAATCGGTGATTTTGAAAAATGGGTAAGAACGTCGTCGTACTGGGCACCCAATGGGGTGACGAAGGTAAAGGCAAGGTTGTAGACCTGCTGACTGAACGGGCTCAATATGTTGTGCGCTACCAAGGTGGCCATAACGCTGGCCACACTCTGGTAATCAACGGTGAAAAAACCGTCCTTCATTTAATTCCTTCAGGTATTCTGCGTGAAAACGTCACCAGCATCATCGGCAACGGTGTTGTTCTGGCGCCGGACGCATTGATGAAAGAAATGGGTGAACTCGAAGCGCGTGGCATCCCGGTACGCGAACGTCTGTTACTCTCTGAAGCTTGCCCGCTGATCCTGCCTTATCACGTCGCGCTGGACAACGCGCGCGAGAAAGCGCGCGGCGCGAAAGCGATCGGCACCACCGGTCGTGGTATCGGCCCGGCTTACGAAGATAAAGTGGCTCGCCGCGGTCTGCGCGTCGGCGATCTGTTCAACAAAGAAACCTTCGCCGTTAAGCTCAAAGAGATCGTCGATTACCACAACTTCCAGCTGGTCAACTACTACAAAGTTGAAGCCGTCGATTATCAGGCGACGCTGGACTATGTGCTGTCTATCGCCGACATCCTGACTTCTATGGTGGTTGACGTTTCCGAACTGCTGGACGGCGCGCGTAAGCGTGGCGATCTGATCATGTTCGAAGGCGCTCAGGGCACCCTGCTGGATATCGACCACGGTACTTATCCGTACGTCACCTCTTCCAACACCACCGCCGGCGGCGTGGCTACCGGTTCCGGCATTGGCCCACGTTATGTGGACTACGTGCTGGGCATCGTGAAAGCCTACTCCACTCGCGTAGGTGCAGGTCCGTTCCCAACCGAACTGTTCGATGAAACCGGCGAGTACCTGTGCAAGCAGGGTAACGAGTTCGGCGCCACCACCGGCCGTCGCCGTCGTACCGGCTGGCTGGACGCGGTAGCGGTGCGTCGCGCCGTGCAGATCAACTCCCTGTCCGGCTTCTGCCTGACCAAACTGGACGTCCTGGACGGCCTGAAAGAAGTGAAGATCTGCGTGGGTTACCGCATGCCGGACGGCCGTGAAGTGGATACCACTCCGCTGGCGGCTGAAGGCTGGGAAGGCATTGAGCCTATCTACGAAACCATGCCGGGCTGGAGCGAAACCACCTTTGGCGTGAAAGAGCACAGCAAGCTGCCTCAGGCTGCGCTGAACTACATCAAGCGCATCGAAGAAGTGACCGGCGTACCGGTAGATATCATCTCTACCGGCCCGGATCGCAGCGAAACCATGATCCTGCGCGACCCGTTCGACGCATAATCAGGCTTTGCGGCATTAAACAAACCGGGCGCGTCCCGGTTTGTTTTTATCCTGACTCCCTCCGATTGCGGTTTCACGTCAAAAAATCCTTTCATAAACCCGCCTTAGGGCGCGGGATTCGCTAAATAATTAGCGACGAACTCTCCGGCTGGTTTATTATCCAATGAGTAATCTTTTGAATAGCGCCGAAAAGCGGCGTATCAGACGGGTAAAACGATACCCAGAGGTAAGATGTGCAGTTAACAAGTTTTACTGATTATGGCCTGCGGGCGTTGATCTACATGGCCTCGTTGCCGCAGGACAAGATGACCAGTATCTCGGAAGTGACCGAGGTTTACGGCGTGTCTCGCAACCATATGGTGAAGATCATCAATCAGTTGAGCCGGGTCGGTTTTGTCACGGCGGTGCGCGGCAAGCATGGCGGCATCCGTTTGGGCAAACCGGCCGAGAGCATTCGCCTCGGCGACGTGGTGCGGGCGCTGGAGCCGCTTGCGCTGGTTAACTGCAGCAGCGAGTTTTGCCACATCACCCCTGCCTGCCGACTGAAGCAGGTGCTCCAACAGGGCGTACAGAATTTCCTTGAAGAGCTGGATAAGCATACGTTGGCCGATATGGTCGAAGACAATCCGCCGCTCTACAAGCTATTGCTTGTCGAATAAAACGACGTTGAGAAGACAAGGCTCAACGTCATCCTGCTGATGACAACGGAGGAACCGCAATGTCACAAGATCCATTCCTGGAACGAGAAGCAGAAAAATACGAATCCCCCATCCCCAGTCGTGAATATATCCTGGCCCATTTGGCGAAACGTGAAACGCCGGCCAGCCGCGAAGAACTGGGCAACGAACTGGGCCTCAGCGGTGAAGAGCAGCTGGAAGCGCTGCGCCGCCGCCTGCGCGCCATGGAGCGCGATGGCCAGCTGGTGTTTACCCGCCGCCAGTGCTACGCGCTGCCGGAACGTCTGGATCTGCTGCGCGGCACGGTGATCGGCCACCGCGACGGCTACGGCTTCCTGCGCGTGGAAGGCAGCAAAGACGATCTGTACCTGTCTGCCGAACAGATGAAAATGGCGATCCACGGTGACGTGGTGCTGGCGCAGGCCTTGGGCGCGGATCGCAAAGGGCGCCGCGAAGCGCGCATCGTGCGCGTGCTGGTGCCGAAAACCAGCCAGATTGTCGGCCGCTTCTTTATGGATGCCGGCACCGGCTTCGTGGTGCCGGATGACAGCCGTCTGAGCTTCGATATTCTGATCCCGGCGGACAGCGTCAGCGGCGCGCGCATGGGCTTTATGGTGGTGGTGGAGCTGACGCAGCGTCCGACCCGTCGCACCAAGGCGGTCGGCAAGATCGTCGAGATCCTCGGCGACAAGATGGGCACCAGCATGGCGGTGGACATCGCGCTGCGCACCCATGAGATCCCGCATACCTGGCCGCCGCAGGTGGAAAAGCAGGTGGCCGATCTCAGTGAGCAGGTGCCGGAAGCGGCCAAGAAGGGCCGCGTCGATCTGCGCAAGCTGCCGTTGGTCACCATCGACGGTGAAGACGCACGCGACTTCGATGACGCCGTGTACTGCGAGAAAAAACGTGGCGGCGGCTGGCGCCTGTGGGTCGCGATCGCCGACGTCAGTTACTACGTGCGCCCGCGCACCGCGCTGGACGATGAAGCGCGCAGCCGCGGCAACTCGGTGTACTTCCCGTCGCAGGTGATCCCGATGCTGCCGGAAGTGCTGTCCAACGGGCTGTGCTCCCTGAACCCACAGGTCGATCGCCTGTGCATGGTGTGCGAGATGACCATCTCCGCCCAAGGGCGCCTGTCCACGGCCAAGTTCTACGAAGCGGTGATGAGCTCGCACGCTCGCCTGACCTATAACAAGGTGTGGCACATTCTGCAGGGCGATCAGGAGCTGCGCGAGCACTACCATCCGCTGGTCAAGCACCTGGAAGAGCTGCACGCGATGTATAAAGTGCTGGATAAGGCGCGCGCCGAGCGCGGCGGCATCGCGTTTGAAACCGAAGAAGCCAAATTCATCTTCAACGCCGAACGCCGCATTGAGCGCGTGGAGCCGACGGTGCGCAACGACGCCCACAAGCTGATCGAAGAGTGCATGATTATGGCCAACGTGGCGGCCGCGCGCTTTGTCGAGAAACGCAACGAGCCGGCGCTGTACCGCGTGCACGATCGTCCGAGTGACGACCACATATCCGCGCTGCGCAGCGTGCTGAGCGAGCTGGGGCTGACGCTGGGCGGCGGCAACAAGCCGCAGCCGAAGGACTATGCGGTGCTGATGGATGAAGTGTCCGAGCGCCCTGACCACGAAATGCTGCAAACCATGTTGCTGCGTTCGATGAAGCAGGCGATTTACGATCCGGAAAACCGCGGCCACTTCGGCCTGGCGCTGGCGTCTTACGGCCACTTCACCTCGCCGATCCGCCGTTATCCGGATCTGGCGCTGCACCGCGCGATCAAATATCAGCTGGCCAAAGAACACGGCGAGCCGAAAGAGCGCTGGACGCCGACCGGCGGCTGGCACAGCGAATTCGAAGAGATGCTGCAGCTGGGCGAACACTGCTCGATGACCGAGCGCCGCGCGGACGAAGCGACGCGCAACGTCGCCGACTGGCTGAAGTGCGACTTCATGCAGGATCACGTCGGTGAAGTGTTCAGTGGCATCATCTCCAGCGTGACCGGCTTCGGCTTCTTCGTGCGCCTGAACGATCTGTTCATCGACGGGCTGGTGCACGTATCAACGCTGGATAATGATTACTATCGCTACGATAATATCGGCCAGCGCCTGATCGGCGAGTCTTCCGGCACGGTATATCGCCTGGGAGATACAGTGGAGATCCGCGTGGACGCGGTGCACATGGACGAGCGCAAGATCGACTTCGCGCTGGTGTCCAGCACCCGCAAAGCGCGCGGTGAAGGCAAAACCGAACGCGATCGCGCCAAGAAGGGCGGCCAGCGCACGCTGCGCGACAACGGTAGCGCGGGGCGCGGCAAGCGCCGCGGCGGCAAACCGCCGGCCAACTTCGAGCCGGACAGCGCCTTCCGCAAGCAGGATGACGCCAAACCCGCGGACAACGTGAAGAAGGCGAAGAAGAAAGCCAAGAAAGCGTCCGACAAAACGCGGAAAATCGCGGCGGCGACCAAAGCCAAACGCGCAGCCAAGAAGAAAGGTGCCGAGCAGGCTTAACCTGCCGCACATCGTTACCATCGGCCGGTTATCGCCGGCCGCACGAATTTAAAAGAGCATCATGAGCGAAATTATTTACGGCATTCACGCCGTCAAAGCCCTGTTAGAGCGCGATCCGCAACGCTTCCTGGAAGTGTTTATCCTGAAAGGCCGTGAAGATCGCCGCCTGCAACCGCTGATCGCCGAGCTGGAAGCGACCGGCATCGTGATCCAGGTGGCGAGCCGCCAGTGGCTGGATGACAAGGTTGAAGGCGCGGTGCACCAGGGGATCATCGCCCGGGTGCGCGAAGGGCGTCAGTATCAGGAGAACGATCTGCCGGGCCTGTTGGAGAGCGTGGAAACGCCATTCCTGCTGGTGCTGGACGGCGTGACCGACCCGCATAACCTCGGCGCCTGCCTGCGCAGCGCCGACGCTGCCGGCGTGCATGCGGTGATCGTGCCGCGCGACCGTTCCGCCCAGCTGAACGCCACCGCCAAGAAAGTGGCCTGCGGCGCCGCCGAGAGCGTGCCGCTGATCCGCGTGACCAACCTGGCGCGCACGCTGCGCCTGCTGCAGGAAATGAACGTCTGGGTGGTGGGTACCGCCGGCGAAGCCGACCATACGCTGTATCAGAGCAAAATGACCGGCCCGATGGCGCTGGTGATGGGCGCGGAAGGCGAAGGCATGCGTCGTCTGACCCGCGAACACTGCGACGAGCTGATCAGCATCCCGATGGCCGGTACCGTCTCTTCGCTGAACGTGTCGGTCGCCACCGGCATCTGCCTGTTCGAAGCGGTGCGTCAGCGCGGCTGATCCTCCTGACGGGGGCCCTGAGCCCCCGTGAATTCCCCCTCTTGTGATCCCGCTTTCGGCAGAAATCTCTGCGCCGACCATACTTACTCCTGACGCTTTTCTCAGGGAGCACTCTCATGGTCTGGACTACGCACACCGTTTTTAACCAACCCAAGCCGCTGGGCAACAGCAACCTGTTTCTCTCCGATACGCCGCTGCGCGAAGCGTTGCAGCGCGAGCAGGGCGGCTGGGACGCCGAGGTATTGGCTTCGCTGGGCCAGCAGCTCGGTACCCAGGAGTCGCTGGAGCTGGGCCGCCTGGCCAACGCCAACCCGCCGGAGCTGCTGCGCTACGACGCCACCGGCCAGCGGTTGGACGACGTTCGCTTTCACCCCGCCTGGCATATCCTGATGCAGGGGCTGATCGCCAACCGGGTGCACAACCTGCCCTGGCAGGAGGATGCGCGCATCGGTTCCTTCGTGGCGCGCGCCGCGCGCTTTATGCTGCATGCGCAGGTTGAGGCCGGTACGCTGTGCCCGGTGACCATGACCTTCGGCGCTACGCCGCTGTTGCTGCAGGCGTTGCCGGCCGAGTTTCGCTCCTGGTTGACGCCGCTGCTGTCGGATCGTTATGACGCTCATCTGCTGCCGGGCGGGCAAAAGCGCGGCCTGCTGATCGGCATGGGCATGACGGAGAAGCAGGGCGGCTCCGACGTTTTGAGCAATACCACTACCGCCGCGCCGCTCGGCGCGCGCGGGCCGGGTGAAGCCTACCGGCTGGTGGGGCACAAGTGGTTCTTCTCGGTACCGCAGAGCGATGCGCACCTGGTGCTGGCGCAGGCCGAAGGCGGGTTGTCCTGTTTCTTCCTGCCGCGCATTTTGCCGGACGGCAGCCGCAACGCCATTCGCATGGAGCGGTTGAAAGACAAACTGGGCAACCGCTCCAACGCCAGCAGCGAAGTGGAGTTTCAGGACGCCACCGCCTGGCTGTTGGGGGATGAGGGTGACGGCGTGCGGCATATCCTGAAGATGGGCGGCCTGACCCGTTTCGACTGCTCGCTCGGCAGCCACGGCCTGATGCGCCGCGGGCTGTCGGTGGCGCTGTATCATGCGCTGCAGCGGCAGGCGTTCGGCAAGCTCCTGATCGAACAACCGCTGATGCGCCAGGTTTTGGCGCGCATGGCGCTGCGGCTGGAAGGGCATACCGCGTTGCTGTTCCGGCTGGCCCGCGCCTGGGAAAGCCGCAGCAATGAGGGCGAGCTGATCTACAGCCGCCTGCTGACCCCGGCGGCGAAATACAGCATCTGTCGCCAGGGCATGCCGTTCATCGCCGAGGCAATGGAGGTGCTGGGCGGTATCGGCTACTGCGAAGAGAGCGAGCTGCCGCGCCTGTATCGCGAGATGCCGGTCAACAGCATCTGGGAAGGTTCCGGCAACATCATGTGTCTGGACGTGTTGCGCAGCCTGCACAAGCTGCCGGGCGCGCTCGAAATGCTGCAGTTCGAGCTGCAGCCGGTGCGCGGCCAGAATCGCTTGTTCGATCACGCCTGGCGGCAGTGGCAGCAGCGTGCGCGGCAACCGCGTGAAGAGATGGGGCGGCTGCTGACCCAGCAGCTGTTCGACCTGTGCTGTGCCGCGCAGCTGCTGCAGCACGCCAGCCCGCAGATAGCCGACGCCTGGTGCCACCTGACGCTGGATCACCGCGGCGAGAGCCTGCTGTCGGCCGGGGTGTGCGAACTGCTGCTCAACCGCGCTATCGGCGGTTAGGGAAAAGGGGGGCGCGCGGCGGCGAAAACCTTTTTAATTCAGCCTCACTCTGACAGGAAAATGCACATGGATATTCTCAGCGCGTTGGCGGCATTCGCCTCTTATTTCTTCAGCGGTTTCGCCATGATTTTGGTGTTTCTGTTCGTCTATACCCGCATCACTCCGCACGACGAATGGGCGCTGATCAAGGCCGATAATCAATCCGCCGCCTTTGCTTTCATCGGCGCTTGCCTGGGGTATGTGATCCCGTTGGCCAGCGCGGCGATCAACTCGATCAGCCTGCTGGATTACCTGCTGTGGGGCGTAGTGGCGCTGGTGGTGCAACTGCTGCTGTTCGCGGCCGTGAAGATCTACATGCCGCGCATCAGCGACAAGATCGAAGCGAACCACCTGGCCGCCGGGATTTTCCTGGGGGGCGTCTCCGTCAGCGGCGGCGTGTTGAATGCGGCTTGCATGAGCTACTAAAGGTATAAGATGGCCGAGGCGCGCCAGCCAAGCGGGTGCGCCTGTTCTTCCATCCGCAGGATGCGGTAATAGCTGGCGCCGTGTTGGCCGGCGGTGCGAGCGATGGCCTGCTCCGCCTCCTGCGGTGAACCGGGCAGATCGTTAAAGGTGATCTCGGCGATTTCACTGAGCGGCGTCACGCGATCGGCGGGCGCCAGCTCGGCGGACTGTGCGCCGGTGCTGAGCAGCCCTACTGAAAGCAGGAGGGAGGTGAGTGCGGTGGAGCGTTTCATGGCGTTCCCCTTCGTCAGATCCTGAATCGCATCCGCAACATGCGGCATGCTGTCCGACAGTGTGCAACACCCTACTTCAGCCTGTGCAAAGCCAGTGTAAATCTGCTTAAAAAACCCCCGCCTTACCGATACAGAATCGCCTGGGAATACCATTGGCCCGGCACGATGGTTTCGCTGTTCATGATGATCACGTAATACCGGGCGCCGGCGGCGGTGGCCTTGCGCTGGATCTCCGCTTCCACGTCCATCGGGCTGCCGCGCACCACGGCGGTGACGGTACCTATCTTCACCAGCTCGGCGGTCTGCGCGCGGACGATCTCCTGCGCCTGTGCGGTGGGCGGTGGCGGCGGCTTCGGCGTGGTGGTCATGATGCCGCAGGCGGAAAGCTGTGCGGCCAGCGTCAGGGCGATGAGTGTGCGGACAAGCGTCATGGTGACCTCGAAAGAGCCGGTACGATGGCTTCAGTGTAACGCAATATAAGCTGGAACAGATTGAGCTAACGCTGGCTGGCGCAAGTTTGTCATGATGAATGCCAACAGGTGAGTTGAGGATGAACGGATGATTGAAATTCATGACGAGCGGGCGGGCGATATTGCGGTGATCCATGCGGTCCCCGCAGGGCACTATCACCGGCCTTTGCCGACGGTGTTCTTCTGTCATGGGTATACCTCGTCGAAAGAGGTGTACGCGTACTTCGCCTATGCGCTGGCGCGCGCCGGTTTTCGGGTGGTATTGCCGGATGCCGATCGGCACGGCGAGCGGTTCGACGGCGATGAGGCGCGGCGTCTGGCCACGTTTTGGGAGATCCTGCGCAGCAATATCGACGAGCTGCCGCAGATCAAGGCGCATTTCGAGCGGCTCGGCCTGATTGCCGACGGGCGTATCGGCGTCGCCGGCGCCTCTATGGGGGGCATGACCGCGCTTGGCGCCTTCGCGCGCTTCCCGTGGATCCGGGCGGCCGTCAGCCTGATGGGTTCCGGCTATTACCGTGCGCTGGCGCAAACGCTGTTTCCGCCGTTGGGCGAAGAGGGCGAGGCCCTCTCGCCGGCGGCGTTTACGGCGCGCACCGCCGTGCTGGCGGAGTATGAGCTGGAAGGGCGCTTGGCGGCGATCGCCGGGCGGCCGCTGCTGCTGTGGCACGGCGAGACGGACGACGTGGTGCCGGCGGCGGACAGCCTGCGTTTGGCGGCTGAACTGCGGCAGCAAGGCGCGGACGGCCGTTTGACGTCGCTCATCGAACCGGGGGTGAAGCACCGAATCACGCCGCTGGCGCTGTCCGCCACGGCCGACTTCTTCCGCCGCGAGCTGTAATGCTCCGCCGGGCACGATGCCTGGAATTGCACCGCTCTGTGCCTGCTGTTTCGGCCATCGTTTGGCCGAATGAAGGGGAGAATGTCAGCGTGAATTCTTTCAGGGCAACAAGGAGCAGAGGGCATGATAAAAAGCATCGGCAGTACGGCCGGTTTAATGGGAACGATGAAAGCGCGCGCTGAGCTTAACTCAGCGGCCTTCAGCGAGATGTTGGGGGCCGCCGACGGCAAGGCGCGGCAAAACCAGGCGAATCCGCTGTCGCGCATCACCGCGCAGACGGTGCATAACATGACGGCGCTGTTTGCCTCCGCGCCGAAAGCGGCAGCCACTCACGCCGCAACGGCCGATACGCTCTCGTTCGAGCAGCGGGCGACCCTGACGGGCAGCGCCGAGCTGTTGCAAACGCGGACAAATTATCTGCAGATGGCGCTGCAATTACATAATCCGGGCAAGGCGTTCAGCATGCCGGTGCTGCTCAAACTCTGATGAGGGAAGCGGAGCGCCCAACGGGCGGCGCTCCGGTACGGACTGAACGGGCTTTCTGATGAAGCCCTGGGGATTTCCCTGGCGTGGCGTGCGCTTTTAGCGGTACAGCTCGGCGCTGACGTGCATCGTGCTGTTGTCGCCCGGTTCGTGCAGGGCGATGATGCGATAAGAGCTTGCGCCGCGTTGATCGGCGATTTTGCTGACCTGGCTGCTGGCGTCATCCGGCGAAACCACGTTCTGGTTCAGGGTGACGAAGCCGACGCTCTGGCGTTGATCGGCCTGGTGCGAGGTGATCTCCGTTGCGGCCATTAGGTTGGCGGAAAACAGGGCGGCCAGCGCCGTTGCGAGAATGATGCGTTTCATAGTGCCTCTCTTAACCCTTTGCCGTTACGGCCTGACAGCGAATGTCGCTGCGGCAAAAAGTCATTTATCTGCATTGAATAACCTGAAATCTCTTTCGTCGCGCTGTCTGCGGCGGATATGGTTAATTTTAGTCCGTTGTGGCGGATTAAAAAGCGGGGGCTTTTGATGACCTTTTTCAAAAAAAGTGAAATAGATTTGTGACTCAGCGCTGATTTCATTGAAAGATTTTTGAAACCGATGGATCGGCGTACATAGGTTCTCCCACGAGCAAATCGTGCTATTTCCCATAGCGCCTCGCATTAACGCGAATAAAACCCACGCAGTCCTTGAGTTTCCCGCCCTGCGTCAGTATGATTACGCGTCATTTTTCAGCCGCACACTAAACACGTTCCTTGCTTCCATGGGCCGCGGTTGACCCTGACAGGAGGCTGAATAATCCGTAAGGAGCAATTCGATGCGTCATTACGAAATCGTTTTTATGGTCCATCCTGACCAAAGCGAACAGGTTCCGGGCATGATCGAGCGTTACAGTGCTACCATCACTAACGCGCAAGGTCAGATTCACCGTCTGGAAGACTGGGGCCGCCGTCAGCTGGCTTATCCGATCAACAAACTGCACAAAGCTCACTACGTTCTGCTGAACGTTGAAGCGCCGCAGGAAGCGATCGATGAGCTGGAAACTAACTTCCGCTTCAACGACGCCGTTATCCGCAGCATGGTTATGCGCGTTAAGCACGCGGTAACTGAAGCATCTCCGATGGTTAAAGCGAAAGACGAACGTCGTGGCGATCGCCGCGAAGACTTCGCTAACGAAACCGCAGATGATGCAGATGCTGGGGATTCTGAAGAGTAATTGCCGCCGTGACGGCTAATCGTCTGGTTTTGTCGGGCACTGTGTGCAAGGCGCCGGTTCGAAAAGTGAGTCCTTCCGGGATACCGCACTGCCAATTTGTGCTAGAGCACCGTTCGCAGCAGACGGAAGCCGGATTCAGCAGACAAGCATGGTGCCGAATGCCCGTGGTTGTCAGCGGACAACAGTCACAAGCACTAACTCAAAGATTAACGGTCGGCAGTCAGATTACCGTGCAAGGCTTTGTAAGCTGCCATCAAGGGCGCAACGGGCTGAGCAAATTGGTTCTGCATGCCGAGCAGATTGAATTGATAGATTCTGGAGACTAGCCAAATGGCACGTTATTTCCGTCGTCGCAAGTTCTGCCGTTTCACCGCGGAAGGCGTTCAAGAGATTGACTATAAAGACATCGCTACGCTGAAAAACTACATCACCGAAAGTGGTAAAATTGTACCGAGCCGTATCACCGGTACTCGTGCAAAATATCAGCGCCAGCTGGCCCGTGCTATCAAGCGCGCGCGCTACCTGTCTTTGTTGCCGTACACTGATCGTCATCAGTAATCGGCCACTGTCCATTAACGACTTTGAGAGGATAAGGTAATGCAAGTTATTCTGCTTGATAAAGTAGCAAACCTGGGCAGCCTGGGTGATCAAGTTAACGTTAAAGCGGGCTACGCTCGTAACTTCCTGGTACCACAGGGCAAAGCTGTTCCTGCTACCAAGAAAAACGTTGAGTTCTTCGAAGCACGCCGTGCTGAACTGGAAGCCAAACTGGCTGACGTTCTGGCTGCTGCTGAAGCTCGCGCAACCAAGATCAACGAACTGGGTTCAGTCACCATCGCTTCCAAATCTGGCGACGAAGGTAAACTGTTCGGCTCTATCGGCACCCGCGACATCGCTGACGCAGTGACTGCGGCAGGCGTTGAAGTTGCCAAGAGTGAAGTTCGTCTGCCGAACGGCGTTCTGCGTACCACTGGCGAGCACGAAGTGCACTTCCAGGTACACAGCGACGTGTTCGCACAGCTGAATGTAGTTGTGGTTGCAGAAGCGTAATTTACGCTGCTGTTAACCCGGTTAAAACGCCAGCCTCGCGCTGGCGTTTTGCTTTTCTGCGCCCGGCAAAACGCGCTACGCTTGAAGACGGGATGAAAAGGAGAGCGTGCGATGGCAAAGATTACGCTACAGCGGGTTTATGATTTCAGCGCGCCGGCGCCGGAACACTGTTATCTGATAGACAGGCTATGGCCGCGCGGCATCAGCAAGGAGCGGCTGACGGGCGTGCAGTGGCTGAAACAGGTGGCGCCGGATGACGAACTGCGCAAGTGGTTCCATCAGCATACCGACCAGTGGGCGGTCTTCGAGGCGCGTTACCGCCAACAGCTGGCGGCCAACGACGCCTGGCAGCCGCTGGTGGCGCTGTTACGGCAGGGGCAAACGCTGACGCTGCTGTATGGCAGCAAAGATACCGAGCACAACCAGGGCGTGGTGCTGCGCGAGTTTTTGCTGGCGCAGCTGTAGGGATTAGCGTTCCCGGCGGTAGCTGCCGTCGGCCTGGCGGCGGAACAGCGCCTGGCTGTTGTCCACCGTGGTGACCGACAGCGCGTTAATCACGCCGTTGGCGTCGCGTTCGATGCGCACTTCCTGGCCGGCTTTCATGTTGCTCAGCGGCTTGTCGCCGCCTTCCACCTGCGCCATGGCGAACACTTCATTCACCGGCAGATTGTTGTCGCGAAACAGCTGGGCCAGGGTCTGGCCGGGCTGGATCTGATAACGCTGCCAGTTGCCCGCCGGCGTTGGTTCGTTGGCAGACGTGGTGCCGCCGTTTTGCAGATCGGCCTGCAGCGGCACGCTGGTTTCCTGCTGGGAAACCGGGAACGGCTGTCTTTCGGGCGAGTACGGCCACAGCAGGGCCAGCAGCAGGATGATGCCGAAGATCAGCACCCAGCGGCGGTGGAAGTAGGGCAGCGGCTCCATCCAATGGAAACCGTCCGGCAGATGCCAGACTTTGGCCAGCAGCGCTTTGACCTGCTGCATTTTGTCGTTGGCCGGCGGTGGCTCCGATGGCGGTTCCGCGCCTTCAGACGTGGGTGCGGCGCCCGGTTTCAGGCGCTGTCTGACATTCAGCCAGGTGCGCAGCAGCGGCTGGTAGATGCGGGTGGTTTTCCTTCTCCTGGGCGCGATTCTGCCCATGGTGACCTCTCTTCGACGGCGTAGTAATTAGCGCGGCGCGGCAGCGCCTCGCCTGCCCGATATCCTGCTTTCAGTATAGTCCGCTAACTGATTGAAGCGAAAGGCAGCTGAGCGGCAGAGCCGCGGTTTGCGGCTGCGGGCGTTAACAGAAGATTATTGTTTCTTTTTCTACGACAAAAGTCATCATTCTCCACACAAGATTTTACCCGACATTGACGCGCTGTTATGCTGCGCTTTCGACTTTTTACAGACTTAAGGAAAACCCCATGACAACCCCTTCTTTTGACAGCGTTGAAGCGCAAGCAAGTTACGGGATTGGTTTACAGGTCGGCCAGCAGCTGCAAGAGTCCGGGCTGGAAGGTTTGCAACCGGAAGCTTTGCTGGCGGGTCTGCGTGACGCGCTGGAAGGGAATGCCCCGGCGGTTCCGGTAGACGTGGTGCACCGTGCGCTGCGTGAAATCCACGAGCGTGCGGACGCGGTGCGCCGCGAGCGCCAGCAGGCGATGGCCGTTGAAGGCCAGAAATTCCTGGACGACAACGCCAAGCGCGACGACGTGACGCTGACCGAGTCCGGCCTGCAGTTCTCCGTGCTGGAGCAGGGCAACGGCCCGATCCCGTCCCGTCAGGATCGCGTGCGTGTGCACTACACCGGTCGTCTGATCAACGGCGATGTGTTCGACAGCTCGGTTGAGCGCGGCCAGCCGGCAGAATTCCCGGTCAGCGGCGTGATCCCAGGCTGGATCGAAGCGCTGACCCTGATGCCGGTCGGCTCCAAATGGCAGCTGTATATCCCGCACAACCTGGCCTATGGCGAGCGTGGCGCTGGCGCGTCCATCCCGCCGTTCAGCGCGCTGGTGTTCGACGTCGAGCTGCTGGAAATCCTGTAATCCCACCGAGGATTGCTCTGGGCGCCTTCGTGGCGCCCTTATTTTATGCGCCGCGCAGCGCGCGCGGGAACAGCAGGTTGTTTTCCAGGCTGATGTGCTCCATCAGATCGCCGATGAACTCGTCGATGCCGGTGTACAGCGCTCGCCAGGTGGTGCAGGCGCCCTCCGGCGGCGTGACGTTATCGGTGAGGAACTTCACCACTTCCAACTGCTCACCCGCCTCGTCATGTTCATGCTCCATCACCGAGATCGGTCCGGCGGCCTGCGGCCCCATGCCCTGTTTGATCAGCGGGAACAGGATCTGTTCCTCTTTCATCATGTGATTCTCCAGATCCAGGCGGATCCGGTTCAGCTGCTTCGCCAACCCGCGCGGGCAGCTGGGCTTGTCGCCGTGCACGCGTTCGACCTTTTCCGCCATCAGCACCAGTTCTGCCAGCTGCTCGCGGTGCCGCTGATGAAAGCGTGGCAGAATGTAGTCGATCACCTCACCGAGCGGCGCTGTGCGCCAGTCCCGGCTTGGCTCCGGCGTGGCGGCCAGGGCGGCCAGTTCGTTTTCCAGCCTGTCGATATCTAACCTTCTGCGCTCGGCGGCGTGTGCCAGCGATTGCCGGCCGCCGCAGCAGAAATCCAGCTGATGCTGGCGAAACAGACGGGATGCACGGGGAATGGCGATAGCGAGCGCGCCAAGGGATTGATTGCGGTAATCCATGGTAGTGCCTCTTTAAACGAAGGAATCTTATAACATGCATTTTAAATGCAATTTAAAGGGCGCACCAGCGGGAAAATCGAAGAGAAGGTGGCCGGGGTGAGGCCCCGGCCGGGTGATTATTTCGCGCTGAGATCGATGCGATACACCGCGAAGCCGATGCGGTCATTGCCCTCGGCGGTCATCGGATATTGAGCGTGCTCCTTGATAAACGCCGTCGCTTTGTCCGACGGCGAGGTCTCGAAGCGGATATCCAGCGGCTGCTGGCTGCTGAAGGTCGCCAAACGCCAGTTGTTGTCCGCCTGCGGATGCACCGCGCCGTGTCGCTGGGTTTCGGTGCTGATGTAGGCCGCCAGCACTGAACGGTTCTCATCCGGCGAAGCGAAGGCGATGTGTTTGTCGCCGGTGCCGGCAAATTTGCCGCCGTAGGCGCGGTAGTTGTTGGTGGCGATCAGGAAGGTGGCGTTCGGATCGATCGGCTTGCCGTTGAAGGTCAACTGCTTGATGCGCTCTGCCTTATCGTTGATCAGCTGGCATTCACCGTCGTAGCGCGCCGGCTGGCTGACGTCGATCTGGTAATTGACGCCGTCGATCACGTCGAAGTTATAGGTGCGGAAGCCGTCCCAGTTGATCAAGCCCTGCGGCTTGGCGCTGTTGACGTCGATCTGGTTGAACTGGCCGGCGGAGCACTCCAGCCACTCTTTCACCTCTTTGCCGCTGGCCTTCACCACCACCAGGGTATTGGGGTAGAGATAGAGATCGGCGGCGTTGCGGAAGGTGAGTTGGCCCTTTTCCACTTCGACGAAGCTGGCCGGATCGTTCTTGCGGCCGCCGACCTTGAACGGCGCCGCCGCCGACAGCACCGGCAGATCGGCCAGATCCGGATCGCCCTGAATGTAATGTTCAACGTAGGCTTTCTGCGCATTGTTGACGATCTGCACCGTCGGATCGTCCTGCACCAGCGCCAGATAGCTGTACATGTTGCCGTCGGATTTGCCGATCGGCTGGCTGACGAACTCGCGCGTGCCCTTGTGATCGTCCGCCAACACCTTCACCAGCGCGGCGTCTTCCGCCGCCAGCGATTTCTTGTTCTCTTTGTCGTAGATCGGCCGTGCTTCCGCTTTGGCGGCGGTCACTTTCCAGCTACCGCTATCGTTGTTGAGCTGCAGGTCGACCACGCCGAGATGATCGCCCCATTGGCCCGGCATCACCGCCGGTACGCCGTTCAGCAGGCCCTTATCGATATCCGCGCCTTTGATGTTGGCGAAGTCCTTGCTCGGGAACACCGCATGGGCGTGGCCGAACATGATGGCGTCGATGCCCGGTACCTGGCTGAGGTAGTAGACCGAGTTTTCCGCCATTGCCTTGTAAGGCTCGCTGGACAGCCCGGAATGTGGGATCGCCACCACCAGATCGGCGCCCTGTTTACGCATTTCCGGCACGTAGCGTTTGGCGGTGGCGGTGATGTCGTCCACCGTCACCTTGCCCTGCAGGTTAGCCTTGTCCCACACCAGGATCTGCGGCGGCACGAAGCCGATGTAGCCGATGCGCAGCGTATGCGCCTTGCCGTCGCGGTCTTTCACCGGCGTATCGACGATGATGTACGGCGTGAACAGCGGTTTTTGCGTTTTGGCGTCGATGACGTTGGCGTTGATATACGGGAACTTGGCGCCGGCGATGGCGTTTTTCAGGTAGTCCAGCCCGTAGTTGAATTCATGGTTGCCGATGTTGCCGACCACATAGTCCAGCGTATTCATCGCCTTATAGACCGGATGCACGTCGCCCGGTTTCAGCCCCTTGGCCGCCATGTAGTCGCCGAGCGGGCTGCCCTGAATGATGTCGCCGTTGTCCACCAACACCGCGTTGGTAGCCTGCTGGCGCGCCTGCTGGATCAGGCTGGCGGTGCGCACCAGGCCGAATTTATCGGTTGGCGTGTCCTTGTAGTAATCGAAGTCCATCATGTTGCTGTGCAGGTCGGTGGTTTCCAGCACGCGCAGGTCGACGGTGGCCGCCTGCGCCGAGGCGCACACCAGCAGCGCAAGCGCGGACAGCGTCAGGGGATGCTTCATCATTTTGGGCTCTCTCCATTTCATTATTCGAGTGTTATCGCAGAGGGAAATGTAATTAACATTGCTTGCCACAGCAAACTGTGAAGTGTGGCAGAAAACGGCGGCAGGTAACGCGGGGAAGTTCACAGTTGTGCCCAACAAGATCTGATGAATTCCCGGGGGTTAGCCGGTTGAGATGGATATTCGGCGTAAAAAAAACTAGTCTGCTAGCAGAGACAGGGGGAAATTTCCCACGGAGATGCAGAGTTGAGGTGCATGATGTTAGAGCGAATTTGCCAACTGTCCCGCGAGGCGGGGGCGGCGATCATGGCGGTGTACGACGGTGAACAACCGCTTGATGTCGCACAGAAGAACGATGATTCACCGGTGACGGCGGCCGATCTGGCGGCACATCACATCATCAAGCGCGGCCTGGCGGCGCTGACGCCCGAGGTGCCGCTGCTGTCGGAAGAAGATCCGCCGGCGTGGGAAGATCGCCGCAACTGGACGCGTTACTGGCTGGTCGATCCGTTGGACGGCACCAAAGAGTTCTTGCACCGCAACGGTGAGTTCACGGTCAATATCGCCCTGATTGAAGACGGGCAGGCGGTGATGGGGGTGGTGTACGCCCCGGCGATCGACGTGCTGTATCTGGCGGAGCGCGGCAAGGCCTGGAAAGAAGAGAAGGGCGTGCGGCAGGCGATCGGCGTCAGCAACGCGCATCCGCCGCTGGTGGTGGTGAGCCGCTCGCATATCGACGACGAACTGAAAGACTATTTGCAGCAGCTGGGTGAGCACCAGACCGTGTCCGTCGGCTCCTCACTGAAGTTCTGCCTGGTGGCGGAAGGCAAGGCGCAGCTCTATCCGCGCTTCGGGCCGACCAACATTTGGGATACCGCCGCAGGGCATGCGGTGGCGGTGGCTGCCGGGGCGCAAATTCACGATTGGCAGGGCAAGCCGTTGCTCTATACCCCGCGTGAATCTTTCCTCAACCCCGGCTTCCGGGTGTCGCTGTTCTGAGTTAGTTCGCCAACAGCTGGTGCAGCTTGGACATTACCTGCTGCACCTCTTCCGGCGTCAGCGCGCCGTCTTTGGCGAACTGAATGCGCCCTTGCTTATCCAGCACCACAATAGCTGAGCCTTTCGGCTGCAGATCCCAGGCCTTGCGCACGTTGCCGTCGCTGTCGACGATAAACTGCGACCACGGGAACTCCTTCTTGCTGTCCTCAATGCTGCTGCGCACGAACATCGCGGTGCCCATCAGGGCATCGTCGGTGTTGACGATTGTCGTCGTTTGGTAACGATCGTGTGGTAGCTTCGCCTTCTTGATCGCTTCAATCAGTGGGTCGTTCATGTCTTTGGCGGAGCTGCGGCCGGCAATATGTTGTATCACTCGCACTTTTCCACTGAGCTGCGCGCTGTTCCAGTTCTGGTAGCTAAAATTACCGTCAGCGTAATTGAGCTCTCCTTTGTCACTGACGCCGACCGGCGACACGCGCTGCTGGAGCTGGAAGTTGTGCGCGGAAGCGAAAAGCGGGGCGAGCAGCAGGGATACCATCAGCATGCGACTTGTTTTCATGCTTTCTCCTTGTAATGAGTGGAATTTGTGCGACAGCACTTCGACAGCCTAAAGCATAGGATGTGATAAGAGGTCTGTCCTGTTAACCGGATCGCAGATTTTCCCTTGGTTCGCTAATCATCAGATTTTGAAGGGATATACTGAAAACGTTATAAATTATCATATACAATTCTGTCAAAAAGTGTAAATCCAGCGTAGATCACCGGGCAGAAGTGAACGTTCTGGTCTTTACTGGGTCTACTACATGCAATCAAGTTGCGTTCTGAATTTCGAGGCTGCCACCTTTGGCGGCTCGCTGAGCGCATGGATCAACGGGAGGAGCGTAAAAGAATGAGAATCTTCCAGCGTTATAACCCTTTGAAAGTGGCAAAGTACGTTAAGACCCTGTTTCGCGGAAGGCTGTATATCAAGGACGTGGGCGCATTTGAATTCGACGAGGGGAAAATCCTGCCGCCGAAGATTCGTGACAAGCGCCATTTCAGCGTGATGTCTGAAGTGAACCGCCAGGTGCTGCTGTTGCAGGCCGAGTTTGGCTGAACACTACGCTGACAGCGATAAAAAAATGCGGCCCCGATGGGGCCGCTGATGTTTTTGCCGGCTGGCGTCAAGCCGCCGGGGTGTCTTCCGGGGCTTTCGGCAGTACCGCCGCCGGTTTGTCGCTCAGCCGGGTGACCAGCAGCTGGTCTATCTTGTAGCTGTCGATATCCACCACTTCGAACTTGTAGCCGGCGTATTTGACAAAGTCGGTGCGTTTCGGGATCTTGCGCAGCATATACATCATAAAGCCGCCGATGGTCTCGTAGTTGCCCGCCTGCGGGAACTCGTCGATGTCCAGCACGCGCATCACGTCGTCGATCGGCGTGCCGCCCTCAATCAGCCATGAGCTTTCGTCGCGCGCCACGATCTG
Source organism: Serratia sp. HMSC15F11 (assembly GCF_001808215.1). Taxonomy (NCBI): domain Bacteria; kingdom Pseudomonadati; phylum Pseudomonadota; class Gammaproteobacteria; order Enterobacterales; family Yersiniaceae; genus Serratia; species Serratia sp. HMSC15F11. Next base: position 71,594 of record NZ_KV792465.1, read on the forward strand.
CTCTTCCTGGCCTTGGCCAACCAGATCGCCCATCAGCGTGGTCATCACGTCGTTAAGGGTGATGATGCCTACCACCAACGCATATTCATTGAGGATCACCGCGAAGTCTTCGCCGGCGGTCTTGAAGCTTTCCAACGCTTCGGACAGCGTCAGCGTATCCGGCACGATCAGCGCCGAACGGATCTGCACGCCGCTGCTCAGCACCAGGCTCTGGTTGCCCAGCACGCGGTTCAGCAGGTCTTTGGAATCGACGTAGCCGACCACCTGATCGATATGGCCGTCGCACACCAGGAACTTGGAGTGCGGATGGGTCGAGACCTTCTCCTTGATGCTCTCTTCGCTTTCGCGCAGGTCGAAGTACACCACGCTTTCGCGCGAGGTCATCGAAGACGGCACGGTGCGCGATTCCAGTTCGAACACGTTTTCAATCAGCTCATGTTCCTGCTTGCGCAGCACGCCCGCCAGGGCACCGGCTTCCACCACCGCGTAGATGTCGTCGGAGGTAATGTCGTCCTTACGCACCATCGGCAGCTTGAACATGCGGAAGATCAGGTTGGCCATGCCGTTGAAGAACCACACCAGCGGGCGGAAGATCATGATGGAGAAACGCATCGGGTTGATGATCCGGACGGCGACCGTCTCTGGTGCAATCATACCGATGCGCTTCGGGGTCAAATCGGCGAACAGGATAAACAGGCTGGTCACCAGCACGAAGGAGCAGATGAAGCTGACCTGTTCCGCCAGTTCGGGCGACAGGAATTTAATGAAGAATTGTTGGAAGGTGCCGGAAAACGCCGCGTCGCCGACGATACCGCCGAGGATGGCCACGGCGTTCAGGCCGATCTGCACCACGGTGAAGAAGATGCCCGGGGTTTCTTGCAGTTTAAGCACTCTGGCTGCGTTGACGTTGCCTTCGTCTGCCATCAGCTTCAGTTTGATCTTGCGCGAGGCGGCCAGAGAGATTTCCGACAGTGAGAAAAACGCACTCACCGCGATCAGAAAAAGAATCAGTAAAATACTGTTTAACATAATCTATCCATACGTGCCGACGGGATGCCGGCGCTCTTGAGGAAGGGTAGTACATAGTAAAAAAAGCAGCGATAACAACCAGAAGGGAAGCTATCGGGCCGCAGAAGCGGCCCGCATAGTATAGCAGTTGCCCCACAGGGGCCGCCAGCGGTTAAAAAAGTGCCGCCGGCCGGCATCGGATCAGCCCTGCGGCGGCAGGCAAACGCCGATGCCGCCCAGCCCGCAGTAGCCTTCCGGGTTTTTGAACAGGTACTGCTGATGATCGTCTTCCGCGTAATAGAACGGCAGCGCCGGCGCGATCTCGGTAGTGATGGCGCGCTTGTCGCCCGCTGCGTCCATCGCCTGCTGGAAGCGCTGCAGGCTGCTTTCCGCCTCGGCCTGCTGCTCCGGGCTCAGCGTGTAAATCGCCGAGCGGTACTGGGTGCCGACGTCGCCGCCCTGGCGCATGCCCTGCGCCGGATCGTGATTTTCCCAGAATACCTGCAGCAGCTGTTTGTAGCTGACGACCTGCGGATCGAACACCACGCGCACCACTTCGGCGTGGCCGGTCTGGCCGCTGCACACTTCGCGGTAGGTCGGGTTTGGCGTATAGCCGCCGCTGTAGCCGGCGGCGGTGCTGTAGACGCCCGGCTGCTGCCAGAACAGGCGCTCGACGCCCCAGAAACAGCCCATGGCGAAGATCGCCACCTCCATGCCTGCCGGCACCTGGGTCATCGAGTGTTCGGTGACCACGTTGAGCGTTGCGACAGGCATTGGCGTGGTGCGGCCAGGCAGCGCGCTTGCCTTATCGACGGTTTGTGATTTATCAAAAAATGGCACCACGGTTGACTCCTGTTGTCACAGTAAGAATTGACCCTACATGGGGGCGGTTCGGTTGTATCTCACCGCGTCTTTGCCCACAATAAGTGGCAAGTTGGGTTTATGTATAAGCTTAACGCAGTATTTTGAGCGCCAAAAGTGAAGAATTCGCCTGTTGCGCGGCGGTGGCAAAGCGCGGCGGGCGGCGTCCGGAACAAGGCTGAAGAGGGCTGCCGTCATGATAGCACGGAGTCTGCCCTGGCCCCGGAGCGAACACCATAACAGGAAAGTAAAATCAATAAGGAGAACACGTGCCAAAGTACCCGGTCATGTGCTTGATAGCTGTGTTGCTTGCGGCACCTGCAGCCTACGCAGCGAACGTGCGGTTGCAGGTGGAAGGGTTAAGCGGAGAGTTGGAAAAAAACGTTCGGGTGCGCCTGTCGTCGATCACGCCTGAAGAGGTCGGCACCGACGGTCGCTTCCGCGCACGGGTGGATGAGGCGGTGCGCCAGGGGCTGCGCGCGCTCGGCTATTACCAGCCGACCATCGAATTTACGCTGGACGATCGGCCGGGGATGTCGCGCCCGGTGCTGCATGCCAAGGTCAATCCGGGCGAACCGGTGCGTATCGCCGGCGCCAACATCGTGCTGGAAGGCGGCGCGAAGACCGATGAGGACTACCTGGCGCTGGTAAAGAAGGACCGGCCGACCATCGGCGAGATCCTCAACCACGGCAAGTATGACAGTTTCAAAGGCTCGCTCACCGGCCTGGCGCTGCGCAAAGGCTATTTCGATGCCGATATGACCAAAAGCCAGCTCGGCGTGGCCGAAGATTTGCACAAGGCGTTTTGGGATATCGATTTCAACAGCGGCGAACGTTACCGCTTCGGCAAGGTTAAATTCACCGGCTCGCAAATCCGCGAAGACTATCTGCAAAATCTGGTGCCCTTTCATCAGGGGGATTACTACAGTTCGGAGGATTTGGCCGAGCTGAACCGCCGTTTGTCCGCCACCAACTGGTTCAACTCGGTGGTGGTATCCCCTGATTTCAATGATGCCAAAGAGAACAAGATTTTGCCGTTGGACGCGCTGGTGACGCCGCGCACGCGCAACACCGTCGAGACCGGTATCGGTTACTCCACCGACGTCGGCCCGCGGGTGAAAGGCACCTGGAAAAAGCCCTGGCTCAACGATCGCGGGCATAGCCTGGAAACCAGCGCCAGCGTGTCGGCGCCGGAGCAGCAGCTGGATCTGACCTACAAGATCCCGCTGCTCAAGAACCCGCTGGAGCAGTATTACCTGCTGCGGGGCGGCCTCAAGAACGTCAATCTTAACGACACCAAGTCCGTCACCTCCAAAGTGGTGGCCTCGCGCAACTGGGATCTCTCCAGCGGCTGGCAGCGGGCGATCAACTTGACCTGGCGCTGGGATAACTTTACCCAGGGTAGCGTCAGCAACACCACCATGCTGCTGTATCCCGGCGTCAGCTTCAACCGCACCCGCTCGCGCGGTGGCCTGATGCCGACCTGGGGCGACAGCCAGCGCTACTCTATCGACGTGTCCGACACCTCCTGGGGTTCCGGCGTGGACTTCGCGCTGATGCAGGCGCAGAACGTGTGGATCCGCACACTGGCCGACAAGCACCGTTTCGTGGCGCGCGGCCAGGTGGGCTGGATCGAAACCAACGATTTCGACAAGGTGCCGCCGGATCTGCGCTTCTTCGCCGGCGGTGACCGCAGTATTCGCGGCTACAAGTACAAAGACATTTCGCCGCGCGATGACGACGGCAAGCTGACCGGCGCCTCCAAGATGCTGACCGGTTCGCTGGAGTACCAGTACAACGTGACCGGCAAATGGTGGGGGGCGATGTTCGTTGACTCCGGTGAAGCGGTGAACGATATCAAGAAAAGCAACTTCAAGACCGGCGCCGGCGTAGGCGTGCGCTGGCAGTCGCCGGTGGGGCCGGTGAAGCTGGATATCGCCGCGCCTGTGGGAGACAAGGACACCCACGGGATGCAGTTCTACATCGGTTTGGGGCCTGAACTATGAGCCTGGTTAAAAAGATTTGTCTCGGATTTCTGGTCGTTCTGCTGTTGCTGATCGGCGGCCTGGCCTTCCTGATAGGCACCACCACCGGTTTGCATATGGTCATCAACGGCGCGGCGCGCTGGGTGCCGGGGCTGGAGATCGCCAGCGTCAGCGGCGGCTGGCGCGATCTGACGCTGAAGGGCGTGAAATATCAGATGCCGGGCGTGACGGTCAACGCCGGGCAGTTCCATCTCTCACTTGACCTGTCCTGCTTTAAACGCAGCTCGCTGTGCGTCAATGCCTTGTCCGCCCAGGATGTGGACGTGGCGGTGAACACCAAAGAGATGGCACCTTCCGCGCCGGTGGAGGAGAGCAGTGAGCCGACCACCAATCTCAGCACGCCTTACCCCATCACGCTGCGCCTGTTGGCGTTGAACAACGTCAAGGTCACCGTCGACGACACCGCCATCTCTCTGGCCGAGTTCCGCACCGGCGCGCAGTGGCAAGAGCGCGCGCTGACGTTGATGCCGACCAAGATCGGATCGCTGCTGATCGCCTTGCCGAAAACCCCGCAAAACCCGCTGCCGGAAGCGGTGCAGCCGGCGGTCGAGGTGGCGAAAAAGGTCGGGGAGCAGGTTACCGACGCGGCGAAGCCGGCACCTCAGCCGGAAGAGAAGCCGCTGGGCGAAACGCTGAAAGAACTGTTCGCCAAACCGCTGTTGCCGGATCTGCCGGACATCCGCCTGCCGCTGGATATCACCGTCAAAGAGATCCGCGGCGAGCAGCTGCGCTTGACCGGCGATACCGACGTACTAATCACGAGCCTGTTACTGCAGGCCAGCACGCAGGATCAGCATATCCAGCTGGACAACTTCGACGTGAAGTCGCCGCAGGGCACGCTGTCGGTGCAGGGGCAGGCAACCCTGACCGGCGACTGGCCGGTGGCCCTGACCGCCAACAGCGCGCTGAATATCGAACCGCTGAAAGGTGAGAAGGTGAAGCTGAACATCGGCGGTGGGCTGCGTGACGAGCTGAACGTGGCGCTGAACCTGTCCGGCCCGGTCGGCGCCCAGCTCGATGTGCAAACCCGGCTGGCCGAAGCCGGCCTGCCGCTGGCGCTGACGTTGCAGAGCAAGCAGTTGAAATGGCCGCTGAGCGGCGAGGCGCAGTATCAGGTCAACGATTTCCGCCTGCGCTTTAACGGCAAGGCGACCGACTACGCGCTGTCGACGCGCGCCAATCTGAAAGGCCAGGATCTGCCGCCGGCGGTGCTGACGCTGGACGGCAAAGGCAACGTCGAGCAGTTCAAGCTGGAACGCCTGCGGCTGGCGGCGCTGCAGGGCAATACCGATCTTACCGCGCTGGTGGACTGGAGCAAGGCCATCAGCTGGACCTCGCAATTGACGCTGAGCGGCATCAATACCGCCAAGCAGTGGCCGGAATGGCCGGCGAAGCTGGATGGCAAGATCACCACGCGCGGCAGCCTGCACGGCGGCAGCTGGCAGCTGCAGGTGCCGGTGCTGCAGCTGGACGGCAACGTGAAGCAGAATAAGGTCACGGCGCGCGGCACGCTGAGCGGTAACGCCGCCGGGCAGTGGAAAATCCCCGGCATCGATCTGGCGCTGGGGCGCAACCAGCTGAACGTCAAAGGGCAGCTGGACGAGAAGAGCTGGAACCTGGACGCCAACATCGACGCGCCGCGTTTGGACGGCGCGCTGCCGGGCCTGGGCGGCACCGCCAAAGGGATGCTGAAGCTGCGCGGCAATCTGCAGGCGCCGCAGCTGCTGGCGGATTTGACCGCTTCCGGCTTGCAGTGGCAGGCGCTGCGCATCAACCGCGTGAAGATCGATGGCGACGTGCGCTCCACGGATCAGATCCAGGGGCAGTTAGCGGTACGCGTCGAACAGCTGAAGCAGGATGCGCTGGAGGTCAGCCTGCTGACCCTCGACGCCAAAGGCAGCGAGAAGCAGCACCAGCTGCAGCTGAAGATTGACGGCAAGCCGGTCTCCGGCCAGCTGGCCCTGCAGGGTAGCTTCGATCGTCAGCAGCAGCGCTGGCGCGGCAATCTGAACAACACCCGTTTCGATACGCCGGTCGGGGAATGGCGCCTGACGCGCGCCATCGCGCTGGACTACCTGAACACCGAGCAGAAAATCAGCGTCGGGCCGCACTGTTGGCAGAACCCGAACGCCGAGCTGTGCGTGCCTAAGACCATTGAAGCCGGCCAGAGCGGCCAGGCCAGCGTGGTGCTCAACCGGTTCGACCTGGCGATGATCAAGCCGTTCCTCGGCCCGGACACCGCCCTGAGCGGCGTGTTCACCGGCCGGGCTGATGTCAGCTGGAAGCCGGGCGGCGCGCTGCCGGAGGCGAAAGTCACGCTGGCCGGCAACGGCGTCAAGGTGGTGCAGCAGGTGCAGGGCAACGCGCTGCCGATCGCCTTCGATACGCTGACCCTCAACGCCGGCCTGAACAACGGCCGCGCGCAGGCCGACTGGCGGATCAAACTGACCAACAACGGCCAGTTTGACGGCAATATCCAGGTGGCGGATCCGCAGGTGCGGCGCACCATCAGCGGCAACGTCAATATCACCAACATCTCGCTGGCGCTGATCAACCCGGCGCTGATGAAGGGCGAAAGCGCGGCGGGCATGCTGAACGCCAACCTGCGCCTGGGCGGCAGCGCGCAGAAGCCGCTGGTGTTCGGGCGCTTGGCGTTGGATCGGGCGAAGGTGCAGGGGCACTGGATGCCGTTCGACATGACCGACGCGCGGCTGGCGGTGAATTTCAACGGCATGACCTCGACGCTGGAAGGGTTGCTCAGCACCACGCGCGGCCAGCTGAATCTGGCGGGCGATGCCGACTGGCGCGATATCAACGCCTGGCGTGCGCGCATTGCCGCCAAGGGCGACAAGCTGCGGGTGACGGTGCCGCCGATGATCCGCATCGACGTGTCGCCGGATCTGGTGTTTGAAGCCACGCCGCAGCTGTTCTCGCTCAACGGTAAGGTCGACATTCCCTGGGCGCGCATCACGGTGCAGGAGCTGCCGGAAAGCGCGGTGGGCGTCTCTTCCGACGAGGTGATGCTGGACGACCAGCTGAAGCCGATTCAACCTAAGACCGCGTCGATCCCGATCAACAGCAATCTGATGATCCACGTCGGCAACGACGTGCGGCTGGACGCGTTCGGCCTCAAGGCCCGCCTGAAGGGCGATTTGAAAGTGGTACAGGACAAGAAAGGGCTGGGCCTCAACGGCCAGATTGACATCCCTTCCGGCCGATTCCATGCTTATGGTCAGGATTTGATCGTGCGTAAAGGGCAGCTGATGTTCTCCGGCCCGCCGGATCAGCCGCTGCTGAATATCGAGGCGATCCGTAACCCGGAATCCACCGAGGACGATGTGACCGCCGGCGTGCGGGTGACTGGCCTGGCAGATGCGCCGAAGCTGGAAGTGTTCTCCGATCCGGCCAAATCGCAGCAGGAAGCCTTGTCTTATCTGCTGCGCGGCCAGGGCTTGAGCAGCTCCGGCGCCGACGGCAACGCCATGACCTCGATGTTAATCGGCATGGGGGTTGCACAAAGTGGTCAACTTGTGGGTAAAATCGGCGAGGCATTCGGCGTGAGTAATTTGGCTCTGGACACTCAGGGGGTTGGCGACAATTCCCAGGTTGTCGTGAGCGGCTATGTCCTCCCAGGCTTACAAGTAAAATATGGGGTGGGCATTTTCGACTCGCTGGCCACGCTGACGTTGCGTTATCGCCTGATGCCTAAGTTGTATCTTGAAGCGGTGTCTGGTCTCGACCAGGCATTAGATTTGCTCTATCAGTTTGAGTTTTAGCGATGCGAATAATTGTCTACGGCAGTTTACGGCGCAAACAGGGAAACAGCCATTGGATGACCAACGCCCAATGGCTCGGCGAGCACGAGCTCGAAGGCTATCAGATTTATAATCTGGGCCATTACCCGGCGGCGATCCCTGGAGAGGGCACGATACATTGCGAGGTGTATCGTATTAACTCATCGATTCTGGCAGAGCTGGACGAACTGAAAAGCAACACCAAGGACTATAAGCGCGAGCTGATTCAGACGCCTTATGGGAGTGCGTGGATCTACCTGTACAAACACAGCGTGGACGGTTACCCGCGGATTACCAGCGGCGACTGGCTGAAGCGTCTCGACGAGCAGTAAGAAAAAAAAAACACCGCTCAATGAGCGGTGTTTTTCATCGGACGGCGGCTGGCATTACTTCTTGGCAGCGCGTTCGAAGGAGGCGATGATTTCCGCTTTAGCCGCGGCAGCGTCTGCCCAGCCTTCCACTTTCACCCATTTGCCTTTTTCCAGATCTTTGTAGTGCTCGAAGAAGTGAGCGATCTGGGCTTTCAGCAGTTCCGGCAGGTCGTTCACGTCTTTCACGTGATCGTACTCTTTGGTCAGCTTGCTGTGCGGTACCGCAACCAGCTTGGCGTCTTCACCGGCTTCGTCGGTCATCTTCAGCACGCCAACCGGACGGCAGCGGATCACGGAGCCCGGCTGCAGCGGGTATGGGGTTGGGACCAGCACGTCAACCGGGTCACCGTCCAGAGACAGGGTGTGGTTGATGTAGCCGTAGTTGCACGGGTAGAACATCGCGGTGGACATGAAACGGTCAACGAACAGCGCGCCGGTTTCTTTGTCGATTTCGTATTTGATTGGATCGGCGTTGGCCGGGATTTCGATTACTACGTAGATGTCTTCCGGCAGGTCTTTGCCAGCAGGGACCAGATTCAAGCTCATGTCGGTTTCCTTTAATCATCAAACCAGAAATGGAGTGGCGGCTATTATAGCGGACTCTTTTGCGATTTCCTGCCCTTTTCATCGTTGAAAACCCTGCGTGCCGGCGCACGGAGAATTTCCAGATTAATCCCGCCGCAGCATGAAGTTTTGCCTTCGCCTGCCGATAACTTCAACAAACAATAATGAGCCGGCAAAGCTGGCTCCGCGTTTTGCCACCCCTACTACGTCTGATCTCACTATTCTGAAGCCGGGAAGAACTCATGCTAAAAAAGATTACGGTGAAGGCTGGGCTGATCGCCCTGCTGAGCCTGATGACCATGCTGCTGATCATGGTCAGCGTTATTGGCGTCAACGCGATTAACGAAGGATCGCGTTCGATCCATACCCTTAACCAGATCCTCGGCGAAGAGCTGGGCTCGCTGGCCAACAGCTCCAACCTGACGCTGCGCGCCCGAACCGCCGCTTCGCTGGCGGTGCGCCAACGGGAGATCGGCCAGGTCGATGTCTCCGACGCCACCGTGGGCCGCATCTACGGTTACCTCGAGCAGTCGAACAAGGAAATGGCGCGCTTTGTCGGCGTTGGCACCGTGACCGATCGCGGCCGTGAACTCTCCAACCGCCTGCAAAACAGCTACCGCGCCTATCTGGAGCAGGGCGTGAAGCCGATGGCCGCCGCCATCAAGGCCGGCAAGATCGATGAGTATTATCACATTCAGGAAACGCGCATCTCCGCGCTGAGCATCGCGTTCGAAAAGGATCTCACCGATTTCCGCAGCTTCGCGATGAAGCTTGGCGCGCAGCAGGTGTATGACGCGGAAAACAACGCCAGCACCAAGATCTCGCTGATCGTGGTGGCGGGCCTGCTGAGCGTGCTGCTGGCGGTGCTGGCCTGGTTCGCGCTACGGGTGATCATTCTGCGCCCGCTGGACGAGTCCATCGCGCAGCTGGAACACATCGCCGGCGGCGATCTGACCCATGAGATCCGCGGCGAGGGCGATACCGAGATGGGCCGCCTGGTGCGGGCGATGCAGCGCATGCAGCAGGCGCTGGCCAGTTCGGTCAGCAAAGTGCGTGACGCCAGCAGCCAGATCGACACCGGTTCACGCGAACTGGCGGCCGGCAACCTGCACCTGGCGCAGCGCACCGAAGAATCGGCCGCTTCGCTGGAAGAGACCGCCGCCAGCATGGAACAGCTGACCTCGACGGTGAAAATGAACGCCGAGAACTGCGAGCAGGCCAACCAACTGGCGCTGAGCGTGTCCGATATCGCCAACCAGGGCAGCGATGTGGTCAGCCAGGTGATGAGCAAGATGCAGGCGATCACCGACAGCTCGCGCCGCATCGCCGACATCATCAGCGTGATGGACGGCATCGCCTTCCAGACCAATATCCTGGCGTTGAACGCGGCGGTAGAGGCGGCGCGTGCTGGCGAACAGGGCCGCGGTTTCGCGGTGGTGGCCGGCGAAGTGCGCAATCTGGCGCAGCGCAGCGCCCAGTCGGCGAAAGAGATCAAAGGGTTGATCGAAGCGTCGCAAAACCGGGTGCAGGAAGGCGAGCAGATGGTGGAGTCGGCGGCGCAGACCATGAGCGGCATCACCGGCGAAGTGGGCCGGGTCACGGCGCTGATGCGTGAGATCTCGGCGGCGACGCGCGAACAAAGCAGCGGCATCGAACAGGTGAACCTGGCGGTGGCGCAGATGGATCAGGTGGCGCAGCAGAATGCGGCACTGGTGGAAGAGTCGGCGGCGGCGACGCGCTCGCTGGAAGATCAGGCTCAGCTGCTGGCGCAGAGCATGGCGGTGTTCAAGCTGTAAGGCGATAAGGGTTCGGCGCGGCGCCGAACCCTTGCAAAGAACGCGTTACTCGTCCGGGTTTTCGGCGATGAAACGTTCTGCGTCTTCTACCATCGACTTGGTGCCGACGAAGAATGGCGCGCGCTGGTGCAGTTTCACCGGCGTGATGTCCAGAATGCGGTTTTTGCCGTCGCTGGCCTTACCGCCGGCCTGTTCGGCCAAGAACGCCATCGGGTTGCATTCGTACAGCAGACGCAGCTTGCCTTGCGGGTGGCTGGCGGTGCTTGGGTAGATGTAGATGCCGCCTTTCAGCAGGTTGCGGTGGAAATCCGCCACCAGAGAACCGATGTAGCGCGAGGTATAAGGGCGCTGCGTCGCTTCATCCTGCTCCTGGCAGTACTTGATGTATTTCTTCACGCCGAGAGGGAACTTGATGTAGTTGCCTTCGTTGATGGAATACATGTTGCCGCTCGCCGGGAAGCGCACTTTCTCGTGGGAGAGGCAGAATACGCCCAGAGACGGGTCGTAAGTAAAGGCGTGGACGCCGTAACCGGTGGTGTACACCAGCATGGTGGACGAACCGTAAACCACATAACCCGCTGCGACCTGGGCGCTGCCCGGCTGCAGGAAGTCTTCTTCGGTCACCGGCGTGCCGACCGGCGTGATGCGACGGTAGATAGAGAAAATCGTACCGACCGAGACGTTGACATCGATGTTGGACGAACCGTCCAACGGATCCATCAAAACGACATATTTGGCATTTTCAGCTCGCTCGCCGTCGAATATCACGATTTCATCTTCTTCTTCGGAAGCGATACCCGCAACTTCACCACGCGCTTTCAACGCCGCTTTCAGTTTTTCGTTCGCGTACAGGTCCAGTTTCATCTGAACTTCGCCCTGTACGTTGGACACCCCGCTGGTTCCCAGAATATCAACCAGGCCGGCCTTGTTGATGTCGCGGTGAATGATTTTGGCGCCCAGTTTAATTGCAGAAAGTAACGCGGTCAGCTCGCCGGTGGCGTGAGAGAAGTCGTGCTGTTTCTCGACGATAAATTCGCCTAACGTTTTCATGACACAATCCCTGAATCTACGGATGGATAGCGGCCTGTTAACAAACCGCCAACGTTTTCGCGTGCAGTGTAGCCCAAAGATGCGCGCCATTCATAGGCAAATCCATTTCTTCTGGACGATTCTGAGCGTTAGAATATGCCGACATTCGATGCACTCACATGAGAAACCTATGCGCATTCACATTCTTGGGATCTGTGGCACCTTTATGGGCGGGTTGGCGATGCTGGCGCGCTCACTGGGGCATGACGTCACCGGTTCGGACGCCAACGTCTATCCGCCGATGAGCACGCTGCTGGAGAACCAGGGGATCGATCTTATTCAGGGTTATGATCCAGCCCAGCTGGATCCGGCGCCGGATCTGGTGATCATCGGCAACGCCATGACGCGCGGCAACCCGTGCGTGGAGGCGGTGCTGGAGCGTGGCATCCCTTACGTTTCCGGCCCACAGTGGCTGCACGACGCCGTGTTGCGCGATCGCTGGGTACTGGCGGTTGCAGGCACCCACGGCAAAACCACCACCGCCGGCATGGCGACCTGGATCCTCGAGGCCTGCGGCTACCAGCCCGGCTTCGTCATCGGCGGCGTGCCCGGCAACTTCGACGTTTCGGCTCGCCTAGGCGGCAGCCCGTTCTTTGTGATCGAGGCCGACGAGTATGACTGCGCGTTCTTCGACAAGCGCTCCAAATTCGTGCATTACAGCCCGCGCACGCTGATCATGAATAACCTGGAGTTCGATCACGCCGATATATTCGACGATCTGAAAGCCATCCAGAAACAGTTCCACCACCTGGTGCGCCTGGTGCCGGGCAAAGGCAAGATCATCCTGCCGGACAACGATAGCCACCTGAAGCAGGTGATGGCGATGGGCTGCTGGAGCGAGCAGGAGCTGGTGGGGGAAGAGGGCACCTGGCGTGCACAGAAGTTGACGCCGGATGCCAGCCATTACGCGGTGTTCCTCGACGGCGAACAGGTCGGCGAAGTGAACTGGGCGCTGGTGGGCGAGCACAACATGCATAACGGTCTGATGGCCATCGCCGCCACCCGTCATGTTGGCGTACAGCCGGCGGACGCCTGCCGCGCGTTGGGCGATTTCATCAACGCCCGCCGCCGTCTGGAACTGCGTGGCGAAGCCAACGGCGTCACGGTTTACGACGACTTTGCACACCATCCGACGGCGATCCTCGCCACTCTGGCCGCGTTGCGCGGCAAGGTCGGCGGCACGGCGCGCATTCTGGCGGTGCTGGAACCGCGCTCCAACACCATGAAAATGGGCATCAGCAAAAACGATCTGGCGCCTTCGCTCGGCCGCGCCGACGAAGTGTTCCTGTTCCAGCCGCACCACATTCCGTGGCAGGTGGCGGAAGTGGCGGATGCCTGCGTGCAGCCGGCGCACTGGAGCGCGGATCTCGACACGCTGGTGGACATGGTGGTGAAAACCGCACAGCCGGGCGATCACATTCTGGTGATGAGCAACGGCGGCTTCGGCGGCATTCACGATCGTCTGCTGGACGCGCTGGCGAAAAAGCAGGAACCGAAAGTCACCTACTGATCGCTCAGCTGCATCAGTCACATCAAGGGTCGCATTCGCGGCCTTTTTTACTTTTACGCCATAAAAAAGCCCTCGCGAGCGAGGGCAACGGGGTTCGTCGGATAGGACGACGAGAGGGTCTCTGGGAAATCGGCGTTTGCGTCAGAACTCGGCAGTGGCAGTGACGAGGGTAATCAGCTCTGCAAAGCCGTTCCCAGAGTTGTTATTTGTAAATCTCGGCGGTGGCGTGGTAGTTGCCTTCATTACGCGCTTCGATCACGCGGTAGGCGGTCGCGCCTTTCGCGTCGGCTTTCTCAGATAACGCCTGGCGAATGTCGGTCGGCGCGCCGTCGATGCCGCTGACGGTAATGGTGCCGATAGATTGCAGGTTGGCGGTCTGATCGTTAGTCACCAGCTGGGCGGCAGAAGCGCCGAAGGAGATGACAGACAGCAGGCCGAGTGCAGCAACAGTAGTTTTCATGTTCATGATAGCGGTCCTTGGTCATAACAGCCTGGAAGGGCTTGGCAGCGATTTTTATTCTTGAAGGCCGTTACGACAGCGTTTGATTCCAGAGATGTATTGCCCGTTGCCGGGTAATGCCGGTACTTATTTGTAGATTTCAGCGGTCGCGTGGAAGTTGCCGTCATTGCGGGCTTCGATCACGCGGTAAGCGGTCGCCCCTTTGGCGTCAGCTTTGTCGGACAGCGCCTGGCGAATGTCGGAAGGCGCAGCGGCAACGCCGCTCACGGTGATCACACCGGCCGGCTGCAGTTTTGCGGCCTGAGTTGCGTCAACAGATTGTGCTGCAAATGCACCAAATGAAAGCATGGACAGAACGCTCAGGGTTGCAACGGTAGTTTTAATTTTCATCATCTCACCTCATCGTATTCTTTTATCAGTTCCAACGAACTGTGATTCAGTTCACGAAAATGAGTATACAGCTAGTAACGAGAAAAATTAATAGTCCGCTAACAGTTTCTAGTGAAACTTTAACCACATGATCCTTATTTTTTATAACCATAAGGAATAAAAAACGCTCATAAAACGATCTTTTGATGCTAAATTTATGTAATTTCAATGAGGTAAGTGCTTTTGACCAAAAGTGCGGAAGATCACAGTGGGTACTGCTGGTTACATGGAGATGTCATGGAAATGTGTTGCTGAGGGATAAAAACGCAGTGTTAAACGCGGTTGAAGGCAGGGAAGGTAACGCGGGGGTTGTTAAAGAAGCGCTAACAAAGTGCAGGCTGCAGCCGCACTTTGTTAGCGCCAGGTTTCACAGCTCTTGCTCGAACACGCCCAAAATAGCTTCATGCAGTTTCTGAGCGGTAAAGCCGTTGGACGGGGTGACGAAAATCGTATCGTCGCCGGCAATCGTGCCGAGGATGCCCTGGGATTTACCCAATGAGTCGAGCAGGCGAGCGATCAGCTGCGCGGCGCCCGGGCTGGTGTGGATCACCACGACGGCGTCGTTATGGTCGACGTCCAGCACCAGATTCTTCAACGGGCTGGTGGTGGTCGGCACGCCGAGTTCGGCAGGAAGGCAATACACCATTTCCATTTTGGCATTGCGCGTACGTACCGCGCCGAACTTGGTCAGCATGCGCGATACTTTGGATTGGTTAATGTTTTCGAAGCCTTCTTCTTGCAGCGCCAAAACGATCTCGCCTTGAGAACTGAATTTTTCTTCTTTCAATAACGCTTTGAACGTCTTGATCAGATCTTCCTGTTTTGCGGGATTACGCATTTTGCACCGTGGAATGTTGATAGTGGAAGTCATGATTATGCATATAGATGAATTTTTATGCAACAAAGGCCGACCCAAAGAAAATAAACATGACCGGGCGGCGAGGAAAGGACGGCATTTTAACAAAATCCGGCAGCGATGAATATGCCCTTTTGACGACGGAAAATCGGCCTGCGGTGGTAAATAAAATGTTATTAAAATGATGTTGTTCTGATGTTGCGTAAGGGTGTAATGTAACGGCCGGTTAACTTGCTCGTGAATAACCTCGCACTATTTTTGATTAATGTGCGCTATGCCCTTCATGCGTAAGCGATTTAATCTAAAATGGGCGCGACAGCGGCCGTTTTATTACACCTGCAGGCAAGAATTGGCTAATTTATTGTTTTTAAAGGTGTAATAACTTAAGGTCCGTAACCAACACATTCACGGCGCTTTATATATTTAAGATAATAAAGGAGTATAGGATGAAAGTTGCAGTTCTCGGTGCTGCTGGCGGTATCGGCCAGGCCCTCGCCCTTCTACTCAAAACCCAGCTTCCTTCAGGTTCTGAACTCTCTCTCTACGACATTGCCCCCGTTACCCCAGGCGTTGCCGTCGACTTAAGCCACATCCCAACCGCAGTTAAAATCAAAGGCTTCAGCGGCGAAGACGCGACCCCGGCTCTGCACGGTGCGGACGTGGTGCTGATTTCCGCCGGCGTGGCCCGTAAGCCGGGCATGGATCGTTCTGACCTGTTCAACGTTAACGCCGGCATCGTGCGTAACCTGATTGAGCAAGTGGCGAAAACCTGCCCGAAAGCCTGCATCGGCATCATCACCAACCCGGTTAACACCACGGTCGCCATCGCGGCGGAAGTGCTGAAAAAAGCCGGCGTTTACGACAAGAACAAACTGTTCGGCGTGACTTCGCTGGATATCATCCGTTCCAACACCTTCGTGGCCGAGCTGAAAGGCAAGCAGCCGGAAGAGCTGAACGTGCCGGTCATCGGCGGCCACTCTGGCGTGACCATCCTGCCTCTGCTGTCGCAGATCCCTGGCGTGAGCTTCACCGATCAGGAAGTGGCGGATCTGACTAAACGCATTCAGAACGCCGGCACCGAAGTGGTGGAAGCCAAAGCCGGCGGCGGGTCTGCAACGCTGTCCATGGGCCAGGCGGCCGCACGTTTCGGTCTGTCTCTGGTGCGTGCGCTGCAGGGCGAGAAAGGCGTAGTGGAATGCGCTTACGTTGAAGGCGACGGCAAATACGCTCGCTTCTTCGCACAGCCGCTGGTACTGGGCAAAAACGGCGTTGAAGAGCGCAAAGATATCGGCACCCTGAGCGCCTTCGAGCAGAAAGCGCTGAACGAGATGCTGGACGTGCTGCACAAAGATATCGAGCTGGGCGAGAAGTTCATCAATAACTGATCGTTGCCGATAGTCAGCCGATAAACGCCGCCGGACGCTGTTCCGGCGGTTTTTTTTGCCCCGCGTTCACGATTTGATGCGTGCCTTGCGATCCAGCAGGCAATCGCTGCGCGGATCGTAATAGCGGCTTGGCCAGATCTCCGAAGGGTGGATGCCTATCGCTTCGGCGATCAGCCACTCCCCCTTTGGCCACGGGCGCGACAGCGCGTTGGCCAGCGTTGATGAGCTTAATCCGGCCTTGCGCGACACTGCCGCCAGCGTGGTGCCCTGCTTGCGGAGCGCCGCGATGATATCTGCCGGATGCCAATCTGGGTTCCTTGAATTCATGTTTACATTCCTTTTCTGATTAGCCAAAGTTGCGTTAGTGGTATAACTAACGGGTCAAGGTTAGGCGTTTGCACGACGTGAATCGTTTATTCAGAAACCAGAATACCATTAAATTTCCAAAAAAATACCCAAGTAATTTCCAAAAATGACGTTGCCCACTATTGCCCAGAGATGATGGCCATGAAAAACGAGTGGTTTGCCGCCAAGGAACTGACAGGCATCGCAGGATTACCTTCCTCACCACAGGGAATTAATCTGATGGCCCGGCGCGAAGGCTGGATCAGCCGCAGGCGTAAAGGCGTGCAGGGAAAAGCGTTGGAGTACCATATCGACAGCCTGCCTTCAAACGTGCGTAACCTGCTGGTGCTGAAGGAGGATGGGGCGGTATATGACGTAGAGCGTCAGGATCCGTTGGCGGTCTGGATCGAGTATTACTACCATTTGACGGAGAGCGAGCGCGAGAAAATGGTGGCTTTCCTGATGCGGGAAGGGATCGGTGGCCTGTTGGCGCGCATCGACGAAGAGAGCAATAGCTAGACAGGCCCGCATACGCGGGCCTGATGGATTTTAAGAAATATTTATTTCTTAAAAGTCGCGTTGCACCGCCAGATGGGCCAGGCCCTCCAGCGCCGTACGGTGCTCCGATGCCGGCAAGACCTGCAGCGCGGCGATCGCCTTGTCGGCTTCTTCCTCGGCGCGTTTGCGGGTGTACTCCAGCGAACCGCATTGTTGCATTGCCTGCAGTACCGGCTCTAACAGATGACGGCCATTGCCTTGCTCAATCGCACCGCGGATCATGTCACGCTGCACGTCGTCGCCGTTGTGCATCGCGTGCAGCAGCGGCAGGGTCGGTTTCCCTTCGTTCAGATCGTCGCCGGTGTTTTTGCCCAGGGTGCTGCCGTCGGCACTGTAGTCGAGCAGATCGTCGATCAGCTGGAAAGCGGTGCCGAGGTAGCGGCCATAGTCTTGCAGCGCCTGCTCTTGTTCGGCGCTGGCACCGGACAGGATCGCCGACGATTGCGCTGCCGCCTCGAACAGGCGGGCGGTTTTGCTGTAGATCACCCGCATATAGCTTTCTTCGCTGATGTCGGGATCGTGCACGTTCATCAACTGCAGCACTTCGCCTTCGGCGATGACGTTGACCGCCTCCGACATCAGCGCCAGCACGCGCAGGGATTCCAGGCTGGTCATCATCTGGAAGGCGCGGGTATAGATAAAGTCGCCGACCAGCACGCTGGCGGCGTTGCCGAACGCCGCGTTGGCGGTGGCTTTGCCGCGGCGCATGTCCGATTCGTCGACGACGTCGTCATGCAGCAGCGTGGCGGTATGAATGAATTCGATCAGGGCGGCGACGGTGACGTGCTTGTTGCCTTCATAGCCCAACGCGCGCGCCGCCAAGACGGCGATCATCGGCCGGATGCGCTTACCGCCACCGCTGATAATGTAATAGCCAAGCTGATTGATGAGCGTGACATCGGAATTCAGCTGTTCGAGAATTGTTGCGTTCACGGCCGCCATATCTTGCGCGGTTAACTCGGTAATTTGATCTAGGTTCATTGTGTTTTTTTCAGCTGTGTTTCTCTTCACCGCGTTGAGATCGCTGCTCACATCGGTACATGGCGGTAACTGTCCCTATGATTGTACTTGAAAAACGGTTCAGATAAACGCCACGAAAGAAACTGCGCTTTTTTTCTTCTTTTTTCTCCTTCTGGTCTTATTCTGCTCTTGTCATGCGCTGCTTTTTTGCGTAGAATTCGCGCCCTATTGTGAATATTTATAGCGCGCTCTGAACTAACACAGTCGGGCACGCGGAAAGCGGAGTTTTATATGTACGCGGTTTTCCAAAGTGGTGGTAAACAACACCGAGTAAGCGAAGGTCAGACCGTTCGCTTGGAAAAGCTGGACATCGCAACTGGTGAAGCGGTTGAGTTTGACCAGATTCTGATGATCGCTAATGGCGAAGATATCAAAATCGGCGTTCCTTTCGTCGATGGCGGCAAGATCAAAGCTGAAGTCGTTGCTCACGGTCGTGGCGAGAAAATTAAGATTGTTAAGTTTCGTCGTCGTAAGCACCACCGTAAGCAGCAGGGCCACCGTCAGTGGTTCACTGACGTTAAAATCACCGGCATCAGCGCTTAAGTTAGGAGAGCGGATTAATGGCACACAAAAAGGCTGGCGGCTCGACTCGTAACGGTCGCGATTCAGAAGCTAAACGTCTGGGCGTAAAACGCTTTGGCGGCGAAGCAGTACTGGCAGGCAGCATCATCGTTCGTCAGCGCGGCACCAAATTCCACGCTGGTACCAACGTGGGTTGCGGCAAAGACCACACTCTGTTTGCTTTGAAAGACGGTAAAGTCAAATTCGAAGTTAAAGGCCCGAGCAATCGTAAATTCATCAGCATCGAAGCTGAATAATTTTTCGAGCCTTACGAAATAGATGTAAGCCCCGCAATTCGTTGCGGGGCTTTTTACATTTATGGGCTGCCTGGGGGTTGGCCTCTCAGCGTTGGCGAAGGTGATATGGATACGAAGCAGCAGGTCGGCGTTGGTATTTCCCTGGCGTTAACCACGGCGGTTTGCTGGGGCGCGTTGCCGATCGCGATGAAAGAAGTGTTGACGGTGATGGAGCCGTTTACCGTCGTCTGGTATCGCTTTACCATGGCCGCCATCGGTTTGGGCGCGATCCTCGCGGTGCGCGGCAAGCTGCCGCCGCTGACGATGTTCCGCCAGCCGCGCTGGCTGCTGCTGTTGGCGATCGCGACGGCGGGGCTGCTGGGCAACTTTGTGTTCTTCAGCTCCTCGCTGCAATACCTGAGCCCGACGGCGTCGCAGGTGATTGGCCAGCTGTCGCCGGTGGGCATGATGTTCGCCAGCGTGCTGATTTTAAAAGAACGCATGCGTATCACCCAGGTCATTGGCGCTCTGATGCTGATCGGCGGGTTGATGCTGTTTTTCAACGTCAGTCTGATAGAGATCTTCACCCGGCTGACGGACTACACGCTGGGCGTTATGCTGGGCGTATGTGCGGCGATGGTTTGGGTGAGTTACGGCGTGGCGCAGAAGGTATTGCTGCGACGGCTGGCTTCGCCGCAGATCCTGGTTGTGTTGTACACTTTATGTGCGATAGCGTTGTTCCCTCTGGCCAAACCCGAGGTGATTTTCCAGCTTAGCGGCTGGCAATTGGCGTGCCTGCTGTTTTGCGGCGCCAACACGCTGATCGGCTACGGTGCGTTGGCAGAGGCGATGGCGCGCTGGCAGGCGGCGCAGGTGAGCGCGTTGGTGACGCTGACCCCGCTGTTTACCCTGCTGTTTTCAGATTTATTGGCGTTGGCCTGGCCCCAGGCATTCGCCGCGCCGACGTTGAATGTCGTCGGCTATGTTGGCGCGTTTGTGGTCGTGGCGGGCGCCATGTTTTCCGCAATTGGTCACCGGTGGTGGCCGCGACGGGCAGAACCCCCCCTGGTTGCTCCTTTGAAGCAGCCCGGTGAATGATTTACGGAGACGGTAAATGAAGTTTGTAGATGAAGCAGCGATTCTGGTCGTTGCAGGCGACGGCGGCAACGGATGCGTCAGCTTCCGCCGCGAAAAATATATCCCCAACGGTGGGCCTGACGGCGGTGACGGCGGCGACGGCGGCGACGTCTACCTGCTGGCGGACGAGAACCTCAACACCCTGATCGACTACCGTTTTGAGAAGTCTTTCCGCGCCGAGCGCGGCCAGAATGGCCAGAGCCGCGACTGTACCGGTAAACGCGGTAAAGACGTCATCATCAAGGTGCCGGTCGGCACGCGCGTGAAGGATCAGGGCACCGGCGAGATCCTCGGCGACATGACCCGCCACGAGCAAAAGCTGATGGTCGCCAAGGGCGGCTGGCACGGTTTGGGCAACACCCGTTTCAAATCTTCGGTCAACCGTGCGCCGCGTCAGAAGACGCTGGGTACCGCCGGCGAAGCGCGCGACCTGCTGCTGGAACTGTTGCTGCTGGCCGATGTGGGCATGCTGGGCCTGCCGAACGCCGGCAAATCGACCTTCATCCGCGCGGTGTCCGCCGCCAAGCCGAAGGTGGCCGACTATCCGTTTACCACGCTGGTGCCGAGCCTGGGCGTGGTGCGCATGGACCACGAGCAGAGCTTTGTGGTCGCCGACATTCCGGGGCTGATCGAGGGCGCATCCGAAGGCGCAGGCCTGGGCATTCGCTTCCTGAAACACCTGGAACGTTGCCGCGTGCTGCTGCACCTGGTGGACATCGCGCCGATCGACGAATCCGATCCGGTGGAAAACGCCAAGGTCATCATCAACGAGTTGAACCAATACAGCGAAAATCTGGCGCAGAAGCCACGCTGGCTGGTGTTCAACAAAATTGATGTGATTGGTGAGGAAGAAGCCGCTGAACGCGCCAAGGCGATTGTGGAAGGCATGGGCTGGGAAGGGAAGTACTACATGATCTCCGCCGCCAACCGCGAAGGCGTCAACGCGCTGTGCTGGGACGTGATGAACTTTATCAATACCCAGCCGAAAGCGATGGCGATCGAAGAAAGCGCGCCGGAAAAAGTCGAATTCATGTGGGATGACTACCACCGCGAGCAAATCGCGGAAGTGGAAGCCGAAGCGGAAGATGACTGGGATGACGACTGGGATGAAGACGACGACGAAGGCGTCGAAATCATCTACCAGAAGTAATTCGGTGATAAAGGGCCCAGCAACGCTGGGCCCTTATTATTTGAGGGCCTTTTCCGGCAGCCAGCACTGGGCGTTCAAGCCGCGGGCATCGCGGCGGTTTTCCAGCGTCAAACGCCCCTGGTGCAACTGCACGATGCGGATCACGATATTCAAGCCCAGTCCGCTGCCGCCGTAGCGTTGATCCATGCGGCGAAATGCCTGCGTCAGCTCCCCGACCATCTCTTCCTTGATCCCCGGGCCATCGTCGATGACCTGCAGCAGATAGCCGTTGTCCTGCGGCGTTAACCGCACCTGTATCGCGCTGCCTTCCGGGCCGTAACGGTGGGCATTTTCAACCAGGTTGCGCAGCAGCAGCCGCAGCAGCACCGGATCGCCGTTCACCGCGGCGGTGGCCGGCAATTGCCAGTCCAGCGTCTGCGCGCGTTGGGCGGTCATTTCGCCGAGTTCTTCCTGCAGCGGCTGAATCACATCGGCCACCCAATCGAAATGCTGGTAATGACCGCTGGCGAAGTCTTGCCCGGCGCGTGACAGCATCAGCAGTTGCTCAACGGTGTGCATCAGCTGATCGATGCGGGCGATCAGCGCCTGGCTGCCTTTGACGCCCTGTTTCTCCATCAGTTCCAGATGCAGGCGAATGCCGGCCAGCGGCGTGCGCAGCTCGTGGGCCGCGTCGGCGGTGAACAGGCGCTCCTGCTGGATGGTGTTGTCCAGCCGTGAGAACAGCTGATTGAGCGCATTGGTGACCGCCACCATCTCCAGGCTGTCGCTGTTGATCGGCAGCGGCGTCAGGTTATCGGCAGAGCGCTTTTCCAGCCGCTGTTGCAATTGGTTGAGCGGGCGGGTGATCCAGCTGATGGCCCAGAACGACGCCAGCAGCGTGACGATCATCATGATCAGCGACGGCGCCAGCAGCGACGCGATGGCCTCGGCGATCTCGGTATCGACGCGCTCGCTGCGCACTTTGGCGGACAAGGTTTCGTCCACCAGAAAGCTGATTTGTTCCTGGCTTTCGTGCCACAGCCAGAAGGCGCTGATGAGCTGCGTGACCAGCAGGATCAGCGCCAGCATCAGCAGCAGGCGGCGGCGCATGCTGATCATGACGAAGGTTCCAGACGGTAGCCGATGCCGCGCACGGTGCGGATGCGATCCTTGCCCAGCTTGCGGCGCAGGTTGTGGATATGCACTTCCAGCGTGTTGGAGCCCAAGTCATCCTGCCAGGTGTAGAGATCTTGCTGCAGGAGTTCGCGGTTGACCGTTTGGCCGGCACGCATGATCAGACGCGCCAGAATGGCGAACTCTTTCGGCGTGACCTCCACCGGCTGCTGTTGCAGGTAGACCTGCTGGCTGGAGAGGTTCAGCTGCAGGTCATCCACCTGCATCAGATTGTCGCTGTGGCCCTGGTAGCGCCGCAGGAGGGCGCGCACGCGTGCCTGCAGCTCGACCAGCGCGAAGGGTTTGACCAGGTAGTCGTCGGCGCCGGCGTCCAGCCCGTCGACGCGATCTTCCAGGGCGTCGCGGGCGGTCAGGATCAGCACCGGCAGATCGATCTGCTGGCGGCGCCACTGCCGCAGCAGCGCGGCGCCGTCCATGTCCGGCAGGCCGAGATCCAGGATCACCATGCTGTATTGGCTGGTGATGAGCAGGCTGTTGGCCTCCGCCGCCGTGGCGGCACAGTCGCAGACGTAGCCTTCGCCGGTCAGCGCCAGCGCCAGCCCCTGTTGCAGCAGTTCATCATCCTCAACGACCAACAGCTTCATGACGATCCTCAGTTGTTTTGGTAAATATCCCGATACAGGCGGCTTTCGAAGCGTACCAGCGGTGCGCGGCGCTGTTTCTGATCTTCCGGCGGTACGGCGTAGCCGGAAAGATACTGCACGAAGGCCATGCGCTGGCCGCTGGCGGTGGTGATGAAGCCCGCCAGGTTGTACACGCCCTGCAGCGCGCCGGTCTTGGCCGACACTTTGCCGTCGACGCCGGCTTCGTGCAGGCCGCCGCGGTAGCGCAAGGTACCGTCATAGCCGGACAGCGGCAGCATCGAGATGAAGTTCAGCTCGTTGTCATGCTGCGCGATGTACTGCAACGCCTGCATCATGGTCGCCGGCGCCAGCAGGTTGTGGCGCGACAGGCCGGAACCGTCGGCGATGATGGTATTGCCCAGATCGATGCCGGCCTTCTGGCGCAGCACCTGCCGTACCGCATCGGAACCGGCTCGCCAGGTGCCCGGCACGCCGAAGCGTTCGTGGCCGATGGTGCGGAAGACGGTATCGGCGATCATATTGTCCGATTTCTTCAGCATGATCTTCAGCAGATCGTGCAGCGGCGCCGACTGGGTTTGCGCGATCACCGTGCCGGTGATGCCGGGGCGCGTCTGGCGTTTCAAATGCCCGTCGATCTGGATGCCGGCCTGCGTCAGCTCGTCTTTCAGGATGGCGCCCGCGTAGCTGGCACCGTCCTGGATGGCGAAGGCCAACGGCAGCGGTTCGCTGCGCTGCGTCAGGCAGCCGGTCAGGGTAAAGCGGTTCAGCTCGCCCGGCACCACGTCCAGTTCGCAGTACTGCGCGTCAGCGGAGCCGCGCGCCAGGGTGCGCACCTGGCTAAACATATTGACCGGATAATAGGAGGCGACGCGGATAAACGCCATGTCGCCCGGGTTTGGCGCGCTGTAGAGCGAGACCGAGAAACAGTTGCGATCGACGATGGCGGCGGCCGGCGGCGCGCTGAAGCACTGCGTCAGATCGTTCCACGGCCAGCCGGGCGCTTTGTCATGGCTGGCGAAGACCGAAGTATCGACCAGCACGTCGCCGCTGATTTGGCGCACGCCCTGTTTCTTCAGGACGGCCACCATATTGCGCAGGCTCTGGCGTTTGAAGGTCGGATCGCCGCTGAAGCGGGCGATCAGGTTGCCGCGCAGCACGCCGTCGCGAATATCGCCCTGGCTCTCCAGCGTGGTGGTGAAACGGTAATCGGGCCCGAGTTGCAATAGCGCAGCCAGCGCCGTCAGCACTTTTTGGGTACTGGCCGGCAGCGCCATCTGCTGAGAGTGGTAATCGATCGTCGGCGCGCCGGCGCCGATCTTCTGAACGACCAGGGCAAGGTTGGCCCCATCAGGCAGATATTGTGTGTACTCTTCAACCGGGGCCGCATTCGCATTCAGAACAAATGCGCAAGCCAATGCACTGACAATTCGTGAAAAACGCATAATCTCGGGATAACAGCTGGATAACGTGCCGTCATACTACGGTGCAATCAGGGAAAAAGTAAACGATGACCCTCAAGGAACTCTAGGCTAAAATGCGTATCAAAATGCAAAACCGATCTTGGCTTGGGCCCCGTTCCGAGTCAGGTTTCTTTTGTTTGTCGCCTGGAGGCGGGTGGCAGTATGCCAACCGTGTTTTCATACGAATACGTCAGGATGACGGTTATTTGAACAGGAAAGATTTAGAGGTATTTATACGATGAACCAAATTCCGATGACCTTGTTTGGCGCTGAAAAACTGCGCGAAGAGCTCGAATATCTGAAAAGCGTGCGCCGCCCGAAAATCATTGCGGACATCGCGGAAGCGCGCGAGCACGGCGATTTGAAAGAGAATGCCGAGTACCACGCTGCCCGCGAACAGCAGGGTTTCTGCGAAGGCCGCATTCAGGAAATCGAAGCCAAGCTGTCCAATGCTCAGGTGATCGATATCACCAAGATGCCGAACACCGGCCGGGTGATCTTCGGTGCCACCGTATCGGTGATGAACCTGGACAGTGAAGAAGAAGTGACTTACCGCATCGTTGGCGACGATGAGGCCGATTTCAAGAAAAATCTGATTTCGGTAAACTCGCCGATGGCGCGCGGCCTGATCGGCAAAGAGCAAGATGATGTGGTGGTGATCAAAACCCCTGGCGGCGACGTCGAGTATGAGATCCTGAAGGTTGAGTATCTCTGATCGAGGCCGTTGGTCATTAATGCGCCAACGTTTTGTAAAGATAGGAAAAAGGCCGCAAGCGGCCTTTTATCTTCGTCAGGCGCATGGCACCTTTTCGTTAACCTGATGGTTATTAACGCGGTAGACTGATCTTGCGCTCTTTCGACGGGCGGTAAAGAATGAGCGTGCTGCCGATAACTTGCACATTGCAGGCGCCCGTTTCACGCACGATAGCGTCGGCGATCAGGGTTTTGGTTTCGCGATCTTCAGCGGCGATTTTCACCTTGATCAGCTCATGATGCTCCAGAGCCTGTTCAATTTCAGCCAGCACCCCTTCGGTAAGACCGTTATTGCCCAGCATCACCACCGGTTTTAACGGATGTGCCAGGCCTTTCAGGTGCTGTTTTTGTTTGTTATTCAGATTCATTGTCTTTTTTGCTTAAGTTGGGATTGAAAACGGTACATTCTACCGCCATCTCATGTATATCACCAAATCGGTCTTCACCGGTGTGAGTCTACGTGAGCAGCGAACCTGACATTAAGACTCTTTTTATGATAGTTGGAAAACGAGATGGCTAATAAAAAGCGTTCGGCTAGCTCCAGTCGCTGGTTACAAGAACACTTTAGCGATAAATATGTACAGCAGGCGCAGAAAAAAGGACTGCGTTCGCGCGCCTGGTTTAAACTTGATGAAATACAGCAGAGCGACAAACTGTTCAAGCCGGGCATGACCGTGGTTGACCTCGGCGCCGCGCCGGGTGGCTGGTCGCAGTATGTGGTCACCCAAATCGGCGGTACCGGGCGCATCATCGC
This sequence comes from Serratia sp. HMSC15F11, assembly GCF_001808215.1. Classification (NCBI taxonomy): domain Bacteria; kingdom Pseudomonadati; phylum Pseudomonadota; class Gammaproteobacteria; order Enterobacterales; family Yersiniaceae; genus Serratia; species Serratia sp. HMSC15F11. The sequence continues at coordinate 97,493 of NZ_KV792465.1, forward strand.
CTGTGATATTTTGCCAATGGATCCTATCGTTGGCGTCGATTTCCTTCAGGGCGATTTTCGTGATGAACTGGTGCTGAAGGCGCTGTTGGAACGAGTAGGCGAGAGTAAGGTTCAGGTGGTCATGTCCGATATGGCCCCGAATATGAGTGGCACCCCGGCCGTCGATATTCCAAGGTCGATGTATCTGGTGGAGTTGGCGCTGGATATGTGTCGTGATGTCCTCGCACCAGGCGGAAGTTTCCTGGTGAAGGTGTTCCAGGGAGATGGCTTTGACGAGTACCTACGGGAAATTCGCTCCCTGTTTACGAAGGTTAAGATTCGTAAGCCAGACGCTTCCCGCGCCCGTTCGCGCGAAGTGTACATTGTAGCGACAGGGCGCAAACTGTAGTACCCTAACGCTGTTTGTTAACACAGTTGTAAGATGAGGTTAATCCCTTGAGTGACATGGCGAAAAACCTAATTCTCTGGTTAGTCATCGCGGTAGTGTTGATGTCTGTATTCCAGAGCTTTGGGCCCAGCGAGTCGAATGGCCGTAGGGTGGATTACTCTACCTTCATGTCCGAACTGACCCAGGACCAGGTTCGCGAAGCGCGAATCAACGGACGTGAAATTAACGTTACCAAGAAAGACAGTAACAAATACACGACCTACATCCCTGTCAACGATCCTAAGTTGCTGGATACGTTGTTAACGAAGAATGTGAAAGTGGTCGGCGAGCCGCCTGAAGAGCCGAGCCTGCTGGCTTCTATCTTTATCTCTTGGTTCCCGATGCTGTTGCTGATCGGGGTCTGGATCTTCTTTATGCGGCAAATGCAGGGCGGCGGCGGTAAGGGCGCGATGTCCTTCGGCAAGAGCAAGGCCCGCATGCTGACGGAAGACCAGATCAAGACCACTTTCGCCGATGTCGCCGGTTGTGACGAAGCGAAAGAAGAGGTGAGTGAACTGGTGGAATACCTGCGCGAGCCGAGCCGTTTCCAGAAATTGGGCGGCAAGATCCCGAAAGGCGTGCTGATGGTTGGCCCGCCGGGGACCGGTAAAACGCTGTTGGCGAAAGCGATCGCCGGCGAGGCGAAGGTGCCGTTCTTCACCATTTCCGGTTCCGACTTCGTCGAAATGTTCGTCGGTGTGGGTGCATCCCGCGTGCGCGACATGTTCGAACAAGCGAAGAAAGCCGCGCCGTGCATCATCTTCATCGATGAAATCGACGCCGTCGGTCGCCAGCGTGGCGCCGGCCTGGGCGGTGGTCACGATGAGCGCGAACAGACTCTGAACCAGATGCTGGTTGAGATGGACGGTTTTGAAGGCAACGAAGGCATCATCGTCATCGCGGCCACCAACCGTCCGGACGTGCTTGACCCTGCGCTGCTGCGTCCGGGCCGCTTCGACCGTCAGGTCGTGGTCGGGCTGCCGGATGTGCGCGGCCGTGAGCAGATCCTGAAGGTGCACATGCGCCGCGTGCCGTTGGCTGCCGATATCGACGCCTCCGTCATTGCGCGCGGTACGCCGGGCTTCTCCGGTGCCGATCTGGCTAACCTGGTCAACGAAGCGGCGCTGTTCGCCGCCCGCGGCAACAAGCGCGTGGTGTCGATGGTGGAGTTCGAGAAAGCCAAAGACAAGATCATGATGGGTGCGGAACGTCGCTCCATGGTGATGACCGAAGCGCAGAAAGAGTCGACCGCGTATCACGAAGCGGGCCACGCCATCATTGGCCGCCTGGTTCCTGAACACGATCCGGTACACAAGGTGACGATCATTCCTCGTGGCCGTGCGCTCGGCGTGACCTTCTTCCTGCCTGAAGGGGATGCGATCAGCGCCAGCCGTCAGAAGCTGGAGAGCCAAATCTCCACCCTGTACGGCGGTCGTCTGGCGGAAGAGATCATCTACGGGCCGGAAAAAGTCTCTACCGGTGCGTCGAACGACATCAAAGTGGCGACCTCCATCGCCCGCAACATGGTGACCCAGTGGGGCTTCTCCGAGAAGCTGGGGCCGCTGCTGTATGCGGAAGAAGAGGGTGAAGTGTTCCTGGGCCGTTCCGTGGCCAAGGCGAAGCACATGTCGGATGAAACCGCGCGCATCATCGACCAGGAAGTGAAGTCGCTGATCGAGCGTAACTACACGCGTGCTCGCTCGCTGTTGATGGAAAACATGGACATCCTGCACTCGATGAAGGATGCGCTGATGAAGTACGAAACCATCGATGCGCCGCAGATCGACGATCTGATGAACCGCAAAGACGTGCGTCCGCCGGCGGGCTGGGACGATGCGAACAAAGGTAACAGTTCCGACAACGGCGGCACCCCGAAAGCCCCGACGCCGGTAGATGAGCCGCGCACCCCAACGCCGGGCAACACCATGTCCGAACAGCTCGACAAGTAACAGCGGCTGTGTAATAACATCAAACCCCGGTACGCCGGGGTTTTTTTTTGCCCGGCGGGCAGTGAACCAGGCAACAGTAAGGTGGACCAACCATGCAGTTAACCGTGCGCGACATGACGCTCAACCTCTCCCATCCGCAGGTGATGGGTATCCTCAACGTGACGCCGGATTCGTTTTCCGACGGCGGCCGCCACAACACACTGAACCAGGCGCTGCTGCACGCGCATGCGCTGATTTCGGCCGGTGCCACGATGATCGACATCGGCGGTGAATCGACCCGGCCGGGGGCGGCGGAGGTGAGTGAAGAGGAAGAATTGGAACGGGTCGTGCCGGTAGTGGAAGCGCTGGCGCAGCGCTTCGAAGTCTTCATCTCGGTCGATACCTCGAAAGCGGGCGTGATCCGCGAATCGGCACACGCCGGCGCACACCTGATCAACGACATTCGCTCGCTGCAGGAGCCAGGTGCTCTCGCGGCGGCGGCGGAAAGCGGCCTGCCGATTTGCCTGATGCACATGCAAGGGCAGCCGCGCACTATGCAGCAGGCGCCGCACTACGACGATCTGATCGCTGACGTTCAGGCGTTTTTCGAGCACCATATTCGGCGCTGCAACGAGGTGGGGATAACAAATCAGAAATTGCTGCTCGACCCAGGCTTCGGTTTCGGTAAAAATTTGGCGCACAACTATCAGCTTCTGGCCCGGTTGTCGGAGTTTCATCGTTTCGGTTTGCCGCTGCTGGTCGGCATGTCGCGCAAATCGATGATAGGACAACTGCTGAACGTGCCACCGGATCAACGGGTTATCGGCAGCGTGGCCTGCGCGGTGATCGCAGCGATGCAGGGCGCGCAGATTGTCAGAGTGCATGACGTTAAAGAAACCGTCGAGGCGATGCGTGTCGTCGAGGCAACACTTTCAGCTAAGGGACAGTAAAGACATGAGCGAGCGCAAATATTTTGGCACCGACGGCATCCGTGGCAAGGTTGGGGACAGCCCCATCACGCCGGACTTCGTGCTGAAGCTGGGCTGGGCGGCGGGTAAAGTACTGGCGCGTCACGGTTCGCGCAAGATCATCATCGGTAAGGACACGCGCATCTCCGGTTATATGCTGGAGTCCGCTCTGGAAGCCGGCCTGGCGGCCGCAGGATTGTCCGCCTCCTTCACCGGGCCGATGCCCACCCCGGCGGTGGCTTATCTGACGCGCACCTTCCGCGCCGAAGCCGGCATCGTCATCTCCGCGTCGCATAACCCGTTTTATGACAACGGCATCAAGTTCTTCTCGATCGACGGCGCCAAGCTGCCGGACAACGTCGAAGAAGCGATCGAAGCCGAGATGGAAAAACCGCTGACCTGCGTCGAGTCCGCCGAGCTGGGTAAAGCCAGCCGCATCATCGACGCTGCCGGCCGCTACATCGAATTCTGCAAAGGCACCTTCCCGAGCGAGCTGAGCCTGAAGGGGCTGAAAATCGTGGTCGACTGCGCCAACGGGGCGACTTACCACATCGCGCCGAGCGTGCTGCGCGAGCTGGGCGCCACGGTGATCGCCATCGGCGTTGAGCCGGACGGCATGAACATCAACGAAAAATGCGGTGCCACCGACGTGCGTCAGCTGCAGGAGCGCGTACTGAAGGAAAAAGCGCACGTGGGCTTGGCGTTTGACGGCGACGGCGATCGCGTGATGATGGTGGACCACCTGGGCAACAAGGTGGACGGCGATCAGATCCTGTACATTATCGCCCGTGAAGGCCTGCGTCAGGGCCAGCTGCGCGGCGGCGCGGTCGGCACCCTGATGAGCAATATGGGCCTGGAACTGGCGCTGAAACAGCTGGGCATTCCGTTCGCTCGCGCCAAAGTGGGCGACCGCTACGTGCTGGAGAAGCTGCAGGAGCTGGGCTGGCGCATCGGTGCGGAAAACTCCGGCCATGTGATCCTGCTGGACAAAACCACCACCGGCGACGGTATCGTGGCCGGGCTGCAGGTGCTGACCGCCATGGTGCGCAACCACATGAGCCTGCATGACCTGTGCAGCGGCATGAAGCTGCTGCCGCAGATCCTGGTCAACGTGCGCTTCGCCGGCGATCACAACCCGCTGGAGTCCGACGCGGTGCGTAAAGTCACCGAGCAGGTGGAAGCCGAACTGGCCGGCCGCGGCCGGGTGCTGCTGCGCAAATCGGGCACCGAACCGCTGATCCGCGTGATGGTGGAAGGCGAGGACGAACAGCAGGTGACCGCGCTGGCACATCGCATCGCCGACGCGGTGAAATCCGCAGGTTAAAACAGACAGTTAGCCGCCGGGCTCGGCAAAGCTGAGCCCGAGCAGGCGATTGTTGGCGTTTTTTTCCGCAAACGCGCCGACGGCTGCAAATTGCCCTTGCGCGGGTTGGCGGCTTTGGTTAGTATTCACACCCGCTTCAGTAGGCAGTTTATAAAAACGCCTGCTTGATGAGTGTGAAGCATTTGGCATGCGGTGAGGCCGCAAGGATACGGGTACTACTATGTACGAAGCTCTTCTGGTAATTTTCCTGCTGATCTCAATCGGGCTGGTTGCTCTGATTATGCTGCAGCAAGGTAAAGGCGCTGATATGGGAGCCTCTTTCGGAGCAGGTGCATCAGGCACATTGTTCGGTTCGAGTGGTTCCGGTAACTTTATGACCCGCATGACTGCTGTGCTGGCGACGCTGTTCTTCGTCATCAGCCTGATTCTGGGCAACCTCAGCAGCAACCAAAGCAAGAAAGGCAGCGAGTGGGAAAACCTGGGTCAGCCAGTGAAAACTGAGCAGACAACCGCGCCGGCAGCACCTGCCAAGCCGAGCAGCGATATCCCGCAGTAAGCCGCAACAAAGTTTGAAAACGGTGGTTGTGAACTCGAAAGAACAACGGCCGTTAGCAGTAAGAATCAGTACCGAGGTGGTGGAATTGGTAGACACGCTACCTTGAGGTGGTAGTGCCCTAACGGGCTTGTGGGTTCGAGTCCCATCCTCGGTACCAAATCCCAGAGATAACTTGCAATTTTGCGATTATCGGCGTAGTATTTGCCACGTTTTCGGACGCGGGGTGGAGCAGCCTGGTAGCTCGTCGGGCTCATAACCCGAAGGTCGTCGGTTCAAATCCGGCCCCCGCAACCACTTTCCTTTAAGTGTTTATTTTCAAATACACTTTTCGATTGAAACCCGCTTTTCTCGATCAACATTTGAAAATGACACTTGCTCGAAAGTTGTACCGAGGCCGCCTAGCGGCAAACAGGGTCCAGTTGCATAAAGCCCCGATTTTTCGGGGTTTTTTGTTATTTGGCAACAGAATCACTGGGCTATTTAGCCCTTTTTTTATGTCTTGGGGGTGGGCTTGTCCACATTAGAGCAACAGTTAACAGAGATGCTTTCGGCACCGGTAGAAGCGTTGGGCTTTGAGCTTGTAGGCATCGAATTCATTCGTGCGCGCCAATCGACGCTCCGCATCTATATTGATAGTGATAACGGCATCAATGTTGATGATTGCGCTGATGTCAGCCACCAGGTCAGCGCTGTATTGGACGTCGAAGATCCAATCACGGTCGCTTACAACTTGGAAGTCTCCTCTCCTGGCCTTGATCGCCCGATGTTCACCGCAGAGCACTATACGCGTTTCCTCGGTGAAGAAGTCAGCCTGGTCCTGCGCATGGCGGTACAAAACCGTCGCAAGTGGCAGGGTATTATCAAGTCTGTCGAAGGCGAGATGATCACGGTTACTGTGGAAGGGAAAGATGAAGTGTTCGCGCTGAGCAACATCCAGAAAGCGAACCTGGTACCCCACTTTTAAAGTTTGGAAGAGGCAACTAGGATGAACAAAGAGATTCTGGCTGTTGTTGAAGCAGTTTCCAATGAAAAATCCCTTCCGCGCGAGAAGATTTTCGAAGCGCTGGAAACTGCATTAGCCACCGCAACCAAGAAAAAATACGAGCAGGAAATCGACGTGCGCGTCAGCATTGACCGCAGAACCGGCGATTTCGATACCTTCCGCCGTTGGGTCGCCGTAGATGAAGTGACTCAGCCAACGCGTGAAATCACGCTGGAAGCCGCTCAGTTTGAAGACCCGAGCATCGAGCTCGGCGGCTACGTCGAAGATCAGATCGAATCCGTGACCTTCGACCGTATCACCACCCAAACCGCCAAGCAGGTTATCGTGCAGAAAGTGCGCGAAGCCGAGCGTGCGATGGTGGTCGACGCTTTCCGTGAGCACGAAGGTGAGATCGTCACCGGCGTGGTGAAGAAAGTGAACCGTGACAGCATCGCGCTGGATCTGGGCAACAACGCTGAAGCGGTGATTGGCCGTGAAGACATGCTGCCGCGCGAAAACTTCCGTCCGGGCGACCGCATTCGCGGCGTACTGTATGCCGTGCGTCCTGAAGCTCGCGGCGCGCAGCTGTTCGTCAGCCGTTCCAGTTCGGAAATGCTGAAAGAACTGTTCCGCATCGAAGTGCCGGAAATCGGCGAAGAAGTGATTGAAATTAAAGCGGCAGCCCGCGATCCTGGCTCCCGCGCGAAAATTGCAGTGAAAACCAACGACAAGCGCATCGACCCGGTCGGCGCCTGCGTAGGTATGCGCGGTGCGCGCGTTCAGGCCGTGTCGAGCGAGCTCGGTGGCGAACGCATCGACATCATCCTGTGGGATGATAACCCAGCGCAATTCGTCATCAACGCCATGGCGCCGGCCGACGTCGCGTCGATCGTGGTAGACGAAGATAACTGCACCATGGATATCGCCGTTGAAGCCAGCAACCTGGCGCAGGCGATCGGCCGTAACGGCCAAAACGTGCGTTTGGCTTCCCAGCTGCTGAAACAACACCGCGGTGACGATCGTTGGGAACTGAACGTGATGACGGCGGACGACCTGCAGGCCAAGCACCAGGCCGAGGCTCATGCCGCTATTGATACCTTCACCAAGTATCTTGATATCGACGAAGATTTCGCCACCGTACTGGTTGAAGAAGGCTTCTCCACGCTGGAAGAGCTGGCCTACGTGCCGATCAAAGAGCTGTTGGAAATCGACGGTCTGGATGAAGATACGGTTGAAGCATTGCGCGAACGCGCCAAAGCTGCATTGACCACGCTGGCCCTGGCACAAGAAGAAAGCCTGGGCGACAACAAACCGGCCGACGATTTGCTCAACCTGCCGGGTCTTGAGCGCAGCATGGCCTTTAAACTGGCCGCGCGTGGGGTTTGTACGCTGGAAGATCTTGCCGAGCAGGGTGTTGACGATCTGGCTGATATTGAAGGGCTTAGCGATGAGCAAGCCGGTGAGCTGATCATGGCTGCACGCAATATCTGTTGGTTTGGCGACAACGCGTAATAACTGTAGCAGGAAGGAACAGCATGACGACAGATGTAACCGTAAAATCGCTGGCAGCAGAGATTCAGACTCCGGTTGATCGCCTGGTACAGCAGTTTGCTGATGCAGGGATCAACAAGTCCGAGTCGGACTCTGTTACCCAGCAAGAAAAAGAAACATTGCTGGCGCACCTGAACCGTGAACACGGCAGCGCGCCGGGTAAACTCACTTTGCAGCGCAAAACGCGCAGCACCTTGAATATCCCGAGCACCGGCGGTAAAAGTAAATCGGTGCAAATTGAGGTCCGCAAGAAACGCACTTATGTAAATCGCGATACGCAGGAAGCCCAGTTGGCTGAAGCGGCAGAGCAGGCACAGCGTGAAGCGGAAGAGCAGGCACGGCGCGAAGCGGAAGAGCTCGCAAAACGCGAAGCGGAAGCGAAGCGCGCTGCCGAAGAGCAAGCCAAACGTGAGGCCGCGGAGATTGCTAAGCGTAATTCAGCGGAAAAAGAAAAAGTGACCAATCAACATACCGACGAAATGACCAAGCCAGCTCAGGCGGAAAAAGCACGCCGTGAAGCCGAAGCCGCTGAACTGAAACGCAAAGCGGAAGAGGAAGTGCGCCGCAAGGTTGAAGAGGAAGCCAAGCGCGTGGCAGAAGAAGCCCGTCGCATGGCCGAAGAGAACGGCGAGAAGTGGGCCCAGGCAGACGCGGCAAGCGCCGCGGTTGAAAGCGCCGACTATCACGTGACCACCTCTCAGCACGCCCGTGCCGCAGAAGACGAGAACGACGCCAAAGTTGAAGGCGATCGTCGCAGCCGCACCCGCGGCGGCAAAGCCACCAAGCAGAAGAAAGGCAACAAGCTGTCCGAGTCCAAAGCGGACCGCGAAGAAGCGCGTGCCGTTACCCGTGGCGGTAAAGGCAAACGCAAGCCTAGCGCTCTGCAGCAAGGCTTCAATAAGCCGGCGCAGGTGGTTAACCGTGACGTGGTGATCGGCGAAACCATCACCGTGGCCGAGCTGGCCAACAAGATGGCGGTAAAAGGTTCTCAGGTCATCAAAGTGATGATGAAGCTGGGCGCCATGGCCACCATCAACCAGGTTATCGACCAGGAAACCGCACAGCTGGTTGCCGAAGAGATGGGCCACAAAGTTATCCTGCGCCGTGAAAACGAGCTGGAAGAAGCGCTGATGAGCGACCGTGATACGGGCGCTGCGGCCGAGCCGCGCGCGCCGGTCGTGACCATCATGGGCCACGTTGACCACGGTAAAACCTCTCTGCTGGACTACATCCGCTCCACCAAAGTGGCGGCGGGCGAAGCCGGTGGCATTACCCAGCACATCGGTGCCTACCACGTAGAAACCGAGAACGGCATGATCACCTTCCTGGATACCCCGGGCCACGCCGCATTTACCTCGATGCGTGCTCGCGGTGCTCAGGCGACTGACATCGTGGTTCTGGTGGTGGCGGCCGACGACGGCGTGATGCCACAGACCATCGAAGCTATCCAGCACGCGAAAGCGGCGCAGGTGCCGTTGGTGGTTGCGGTGAACAAAATTGACAAGCCGGAAGCCGATCCGGACCGCGTTAAGCAGGAACTGTCTCAGTACGGCGTTATGCCGGAAGAGTGGGGCGGCGAAGCGCAGTTCGTCCACGTGTCCGCGAAAGCCGGTACCGGTATTGACGAGCTGCTGCAGGCTATCCTGCTGCAGGCCGAAGTGCTGGAGCTGAAAGCGGTTCGCAGCGGCATGGCGAGCGGCGTGGTGATCGAGTCCTTCCTGGATAAAGGCCGTGGCCCTGTGGCTACCGTGCTGGTTCAGGAAGGTACGCTGAACAAGGGCGATATCGTCCTGTGCGGCTTCGAATACGGCCGTGTGCGTGCGATGCGTGACGAACTGGGCCGTGAAGTGACCTCCGCCGGCCCGTCTATCCCTGTGGAAATCCTGGGTCTGTCCAGCGTGCCTGCAGCGGGTGACGAAGCGACCGTGGTGCGCGACGAGAAGAAAGCGCGTGAAGTGGCGCTGTACCGTCAGGGCAAATTCCGCGAAGTCAAACTGGCGCGTCAGCAGAAGTCCAAGCTGGAAAACATGTTCGCCAACATGACCGACGGCGAAGTGTCCGAGCTGAACATCGTACTGAAGTCCGACGTACAGGGTTCTTGCGAAGCGATCAGCGACTCGCTGCTGAAACTCTCCACCGACGAAGTGAAGGTGAAGATTGTCGGCTCCGGCGTAGGTGGTATCACCGAAACCGACGCGACGCTGGCTGCGGCTTCCAACGCCATCATCCTGGGCTTCAACGTGCGTGCCGACGCTTCTGCGCGCCGCGTAATCGAAGCGGAAAGCCTGGATCTGCGTTACTACTCCGTGATCTATAACCTGATCGACGAAGTGAAGCAGGCGATGAGCGGTATGTTGGCGCCGGAATACAAGCAGCAGATCATCGGCCTGGCCGAAGTGCGCGACGTGTTCAAATCGCCTAAGTTCGGCGCTATCGCCGGCTGTATGGTTACCGAAGGGACCATCAAGCGTCACAACCCAATCCGCGTACTGCGCGACAACGTAGTTATCTATGAAGGCGAGCTGGAATCCCTGCGCCGCTTCAAAGATGACGTTAACGAAGTCCGTAACGGCATGGAATGTGGTATCGGCGTTAAGAACTATAACGACGTGCGCGTCGGCGACATGATCGAAGTGTTCGAAATCATTGAGATCCAACGCACCATCGCTTAACGATTGCACATCTGCTTATATCTGTTTACGGGGGGCCTTTGTGCCCCCCGATTTGTCTGGAGAATCCAAAATGGCAAAAGAATTCAGCCGCGGTCAACGCGTGGCGCAAGAGATGCAGAAAGAGATTGCGATCATTCTGCAGCGTGAAGTGAAAGATCCGCGCGTCGGCATGGCGACCGTTTCCGGCGTGGAAGTGTCCCGCGACCTGGCGTATGCCAAGGTTTACGTCACTTTCCTGAACGTGCTGACCGAGAACCACGATCCGGATCTGGTCACCAACGGCATTAAAGCGTTGCAGGACGCTTCCGGCTACATCCGTACCCTGCTGGGCAAAGCGATGCGCCTGCGCGTGGTGCCGGAGCTGACCTTCGCCTACGACAACTCCCTGGTGGAAGGCATGCGCATGTCCAACCTGGTGACCAACGTGGTGAAGAACGACGCCGAGCGCCGTTCCGCCTCAGGCGATGACAAGGAGGATTAATGAGTCGCCCTCGTCGCCGCGGCCGTGATATCCACGGCGTGCTGTTGCTGGACAAGCCGCAGGGTTTGTCGTCCAACGATGCGCTGCAAAAAGTAAAACGCCTGTACAACGCCAACCGGGCGGGCCATACCGGCGCGCTCGATCCGTTGGCGACCGGCATGCTGCCTATCTGTCTGGGCGAAGCGACCAAGTTTTCGCAATACCTGCTCGATTCCGACAAGCGTTATCGGGTGATCGCCAAGCTGGGGCAGCGCACCGATACCTCCGACGCCGACGGCCAGATCGTGCAGGAGCGCCCGGTGAATTTTACCCAGGCGCAGCTCGACGCGGCGCTGGACACCTTCCGCGGCGATATCCAGCAGGTGCCGTCGATGTATTCGGCGCTGAAATACCAGGGCAAGAAGCTCTACGAGTATGCGCGCCAGGGGATTGAAGTGCCGCGCGAAGCGCGCAGCATCACGGTGTACGAGCTGCAGTTTATCCGCTGGGAAGGGGATGAGCTGGAGCTGGAGATCCACTGCTCGAAAGGCACCTACATCCGCACCATCACCGACGATCTCGGCGAGCTGCTGGGCTGTGGCGCGCACGTGATCTATCTGCGCCGCCTGCAGGTGGCGACTTATCCGATCGCGCGCATGGTGACGCTGGAACAGCTGAACGCTTTGCTGGCGCAGGCGCAGGAACAAGACATCGCACCCGGCGAACTGCTCGATCCGCTGCTGATGCCGATGGACAGCCCGGTTGAGAACTATCCGGAAGTGAATTTGCTGCCGGTGGTGGCGGGCTATGTCAAGCAGGGGCAACCGGTGCAAGTGGCCGGCGCGCCGGCTTCCGGCATGGTGCGTATCACCGAGGGTGAAGAGCGGAAATTCATCGGCGTTGGCGACATTGCCGAGGACGGTCGCGTGGCGCCGCGCCGCCTGGTGGTCGAGCATTTCGACTGACGGCGGGGCACTGCGTCACCTTGCGATCGCACTGCGCTAAGAGTAGAATGGCGCAGCTTATGCATTGGGTTGCTGAATTAGAGATCGGCGCCTGTTTTTATTATCTATAATCTGGAGTATTACAATGTCTCTAAGTGTTGAAGCTAAAGCTCAAATCGTAGCTGATTTCGGTCGTGGTACTAACGACAGCGGTTCTACCGAAGTTCAGGTTGCCCTGCTGACTGCGCAGATCAACCATCTGCAAGGCCACTTCTCCGAGCACAAAAAAGATCACCACAGCCGTCGTGGTCTGCTGCGTATGGTTTCTCAGCGTCGTAAGCTGCTGGACTACCTGAAGCGTAAAGATGTAGCACGTTACACCAGCCTGATCGAGCGTCTGGGTCTGCGTCGCTAATCTAGCAAGTTTCAGTGGAAAGGGGCCTATTTTGGCCCCTTTCTTCTAGGAAGCATAAGCAAATCAGGTTAATGTATTACTGATGTTTCCAAACAGGTTCTTCCGTTACAGAGGTTCGCGCGGCTAATGAGAGGCTTTATCTCCCGCCTGAGATAAGGATTGTCATTAGTCGCGAGGATGTAGTGAGAAGGCAAATCGAGTCACAGGCGTGTCGAGTCGTCAATGCGATTGCGCGCCGCTTATCAAGGATATAATTTTGCTGACACCGATCATTCGCAAATTCCAGTATGGCCAGCATACCGTCACCATCGAAACCGGTATGATGGCTCGTCAGGCCACCGCCGCCGTTATGGTGAGCATGGATGACACCGCCGTATTCGTTACCGTGGTTGGCCAGAAAAAAGCCAAGCCGGGCCAGAGCTTCTTCCCGCTGACCGTTAACTACCAAGAGCGTACCTACGCCGCCGGTCGTATCCCGGGCAGCTTCTTCCGTCGCGAAGGCCGTCCGAGCGAAGGCGAGACGCTGACTTCCCGTCTGATTGACCGCCCGATCCGCCCACTGTTCCCGGACAGCTTCCTGAACGAAGTTCAGGTGATCGCGACCGTGGTTTCCGTTAACCCGCAGGTGAACCCGGACATCGTTGCGATGATCGGTGCTTCCGCAGCCCTGAGCCTGTCCGGTATTCCGTTCAACGGCCCAATCGGCGCAGCGCGCGTGGGTTACATCAACGACCAGTACGTGCTGAACCCAACGACTGACGAACTGAAAGAAAGCCGTCTGGATCTGGTGGTAGCCGGTACCGCAGGTGCGGTGCTGATGGTTGAATCCGAAGCGGACGTGCTGAGCGAAGACCAGATGCTGGGCGCCGTGGTGTTCGGCCACGACCAGCAGCAAGTGGTTATCGAAAACATCAACGCGCTGGTTGCCGAAGCCGGCAAGCCGAAGTGGGATTGGCAGGCGCCTGCGGTCAACGAAGCGCTGCACGCGCGCGTGGCTGAACTGGCCGAAGCTCGCCTGGGCGACGCTTACCACATCACCGAAAAACAAGAGCGCTACGCTCAGGTTGACGCGATCAAAGACAGCGTCGTTGAAACCCTGCTGGCGCAGGACGAAACGCTGGACGCCGGCGAAATCCAGGACATCCTGGGCAACGTCGAGAAGAACGTGGTGCGCAGCCGCGTACTGCGTGGCGAGCCGCGTATCGACGGCCGTGAAAAAGACATGATCCGTGGCCTGGACGTGCGCACCGGCGTACTGCCGCGCACCCACGGTTCCGCGCTGTTCACCCGTGGCGAAACTCAGGCGCTGGTTACCGCGACCCTGGGCACCGCGCGCGACGCACAGAACCTGGACGAGCTGATGGGCGAAAAGACCGACAGCTTCCTGTTCCACTACAACTTCCCTCCGTACTCCGTGGGCGAAACCGGCATGGTCGGTTCACCTAAGCGTCGTGAAATCGGTCACGGTCGCCTGGCGAAACGCGGCGTATTGGCTATGATGCCTAAACCGGAAGATTTCCCGTACACCGTTCGCGTGGTGTCTGAAATCACCGAATCCAACGGTTCTTCTTCCATGGCTTCCGTGTGCGGCGCGTCTCTGGCGCTGATGGACGCCGGTGTGCCAATCAAGGCTGCCGTTGCGGGTATCGCGATGGGCCTGGTGAAAGAAGCCGATAACTTTGTGGTTCTGTCCGACATTCTGGGTGACGAAGATCACCTGGGCGACATGGACTTCAAAGTGGCCGGTAGCCGCGACGGTATCACCGCGCTGCAGATGGACATCAAAATCGAAGGCATCACCCGCGAAATCATGCAGGTGGCTCTGAACCAGGCCAAGGGCGCGCGTCTGCACATCCTGGGCGTGATGGAACAGGCTATCAGCACCCCGCGCGGCGATATCTCCGAATTCGCACCGCGTATTCATACTATCCGCATCAACCCGGATAAAATCAAAGACGTGATCGGTAAGGGCGGTTCCGTTATCCGCGCACTGACCGAAGAGACTGGCACTACCATCGAAATCGAAGATGATGGTACAGTTAAAATCGCTGCGACCGACGGTGAGAAGGCGAAATTCGCTATCCGTCGTATCGAAGAGATCACGGCAGAGATCGAAGTGGGCCGTATCTACCAGGGTAAAGTGACCCGTATCGTTGATTTCGGCGCGTTCGTCGCCATCGGCGGTGGTAAAGAAGGTCTGGTACACATTTCTCAGATCGCCGACAAGCGCGTCGAGAAAGTGACCGACTATCTGCAGATGGGTCAGGAAGTGCCGGTTAAGGTACTGGAAGTTGACCGTCAGGGCCGCGTGCGTCTGAGCATCAAAGAAGCGATGGCGCCGGAAGCGGGTTCACCTGCGCCTGAAGCAGAATAACTGTATAGATAGTTTTACAGCTCCCCGCCATGGGGTTGGGAGCTGTTCGTATCGCGCGGGTAGGATGCCCGCGTATTAGCAAACGGAGGACAGGACGTTCATCCAATGTTTGTCTTCGGGAGTGGGAAATGAAGCCTTTCTTGCGCTGGTGTTACGTTGCGACAGCACTCATGCTGGCAGGATGCAGCAACCATGATTGGCGTAAAGACGAAGTTTTGGCGATCCCGTTGCAGCCAACGTTGCAGCAGGAAGTGATCCTGGCGCGCATGGAACAAATTCTTGCCAGCCGGGCACTGACGGACGACGAACGCGCACAGCTTTTATATGAGCGCGGTGTGCTGTATGATAGCCTCGGGTTACGTGCATTAGCGCGCAATGATTTCTCGCAGGCGCTGGCGATACGTCCCGACATGCCGGAAGTTTTCAACTACCTGGGCATTTACTTAACGCAGGCAGGCAATTTTGATGCTGCCTATGAAGCGTTTGATTCTGTACTAGAGCTTGATCCAACTTACAATTACGCGCGTTTAAACCGGGGCATCGCACTGTATTATGGCGGCCGCTTCCCGTTGGCGCAGGATGATCTGCAGGCGTTTTATCAAGACGACCCAAACGATCCCTTCCGTTCGTTATGGCTGTATCTGGTGGAGCGAGAAATCGATCCCAAGAAGGCCGAGGTAGCGCTTCAGCAGCGCTATGACAAAGCGGACAGAGGGCAATGGGGATGGAATATTGTCGAATTCTACCTGGGCAAGATCAGCGAAAAAACGCTGATGGAACGCCTCAAGGCAGATGCAACGGATAACACTTCGCTCGCTGAGCATCTCAGTGAAACTGACTTCTATTTGGGTAAACACTACCTGAGTCTGGGGGACAAGGACACCGCTTCGGCGCTGTTCAAACTGACGGTGTCTAACAACGTTCACAACTTCGTTGAGCACCGCTATGCATTGTTGGAATTGGCGCTTTTGGGCCAAGAGCAAGACGACCTATCGGAATCGGACCAGCAATAGCTGACGAACACCTATCAGCCTGATGGACATTGGTTTTTAACCAAAGTTATCGCCTTCACGGGCGAGGGCTTTTTTGTTCGTTTTATAATCTAATTTGAGCCGGTTCACACTTTTCAATGAAAATGACTGAAAATTTTCTCGACGAGTTATGTAGACTGGCTGCCATTATTAATGAGGCACGTGTACATGACGACTGAGTTTGAAACCTCTTTTGCTGATCTGGGGCTGTCTGCTCCAATCATTTCCGCCCTGAACGATCTGGGCTATGAAAAACCATCTCCGATCCAGGCTGAGTGTATTCCTCACCTGTTGAACGGCCGCGACGTGCTGGGCATGGCACAGACCGGTAGTGGTAAAACTGCAGCGTTCTCGCTGCCGCTGCTGCACAACCTGCAGGCAGACCTGAAAGCACCTCAGATCCTGGTGCTGGCACCGACCCGCGAACTGGCGGTTCAGGTTGCCGAAGCGATGACCGATTTCTCCAAACACATGAACGGCGTCAACGTGGTAGCCCTGTACGGCGGCCAGCGTTACGACGTGCAGCTGCGCGCTCTGCGCCAGGGCCCGCAAATCGTTGTGGGTACCCCAGGCCGCCTGCTGGACCACCTGAAGCGCGGCACCCTGAACCTCTCTAACCTGAGCGGTCTGGTGCTGGATGAAGCCGACGAAATGCTGCGCATGGGCTTTATCGAAGACGTAGAAACCATCATGGCTGAGATCCCGGCTGAACATCAGACCGCGCTGTTCTCCGCCACCATGCCGGAAGCGATCCGTCGCATCACCCGCCGCTTCATGAAAGAGCCGCAGGAAGTGCGCATCCAGTCCAGCGTGACCACCCGTCCGGACATCAGCCAGAGCTACTGGTCGGTCTACGGCATGCGTAAAAACGAAGCGCTGGTGCGTTTCCTGGAAGCTGAAGACTTTGACGCGGCGATCATCTTCGTCCGTACCAAGAACGCGACCCTGGAAGTGGCCGAAGCGCTGGAGCGCAGCGGTTACAGCAGCGCTGCGCTGAACGGCGACATGAACCAGGCGCTGCGTGAGCAGACCCTGGAGCGCCTGAAAGACGGTCGTCTGGATATCCTGATCGCGACCGACGTTGCGGCCCGTGGCCTGGACGTTGAGCGCATCAGCCTGGTTGTCAACTATGACATCCCGATGGACTCCGAGTCTTACGTTCACCGTATCGGCCGTACCGGTCGTGCGGGCCGTGCCGGCCGCGCGCTGCTGTTCGTGGAAAACCGCGAACGCCGCCTGCTGCGCAACATTGAACGCACCATGAAGCTGACCATCCCGGAAGTGGAACTGCCGAACGCAGAACTGCTGGGCGAGCGTCGTCTGGCCAAGTTTGCCGCAAAAGTTCAGCAGCAGCTGGAAAGCAGCGATCTGGATCTGTACCGCGCACTGCTGACCAAACTGCAGCCGGAAGAAGAGCTGGATATGGAAACCCTGGCCGCAGCGCTGCTGAAAATGGCACAGGGAGAACGTCCGCTGATCCTGCCGCCGGATCCGGTCTTCAAGCCGCGTCAGCGCCGCGAGTTCAACGACCGTGACGATCGTCGCGGTGATCGTGGCGACCGTCGCGACAGCCGTGATAGCCGTGACGGCGACCGTCCGCGTCGCGAACGTCGTGACGTTGGCGAAATGCAGCTGTACCGCATCGAAGTGGGCCGTGACGATGGCGTAGAAGTCCGTCACATCGTTGGCGCTATCGCTAACGAAGGCGACATCAGCAGCCGTTACATCGGTAACATCAAGCTGTTTGCCTCCCACTCCACCATCGAGCTACCAAAAGGCATGCCGGGCGAGATCCTGAATCACTTCACTCGCACCCGCATCCTGAACAAGCCGATGAACATGCAGCTGCTGGGCGATGCACAGCCGTTCGAACGTCGCGAGCGTCGTGACGGTGGCAACGGTGGCGAGCGTCGTGGTAACGGTCGTCCGTTCAACGGCGAACGTCGCGAAGGCGGCCCACGTCGTTCCTTCGGTGAACGTCGTGAAGGCGGCAACGGCGGCGAGCGTCGTGGCGGTAACTTCAACCGTGACGGTAAGCCGGCGCCACGCCGTGATGACGCAGCACCTGCTGCACCACGTCGTCGTTTCGGCGACGCGTAATCGCTGATTCATCGTTCGCGGTGAATCGCTCTGAAAAACCAGCCTGCGGGCTGGTTTTTTTATGCCTGAAAGTTGCCGTCAAACGTCCCTGAATGGCGTATCATTCATAAGGTTTTTTCTTACGGATGATATGCACGGGAGATGCCATGAGTTGGCAGCAGTTCAAATCTCAATACCTGGTGCGCTTTTGGGCGCCGCTGCCGGCGGTGATCGCCGCCGGGATCCTTTCTACCTACTACTTTGGCATGACCGGCACTTTCTGGGCGGTGACCGGCGAGTTCACCCGCTGGGGCGGCCATGTGCTGCAGTGGTTCGGCCTGCACCCCGAGCAGTGGGGCTATTTCAAGGTTATCGGCCTGCAGGGCACGCCGCTGGAGCGCATCGACGGGCGCATGATCATCGGCATGTTCGCCGGCTGCATCGCCGCCGCGCTGTGGGCCAACAACATCAAGCTACGCCAGCCGCAGCACCGCATTCGCATCGTGCAGGCGCTGCTGGGCGGCATTATCGCCGGCTTCGGCGCGCGCCTGGCGATGGGCTGTAACCTGGCGGCGTTCTTCACCGGTATTCCTCAGTTTTCGCTGCACGCCTGGTTCTTCGCGCTGGCGACCGCCGCGGGTTCGTACTTCGGCGCCAAATTCACGCTGCTGCCGATGTTCCGCATCCCGGTCAAATTGCAAAAGGTGAAGGCCGCCGCGCCGCTGACGCAGAAACCTGAGCAGGCGCGCCGCCGCTTCCGGCTGGGCATGGCGGTCTTCGGCCTGGCGGTGGCCTGGTCGCTGTGGACGCTGTTCGATGCGCCGAAGCTCGGCATCGCCATGCTGTTCGGCATCGGCTTCGGTCTGCTGATCGAGCGTGCGCAGATCTGCTTCACTTCGGCGTTCCGCGATTTGTGGATCACCGGCCGCACCCACATGGCGAAAGCCATCATCATCGGCATGGCGGTGAGCGCCATCGGCATCTTCAGCTACGTGCAGCTTGGCGTGGCGCCGAAGATCATGTGGGCCGGCCCGAATGCGGTGCTGGGCGGCTTGCTGTTCGGCTTCGGCATCGTGCTGGCCGGCGGTTGCGAGACCGGCTGGATGTACCGCGCGGTGGAAGGGCAGGTACACTACTGGTGGGTGGGGCTGGGCAACATCATCGGCGCCACGCTGCTGGCCTATTACTGGGACGATCTGGCGCCGGCGCTGGCGACCGACTACGACAAGATCAACCTGCTCGACACCTTCGGCCCAATTGGTGGCCTGCTGGTGACCTATCTGCTGCTGGCGCTGGCCTTCGCCGCCATGCTGTGGTGGGAGAAACGCTTTTTCCGCGCCCGGCCTGAGGCGCAGGTGGTGAATTTGAGGAGCCTGCCATGAAAGAGATGACGATAGTGCCGGACTACCGGCTGGACATGCTGGGTGAGCCTTGCCCGTACCCGGCGGTGGCGACGCTGGAGGCGATGCCGCAGCTGAAGCCGGGGGAAATCCTGGAGGTGATCAGCGATTGCCCGCAGTCGATCAACAACATTCCGCTCGACGCGCGCAACCACGGCTACAAGGTGCTGGATATTCAGCAGGACGGGCCGACCATCCGCTATCTGATCCAGCGTTAACGCCGAGGCGGTGGGGTTCCCCACCGCCTTTTCGCGTTTTATCCCTTCACGACGTCGCCTTGCACCCCGGCGACAATCTCGAACGAACGCAGCCGCGCCTGGTGATCGAAGATCTGGCCGTTGACCATGATCTCGTCGGCATCGGTTTCACGCAGCAGCGTTTGCAGCCCGTGGCGCACCGTTTTTTCATCGCCGACGATCGACATCCGCAGCGCCTGCTCGACGCCATATTGCTCGCCGGCGGTCCACAGCGCGTGGATGTTATCCACCGGCGGCGGCAGCGGGCCGGGCGAACCGCGGCGCAGATTGATGAACTGCTGCTGCATCGAACTGAACAGGAAGCGCGCGTCGCTATCGCTGTCGGCGGCGACGACGTTGACGCACACCATGGCGTGCGGCTGCGCCAGCTGTTTGGACGGTTTGAAGTTCTCGCGGTACAGCTGCAGCGCCTGGAACAGCATATCCGGGGCGAAGTGCGAGGCGAAGGCGAACGGCAGGCCGAGTTGCGCCGCCAGCTGTGCGCTGTAGAGGCTGGAACCCAGCAGCCAGAGCGGCACGTGCAGCCCCTGGCCCGGCACCGCCTGCACCGGCTGGCCGGGCTGCGCGTCGCAGAAGTAGTTTTGCAGCTCCTGCACGTCGCGCGGGAAGGTATCCACATCGCCGGACAGGTGGCGGCGCAGCGCCATCATGGTGCGCTGATCGGTGCCGGGCGCGCGGCCAAGCCCCAGATCGATGCGCCCCGGATAGAGCGACTCCAGCGTGCCGAACTGTTCGGCGATCACCAGCGGAGCATGGTTCGGCAGCATCACGCCGCCGGAGCCGAGGCGAATGCTCTGGGTGCCGGCGGCCAGATAGCCCAGCAGCACCGAGGTGGCGGCGCTGCCGATGCCGGTCATGTTGTGGTGCTCGGCCAGCCAGTAGCGCCGGTAGCCCCAGCGTTCGGCGTGCTGCGCCAAATCCAGCGAACAGTGGAAAGCGTCGCGCGCCTTGGCCCCTTGCGGGATTGGCGATAAATCCAGTACCGAAAGCGGTACGGCAGTGTTTTCAGTCATGACATCGTCCATCAGAGAGTGAATCGCTTAAAGGGCGATTGCAGGAATCTGCATACCAAAAAGCCTAAAATGATGCTTTTTAGTGTTAAAAGCATAATCCAATTTATAGTTATAAAAGAGGAGATATGTGCTTGTGATATCCTCATGAGAGCAATGGTGTTTTTTGGAGCAATTTGAAACATGGAAATGATGATCCCCGCCCGCCGCTTACCGTTCCGGGAGCTGACATAATGAAAAAAAAGACGCTGTTTACCCTGTTGCTGATGTTGGCGGCGATCGCATTGGCGATCCTGTTCCGCGCGCACAATCAGGATCTGTTGCTGCAGGGTGAAGTGGATGCCCCCGAAGTGATCGTCGCATCCAAGGCGAAAGGCCGGGTGGTTGAACGCCTGATCGAACGCGGCGACGACGTGAAAAGCGGCCAGCTGATCATTCAACTCGACAGCCCCGAACTGATGGCGCAGCTGCGTTCCGCGCAGGCGACGCGCGACGAGGCCAAGGCGCAGCTCGAGCTGTCGCTGCACGGCACCCGTGAAGAGAGCATCCGCAACCTGCGCGCCAACCTGGCGCAGGCCGAGGCGCAGTACCGCAATGCGCAAAACGACTAC
This sequence comes from Serratia sp. HMSC15F11, assembly GCF_001808215.1. Taxonomy (NCBI): domain Bacteria; kingdom Pseudomonadati; phylum Pseudomonadota; class Gammaproteobacteria; order Enterobacterales; family Yersiniaceae; genus Serratia; species Serratia sp. HMSC15F11. Next base: position 118,482 of record NZ_KV792465.1, read on the forward strand.
AACCGCAACCTGAGCGTGGCCGGCAAAGGCTATATCTCGAAGTCCGAGCTGGACGCTTCGCGCCGGTCGCGCGACACCGCCTTCCAGCAGGTGCAGGCGGCCAAAGCCAACCTGGATGAAGGCATCAACGGCGACCGTGTCGAGCAGCGGCAGCAATATGCGGCGGCGCTGCGGGCGGCGGAAGAGAATCTGCTGCAGATCCAGGCGCAGAGCGACGATCTGCAGGTGAAAGCGCCGGTAGACGGCGAAGTGGGGCCGATCCCGGCCGAAGTGGGCGAATTGCTGAACGCCGGCAGCCCGCTGGTGACGTTGATCCGGGTGCCGGACGCCTACTTCGTGTTTAACCTGCGCGAAGACATCCTGGCCCACGTGCGCAAAGGCGACAAGGTCAAACTGCGGGTGCCGGCGCTGAAGGACAAAATGATCGACACCGAAGTGCGCTACATCGCGCCGCTGGGGGATTACGCCACCAAACGCGCCACCCGCGCCACCGGCGACTTCGACCTGAAAACCTTCGAAGTGCGCCTGTATCCGTCACAGCCGGTGGACGGCCTGCGTCCGGGGATGAGCACCTTATGGCAATGGAAAGAGTAAGGGCCGGCTGGCGCTGCTTCAGTCACGCGTTCGACAAAGAGTGTCGCGTCGCCTTTCGCAGCCCGGTGGTGCACTGGCTGAGCTGGATCTTTCCGCTGATCCTGTTTGCGCTGATCAGCAGCAACTTCTCCGAAGGCACGCTGCTCGATCTGCCGGTCTCGGTGGTGGATAGCGATCACAGCCCGCTGTCAAAATCGCTGACGCGTCGGCTGGACGCCGGTTCGCACGCCCACGTCGAGGCTTACGGCGGTGGGTTACCGGAGTCGCTGAGCCGCCTGCGCAGCGCGCAGGATTACGCGTTGCTGTATATCCCGCCGGACCTTGAGGCCAACGCGCTGTCGGGCAAACAGCCGAGCGTGGTGATGTACTACAATGCGTTGTTCTACGGCGCCGGGCTGTACTCCACCCAGGATTTTGGCGGCCTGATGAACGAAATCAACGCCAACACCCGCAGCATCATCGCCACCGAGATGGGCAAAACGCTGCCGCCGTTGGCGGACGTGACGCTCTCCTACGGCAGCCTGTTCAACGCCAGCGGCAGCTATATCTATTACCAGCAGTTCGCCGCCACCATCCATCTGCTGCAGCTGTTCGCGGTGACCTGCATGATCTACGTGCTGGCGCGCAGCAAGTCGCTGCTGCAGGCCAAGCCGTTCAGCCTGGCTCTGCTCGGCAAGCTGGCGCCGTACACGCTGTGTTTCACCACCCTGCTGATGGTCGAGATCGCGGCGCTGGTGGGCATCTTTGACGCCCGCGTCAGCGGCAATCCACTGTTTATGCTGTTGATCGGCCTGTTCTACGTGATGGCGGCGCAGAGCATCGGCCTGCTGCTGTACACCTTTACCGGCAGTACCATCACCGCGTACAGCCTGATCGGTATTTTGGTCAGTATCGCGATGACCTTCTCCGGCATGGCGGTGCCTGAGCTGTCGATGCCGCTGCCGGCGCGCATCATTTCCAACATCGAACCGCTGACCCACGCGCTGTACGCGATGTTCGACGTGTTCCTGCGGCAGGTGCACGCCAGCGCCATTTTCAGCGTGTGTGCGCTGCTGGCGGTCTACCCGCTGGTGGCCGCGCTGCTGGTGCGTAATCGCCTGCCGGCGCGGCTGGAAAAAGAGGGGAACGCCGGATGAAGCTCTATTGGCAAACCTTCGTTAAGGTGCTGCTCGGCATGCTGGAGCGGCCGGTGTGGCTGATGCTGATCCTGTCGCTGTGCATCATGAGCATGGTGTACGCCAACCGCACGGTGTGGGATCTGCCGGTGGGGGTGGTCGATCAGGACCACAGCACCGCCAGCCGCCAGCTGATCCGCCAGCTGGACGCCACGTCCAAGATAGCGATTGAAACCTACGACAGCCTGGAACAGGCGCAGCGCGATCTCAGCTGGCGCAAGCTGTTTGCGGTGATCATCATGCCGGTGGATCTGGAGAAGAAGATCCTCAGCGGGCAGAACATCGTGGTGCCGGTCTACGGCGACGCCACCAACCGCCTGGCTAACGGCCAGATCCAACAAGACGTGGTGGCGGCCTATCAGCAGCTGCTGACGGAGTACAACAACGGGCTGCTGCTGCGCAGCGGCTTCAGCGAACGGCAGGCGCAGATACTGCTGACGCCGATACTGGGGCAAACGCTGGACGTGTTCAACCCCGGCATCAGCTTTGCGGCGATCATCTTCCCCGGGCTGTTGGTGATGCTGTTGCAGCACTCGCTGCTGATCGCCTGTATCCGCGTCAACATCGCCATGAAGAGCATGCCCGGCGGCAAAGCGCCGCTGGCGGCGCACCTCGGCGGGCTGACGGCGCTGCTGCCGATCTGGCTGTTCCTGTCGATCGTGCTGTTCGTGCTGTGGCCGTGGGTATTGGGCTATAGGCAGACGGCGAACATCGCCGAACTGCTGCTGCTGACCTTCCCGTTCCTGCTGGCGGTATTGGGGCTGGGCAAGCTGGTGACCGAGTGCCTGCGCAGCGTCGAGATGATCTACCTGACGCTGGCGTTCATCACTACGCCGATCTTCTACCTGTCCGGCACCATCTGGCCGCTGCAGTCGATGCCGGCCTGGGTGCGCGCCATCTCGTACAGCATTCCCTCCACCTGGGGCACCAAGGCGATCGCCGGCGTCAACCAGATGGGGCTGTCGCTGAATGAAGTGTGGGGCGACGTGGTGATGATGTTGATACTCGGCGTGGTCTACACCCTGCTGGGCTTCGGCGTGGCCTTCTTACGCAACAGCGTGGCGCTGCGCGGGATGTTCAGGAAGCGGCGGGCGTAACTAACGCCGCCGCGTTCAGCCTTGCGCGGCGGCGACTGACATCGTGCCAACCAGAGTGGCGATCTGCGCGATCTCCTGTGGCGACAGCGCGTTTTCTCCCAGCCTTCGCAATAGCGCCTCGCGCGCGACGGCGAAGGACAACGCCTGGCCGAGAACAGCGTGCGCGCGCAGGATATTCTCTTTCAGGTCAGGTTGGTCGCTGCGGATCGCCGTGACCAGTTCGCTCACGGTGTGATGCAGCGGTGAGAATAAACAGGTATGCAGGGCATCGAAATCGGCACTGGGCTGGAGCTGTTCTCGCGCCAACAACAGGCTGCTTGCCGCAGAGGTTTCCGAGCCCAGCAAGGCGGTGACGAAATCTTGCATCAATGTCCGTAATGCTTCCGCCGGCGTTTGCCCGGCGAGCAGGCGGCGCGGCAAGGCTAAATGGGCGACAATGCTACCGGCTACATGTTCCAGCACTGCCAGATAGACGCCCTCCTTGCCGCCAAAATGATAGGGAATGGCGGACTGATTCACCCCCGCCGCTTCGGCCAGTTGGCGGGTGCGCACGCCTTCGAGTCCATGTTTGCTGAACAGGCTCAAGCCTGCCCGGATAAGACGTTCCTGGGTTTCGCGGGTACGCTCATTGAGCCTGTCCTGATTCTGCATTGAAACATTGTCTCCTGATTATCGATGTGAGCCGCCTGCGAACATCAGCCGGGTTGAGTTCTCATTCAGTGCCACGCCGCCTGTTTCACCGACCAATACCGTACCGCCGAGGTTGGCCATATGCCTGCCGAAAGCACAGCTGGGTTCAAAAGCGAAGCACATGCCTGCTTGCAGCGGCAGTTCACGCCCCACGGTAGGCAAACGCCTGAGCTGCGCATAGCGGGCGGCTTCGGGGAGAGACTCGATGCCGGGCGCGGTGCCGAAACCGACCGGGCCATAGGGATTAAGGCTATGGATCAGCGGATGCACGTGCCAGCAGCCGGCGGCCAGCAACGGTTGCTCCATGGCGTCGACCACATCGCCGAAGGTGTTACCCGTTCGCAGCGCGCCTAATCCCGCCTCATAACTCGCTCTGGCGATCGCCGCAGCGTGCAGAATATCGGGGTGTACCTCGCCGATGGCGATAGCGGCCTGATGCTGGGTTTCCATCATACCGTACAGGGCGAAGATCTCCGACAACACCAAATCGCCTTCTTGCAGAACCCGTGGCGCCTGGGCGCGATATTGCCAGGCAGGTGGCCCCCAACCGACGTATTCGGGGCCGGATCCCAACAGCAGCTCTGCTGTATAACCGCCCATTGAGAAGCAGGTTGCCGTCACTGCTGCCACCAGATCGGCTTCGGAAACGCCGGGTCTGGCGGTGGCACGCAATGTTTCGCTCATGGTTTCGCCGATGTGTGCGGCATAGCGCACCAGCCGCAATTCCTCCTCGCTTTTTACCGAGGCGCGCCGGAAGAATTCGCGGTAGACCGGTATCCAATTGGCCGTTGGGAGCGCCTCCGTCAACCCCTGCAGCGTGCGAGCGGGCATGGCGCCGTCGAAGTAGAAGGGGGGATAGGGTTCCAGCCCGATGATGCCGATGCGGGTTCCCGCTAAACGGCGCTCGGCCAGCCAGGCGCCGACATCGCGACCGGTTTTACCGACGAACAGCTGTTCCGCGCCGATCCATTGCAGATCGCCGCGCAACGAGGCCTGCAAGTGGTCGGCGACCATCATCGAAGCGAAGGTGTAGATGCGCGGCGATTCATCGCCGACGAAAACGACGATCGAACCGGGACGGTCGTTGGTGAAGTAGCAATCTGGTGCGAAACCGGCTGGGGCGGCGGCTTCTCGGTCGCCGTATACGATCAGGGCCGCAAGGTCTTCCGTCTGCATAATGTCCCGCGCCAGCTGCCAGCGGCGGTCGCGCTCGGCCAGAGATAACGGTTCAGGGCGTGTCAGCATCTCGTTACTCCTCATCTCATTTATGGAATGTCACTCAAAAAATTAATTCATTCAAATGAATTAATCAAGGATTCACAGTGAACAAGACAGATAACGGTGCGTAATGTGTGGGATTGAAGGCGGCCAGGTGAGCCATGCTGCAGATAAAACAGGAGAAAACGTGCGGCGTAAACCGATACCGGCGACAGAGCGCCGCCGGCGCTTACCTCGCTAAGACACCAACTCCAGCCCCGCCACGCGGCGCCAGTAGCCGTTGCAGTCGGCGTGGTCGGTCAAGGTCAGCGGCTGCTCGCCGCGCTCGTTGGCGCGGAAGGCATCGATCTGCGCCAGCGTCTCGGCGCCCTGCGGCGAGAGCCGCACGATGTCCACCAGCCCTTGCATGTTCGGCAGCTCGTTGCCGAGGTTATAGCAGTAACCGCTCATCGTCTGGATGCCGTTGAGTACGAACACCTGCTGTTGTTCCTGCGAACGCATCATGCGGCCCTGCGGATACTTGATGCAGCAGGTTTCGCACTCGTCCTTGCCGCGGTTCTCCGAGCGGGCGGTGAAGCAGCGCGCCGAATAGGCCAGCGGCAGATGGCCGTAGCTCAGCACCTCCACCTCGAAGTCGTGGCGGAAGCCCAGCTCGTCGCACTGCGTCAGCAGATTGGCCAGCCAGTCGCGCGACAGCTCGACCGGCATGCACCAGCGGATCATGCCCTGGCGGCGCAGCAGGCGCAGGGTATAGGCGTTGTAGCTGTTCAGCGCATGGCCGGCGACGAACGGCAGGCCGCGCTCCGCCGCCATGTTCACCGCGCCCAGATCGTTGGCTTCAAACAGGAACTCGCCGTTTTCCACATAGCGTTTCAGCTCATTCAGTTCGGACGGCGCCTGCAGCAGCGCCAGCGTGGAGATCACCACCTGTTTACCGCTGTGGGCGATTTCGCGCGCCAGCGCCAGCCAATCGCCGACCTTCATCTCGCGGCGCTTGGCGCAGACGCTCTCGCCGAGATAAATGATGTCGGCGCTGCTGTCCGCCGCCTGTTGATAGAACGTTGCGATGTCGTTTTTCGGCCAGTAGTAGAGTACCGGCCCCAGTGCGTATTTCATGTTTCCTCCGGCTACTGCCATTTGCGGTGATAGGCGCCCAGCGTGGTTTGGGTGCCTTCGGACATCGCGCCCAGCGTCTCCATCCAGGCGGCGTCGGCGCGGTAGGCGGCGGGATCGGCCTGGCAACGGTCGATCGCCTGGCGCCAGACGCGCGCTACCTGGCTGACGTAAGCCGGGCTGCGCTGGCGGCCTTCGATCTTCACCGAGGCGATGTTGGCGGCCAGCAGCTCCGGCAGCAGCTCCAGCGTATTGAGGCTGGTGGGCTCTTCCAGCGCGTGGTAGCGCACGTCGTCCACCAGATAGCGGCCCTTGCACAGCGTCGGGTAGCCGGTGTTTTCATGATCCTGATAGCGGTCGATCAGCACGTCGTTCAGGCGCGACTCCATGCCCTGCGGGGTTTGCTGCCAGCGCACGAACCGCGCCGGCGAACAGGCGCCGACGGTGTTCGGCGACTCGCCGGTCAGGTAGGAAGAGAGATAGCAGCGCCCCTCGGCCATGATGCACAGGCTGCCGAAGGCGAACACTTCCAGCGGCACCGGGCTGGTGCGCGCCAGCTGTTTCACCTGATGCATCGACAGCACGCGCGGCAGCACCACCCGGCCCACCTCGAAGTTGCGCTGGTAGAAACGGATAGCCTCTTCGTTGGTGGCGGAGGCCTGCACCGAAACGTGGCGCTCCAGCTGCGGGTAGCGCTGGGCGGCGTATTCCAGCATCGCCAGATCCGCCAGAATCAGCGCGTCGGCGCCCAGCTGGGCCGCCATATCCACCGCGCGCTGCCAGCGGGCGTAGCCGTCGGGATGGGCGAAGGTGTTGATGGCGATATGCAGCTTGCGGCCGTGGCGATGCACGTAATCGACCGCTTCCTGCAGCTTTTTCTCGGTGAAGTTGAGGCCGGCGAAGTGGCGCGCGTTGGTATCGTCTTTCAGACCGATGTAAACGGCGTCGGCGCCGTTATCCACCGCGGCCTTCAGGGCCGGCAGGTTGCCGGCGGGACAAAGCAGCTCCATAGATTTATCCTGGCTTAGCCGTGCGCCCGGCCGGGCGCACGCTGTCTTTAAAGGTTGCCGAAGGCGGTGTTCCGCCGGCAAACGCGAATCGGGGAGGCCATTTTAGGCAAAGGGGCGCACACAGGTTTTGATTTGGGGCAGCTTATGGCGTATTGATAAACATGGCGGTGAAATGCACTATTTGTTGATATAGACCGCTGAAGCCGTGCGGCAGTGTGGCAAAATAGCGGTAGTCCGTATTGAAAGGAGTGGATGACCGTGTTGGAACAACTACGAGCACGCCTTGTGCGCCAGGGGCCGTCGCTGCTGCGCATCCCGCTGAAATTCACGCCGTTCGCCCTGCAGCGCCAGCTGCTGCAACAGGTGCTGAGCTGGCAGTTCCGCCAGGCGTTGGCGGATGGCGATCTGGAATTTCTCGAATCGCGCTGGTTGAAGATCGAAGTTCGCGATCTGGCGCTACAATGGTTTATGACGGTAGAAAACGACAAACTGGTGGTCAGCCAGCACGCCGAAGCGGACGTCAGCTTCAGCGGCGACGCCAACGATCTGATCCTGATCGCGGCGCGCAAGCAAGATCCGGATACGCTGTTCTTTCAGCGTCGGCTGCAGATTGAAGGGGATACCGAATTGGGCCTGTATGTGAAAAATTTGATGGACGCCATCGAGCTGGAAAGCATGCCTGCGCCGCTGCGCATGGGGCTGTTGCAGTTGGCTGATTTTGTCGAAGCAGGGTTGCAGGAGGGCACGGCGCCGGCTTCCCGTGTGGCGGTATCATGCTGATCCGCGTAGAGATACCGGTAGATGCGGCGGGCATCGATGCCTTGCTGCGCCGCGCCTTTGGCCGCGACGACGAAGCCGATCTGGTGCAGCAGCTGCGCGAAGACGGCCTGCTGACGCTGGGCGTGGTCGCCACTGACGACGAAGGCGGGGTGGTGGGTTACGCCGCGTTCAGCCCGGTAGACGTGGCCGGCGAAGACCGACAATGGGTGGCGCTGGCGCCGCTGGCGGTAGACGAAAGCCTGCGCCGCCAGGGGCTGGCTGAAAAGCTGGTTTACGAAGGCTTGGATTCGCTGAACGAATTCAGTTACGCCGCGGTGGTGGTGCTGGGCGATCCTGTTTACTACGGCCGCTTCGGTTTTAAACCGGCCGCCGCCTATGGCCTGCATTGTCGCTGGCCGGATACGGAAAGCGCGTTCCAGGTCTACCCGCTGGCGGAAGACGCCCTGAATGGCGTCAGCGGCGAAGTGGCTTTTTCGGCGCCGTTTAGTCGCTTTTAACGACCGGCAATAGATACTCCAACGACAGCGGCGGGTGACTCACCAGCCGCTCTTTTTGTATTTTGCTCAGCTGTTTGAGCTGGCAATTCAGGTCATCAGTGGTGTCTATGCGTCTGAGTGGGACGGATGGTGATACCAAACAGGGAACCTATAATTCCCCCTAAAATGCAAAGATGTCACCTTACCCCGTTCTTGGTTGCCGAACCCTTTTTTGAGTGATACTTTTAATTTATTGATTTTAAATCATATTTTTAATCGCTTTAAAAAAGGCTTTTTGAACGGAGATTTCGATTTTCCTCCATCAATCAGCTGATTAGCGCTAATATGCAACGGTGCACTGCCGTACAGGCAGCTTAGAAAACGATGCCGTCGGTGTTCGCCGAAACGACGCTGTGCACTGCCGTACAGGCAGCTTAGAAATGTGCGCAGATCCCTAACTGGATTTATGACGGGTGCACTGCCGTACAGGCAGCTTAGAAAGGCGGCCGTCAGCTGCCCGTCGCTGCTTGCGCGTGCACTGCCGTACAGGCAGCTTAGAAAGTCCCCCTGCCAGGCACTCATGAGTCGACAGCGTGCACTGCCGTACAGGCAGCTTAGAAAAAAATCAGCCCAGATTGTTGCATATCAGGCACGTGCACTGCCGTACAGGCAGCTTAGAAATGCCGGCGTCACGGCGGGCTTCGACCTGTGCGGTGCACTGCCGTACAGGCAGCTTAGAAAAACGAGGGTAAATTCGTCGCCAAAATGAAGCAGTGCACTGCCGTACAGGCAGCTTAGAAATTTCACTGCGCCGCCCTTCACGCCCCGGATGGGTGCACTGCCGTACAGGCAGCTTAGAAATATGGCTATCTCAACGATCCAAACTTCTTGCCGTGCACTGCCGTACAGGCAGCTTAGAAAAGAAAGCCGGAGAGCTGGCCGACGATCAGGACGTGCACTGCCGTACAGGCAGCTTAGAAAACTCTATGCGGCAAACCTCACCGACCCGCATGGTGCACTGCCGTACAGGCAGCTTAGAAATTTGCTCCAGGCAGCTCCAGGTGCATGCGTCAGTGCACTGCCGTACAGGCAGCTTAGAAAACAGATGCGTTATATGGGAACCCGTTCGCGGTGTGCACTGCCGTACAGGCAGCTTAGAAATGATTCACAGCGGGCAAAATGCTGTCGGGTGCGTGCACTGCCGTACAGGCAGCTTAGAAAGCGAACAAATAACCTACGTTTCCAGGATTGATGTGCACTGCCGTACAGGCAGCTTAGAAAAGTTATCGATTGCCGAGCGCGCCGCCTTTGGTGTGCACTGCCGTACAGGCAGCTTAGAAACCACTGAGCAAAGCGTGGGTCATTGACGTAATGTGCACTGCCGTACAGGCAGCTTAGAAATTCACAATCTTTCCTTTCTCGTCGCGGTGATAGTGCACTGCCGTACAGGCAGCTTAGAAATGCCGTATCGATGTCGGTCAGCACCACCCGCCGTGCACTGCCGTACAGGCAGCTTAGAAATGTCCGAGGGTATCGATTGCACCCGAGAGGGAGTGCACTGCCGTACAGGCAGCTTAGAAATTACTGGCCTTCTCCAGTCTTTGAGCCTTTTCGTGCACTGCCGTACAGGCAGCTTAGAAAAGCGCGTCGCGGACGTGATGACCAAAGGTTTCGTGCACTGCCGTACAGGCAGCTTAGAAAATGCTCATTTTCGCGGGCAAACGGCGCAAATCGGTGCACTGCCGTACAGGCAGCTTAGAAAGATCAGCGGTAGGGATGAAATCGCCCGTTCCGGTGCACTGCCGTACAGGCAGCTTAGAAAAGTAAGTGGCTTTGGTAGGTGGTGCGATTAACGTGCACTGCCGTACAGGCAGCTTAGAAAGACGTCGGCGCGGATTTCGGCATGGAGGCGCCGTGCACTGCCGTACAGGCAGCTTAGAAAATCATGGGCATGCAACATGGCAGAGGATAAACGTGCACTGCCGTACAGGCAGCTTAGAAAA